>JACPGG010000035.1:0-20955 GCA_016182545.1 Ignavibacteriales bacterium
CTTTCACATGTAAAACAGGATCATGACAATCTGGACAGATTGGGTATTAACCGACAATCGATTTTTGTCGAATCGCGGTATAAATGGATCAATCAAATTTATAAATCGGCTGTTTCGCATAGAAAAAACTCGCGAAAATCTATTCATGACAAAATTGATGAAGTTGTGACGCATCGTGCGTGGGGTTTTGTCATATTTTTTGGTCTGATGGGTATTATGTTCCAAACAATATTTGCCTGGGCAAATTACCCAATGGAATTGATCGGAAATGGATTCGATTGGCTTGGTAATTCAGTGGGAACAATTCTTCCTCCCGGCGATTTACATGATCTTATTGTAAACGGAGCAATTGGCGGTGTCGGTGCGGTTGTTACTTTTTTGCCGCAGATTCTCTTCCTCTTTTTATTCCTTGGCTTTCTCGAAGATACTGGCTATATGGCACGCGCAGCATTCGTCATGGATAGAGTCATGAGCAAAGTCGGACTCCACGGGAAATCATTTATTCCTTTACTCTCCTCTTTTGCGTGCGCCATACCCGGAATTATGGCGACACGAACCATCGAGAATCAAAGGGACAGACTTGTTACCATCCTTGTTGCGCCGTTGATGAGCTGCAGCGCGCGCCTTCCGGTGTATACACTCTTGATCGCATCGTTCATACCAAATACACTTCTCTTCGGATTTATCGGTCTGCCGGCGTTGGTGGTGATATCGATGTACTTGCTTGGATTATCATCAGCACTTTTGATGGCATTCATTTTCAAAAAAACTTTGCTCAAAGGTGTCAGACCGCCGTTTATTCTTGAACTGCCCCCGTACCGAATGCCATCGTTGAAAAATACATTACTCCACATGTGGGAACGTTCGGTACTTTTTCTGAAACGTGCGGGAACGATCATCCTCGGAGTTTCGATCATTCTCTGGTTCCTTGCAACATATCCGAAACTCGGCGAAGGTACTCCTTCCGAAAAATTGGCGCATAGCTTTGTCCGCTCGGCTTTGATTGGAAGATCGGAATCGGAATTATCTCCTCATTATTGCAGAGAGAAGTTTTTGTAAGTACGCTGGGAACGATCTATAATGTTGAAAACGCGGACGATTCGTCCATTTCACTGCGCGAGCAGATGCAGAAAGATATAGATCCTGCAACGGGACTGCCGACATTTACGGCACTTACTGCATTGTGCATTATGGTGTACTACGTTCTGGCAATGCAGTGTATGTCAACAATAGCAGTCGTAAAACGTGAGACGAACGGATGGAAGTGGCCCGTTTTCCAATTTTCATACATGACGCTCCTCGCATATGTGGGAACGTTCATAACATATAGAGTAGGATTATGGATTACATCGTAACACTCTGGCAAGAAATTGTATCCCTTTGCATTGTTGCGTTCAGCGTTGTTCTGTTGGTTCGATCCGAAATACGGCGACGGAAGAATACGCATTGTTCAACGTGCTCACTTGCGGAGATACAACATCGTCAGACAGTGATCGTTCAAAGTAAATAAAAAAAGCGCATCACCAGATTTCCTCGCTAAAGGTGTGGTGATACGCTTTCAAACCAGACAGAGCACGCAGTGCGGCTCTTCCTGTTCGTAAGATAGCGAACGGAAGAGAGCGAAGCAATCGAAATTTTACCGCACTGTGGTGCCCTGATATTCATTCACATAATCAGGAACACCAAATGAAATACTTTTTTTTTGTACTGCTGACATTCCTTGTTGCGTTCTTACCCGATACCGCACAATCAAATGAACGAAAATTTTCATTCACATATGAAACATCCGTTTTGCCCAAAGGAGCGCGGGAAATTGAATTGTGGAATACCGACCGCAGAGGACGTTCATACTTCTATCGAAGACTCGATCAACGGATCGAATACGAGTTCGGCGTCACCGATCATCTGATGTCGGCACTCTATCTGAATTATTCGTGGCGTGCAAAAGATTCAAATGACGATGCCGCCGGAGGAACAAAATCCACTTCCTACTCTATCAGTATTTCCAACGAGTGGAAATATAAGTTGATGGACCGGGTAGCAGATCCGTTCGGATTTGCATTGTACGGAGAATTGACGGCAGGACCTGATAAAAATGAAATTGAGGCAAAATTGTTGTTCGACAAACAACTGAATAATATTCTTATCGCTTTTAACGCTGTTGCTGAACAAGAGTGGTCGTACGGCGTTGTAAACGGGTCGACAGACATCGAAGAGGAATTCATTACCGAATTCGACCTTGGAATAACCTATTATATCACAAACCGCTTCTCGGTCGGCATCGAAGCGCGACAACATTCCGTCTATATGAGTAACGAACTAAAGCATTCTTCACTTTTCGCCGGTCCCAGTATTGCCGTATCGACAGAATCTTTCTGGGCAGTACTGACCGTACTGCCGCAGATAAAAAGTTTCAAAGGTGCAACAACCCAAAATCAACTGCTTGATCTGGGAGAATACGAGAAGGTTCAAACCCGTCTTCTATTTTCATTTCATCTTTAATAGTCATTGTCACAATGAAGAAAACAAACAGCCTCTCTTTTTACTACTTAACACTATTTGCCGTGTTCAGTATAATGGCACAGATCCTTACGAGCTGCGCATCCTCTCTTCCCTCTCCCCGAGAAGAGGATATGAAACAAGATCGCTTTAACAAGCTGGCAATTGATGAATTGCGCGACGGAAGAACATTGTATGTTTCAAAATGTTCCGGTTGTCACAGTTTATATCTTCCGACACAATATTCCTCTTCCGGATGGGACACTATATTGACTGCAATGAACCCGAAAGCAAAAGTTACGGAAGATGAAGCATTGCGAATTCGAATGTACCTCACCGTGTATTCCAATAATGATTAAAGGAGCACTACCTGTGGAAACGAACAAGAATTTTGTCGCCATCAACTACATCACATGCCATGAAAATTACCGCGAGCGGTTCGAGGAACTCTTCGCAACCAGAGCGCATGCCATTGACCGGATGCCGGGATTCATCGACATGCAGGTATTGAGACCGAAGAAAAACGATGGCGACTACCTCATTGTCAGCTTCTGGGAGAATGAAAAAGCATTTCATACTTGGACAACGTCACCGGAATTTATTGAGGGGCACAAACGCGGATTCGCAGATATTACTGCCGCGAAACAGCGTGGTGAGAAACCTCCGATGACATCGGATTTTAGAGTCTATGAGGTCATATCCAGATAATTCAACAAAAACATTGGCACGAAATTGGAATTGTATTAAGTAATTCATTTATCTGAATACTTTACTGATACAATAACATTGCTGAAAAAATAATGAAAATCGGACAATTTACACTTTTATCGGCATTTCTCTTCTTTAATCTGAACGCCGGTACGATTAAAGGAAAAGTCACTCTTGGGAATGAGTATTCAACAGTCTCCGGTGTTACAATTCATTTAACGGATAAAAAACTCCGTTTTAGCACCGATGAGAACGGTCTCTATGCTATTCCTAACCTTACGAAAGGTTTGTACTCTCTCGAAGTTGTTCAAATCGGATACAAGAGAAAGTTTGTTGAGAACATTTCGGTTGATGATGCGGAAGAAACAGAGATCAATGTACATTTGGAAGAATCTCCCTTCCTCCTCAATGAAGTTGTGGTGACGGGAACATTTCAAAAGCATCTCTTCAAAGAGACACCGGTCATCACTGAGGTTATCTCGTCAAAAGATCTGCAACGAAGCGGATCGTCTGAAATTTCCGAAGTGTTACGGACTCAAACCGGCATTGAAATCGGAACCGGGATCGGACAAACGCAGAATGTAAGTTTGCAGGGACTTCGAAGCCATCAAGTACTTGTTCTTGTTGACGGTGAACGGGTTTCGGGAAAAATTGACGATGCACTCGATATCAACCAGATTCCCATCCAATCGATCGAACGAATTGAAATCGTAAAAGGACCGATGTCGTCAATGTACGGATCGGATGCGATCGGCGGCGTCATCAACATAATCACAAAGGAACCACAGAACGGAACAACTGTGATTGATGCTGCGATCACCGGCGGTAGCAACGGCAGACAGGATTATACTCTTTTATTGTCGCACGGCGTGCCCGATATTTTTGGAGAACGAAGTTCATTGAATTTCTTATTGAGCGGCGGATTGAATAAATACTTCGGTATTGATTACGATGAATCTGATTTTATGAGCGAGATGCCGGAATTCGACAGGAAGAATCTCTCCTTTAAAATCGCCGGCAATTCTACAGACAGGTTCAAATTCGATTTAAAAGGGGATTATTACCAGGATGAACTTGAGTGGCTTGCGGGCGGAGATCAGTATGTCCACTTCGTTGATTTTGGCAACAACAAAAAATATTCGTTCGTCGGCAGCGGGCAGTACACATTTGGCGGCGCAACAATATTGAAGGCAAGCGGCAATTATTCAACGAACGATCACGGCTCGTCTGAAAAGACAGGAGCAGGGTACCTCGTACGAAACAGTGTTACCACCGAGCAAATTCAAACCGCGCGCCTGCAATTGACAACGATTCCGTACAATACCAGTACATTGACAATGGGCGTTGAAACAAATGACGAACAGGTGACCTCGCAGCGAGTGCTGGACGGCAGGAAAAGGATCGTCAACAATATTCTCTATGGAGAAGATGAATGGGCTATCGGCGATTTTACCTTTAATGCCGGCGCCCGATATTCAAATCACTCCCGCTTCGGCGATTTCTTTGCGCCGCGATTTAGCACACTGTTCCGACCGACCGAACAGCTGACGCTGCGTGCATCGTACGGACGCGGATTCCGTTCCCCATCGATCAATGAATTGTTCCTCGATTTCAATCACGTCAGTATTGGATACACCGTGCAGGGAAACCAAAACCTTCAGCCTGAATCTTCTCACGGTTACAATGTCGGATTCGATTATGCGCGGGATGAGATCGTCTGGTTCCGCATCAACGGATACTACAACGATGTAACAAATTTGATCAATTACTATTATGTATCGGTATCACCTGTCGTCTTTTCGTATAGAAATATCTCCTCAGCGACTGCAAAAGGAATCGATGTCGACATCGATATGAACCCGATTTCTATCATTCACGCTGCAGTGGGATACAACTTCAACGAAACAACCGATGAGCATGGAAAACTTCTCCCCTTTCATTCGAAACATACCGTCAACTCAAAACTCACTATAGATATTCCTGCGATCGACGGAAGTATTTTTGTGCGGTACCGCTGGTACGACAAACAGCCGGTAGTCGATGAACAGACGAATACATCGGCGTACGGGGGAGAGACTGTCAGTCCGACATATTATTATTCCCCGGCATATACTATCGTGGACGTCAATTGTACGAGCAGAATTTTTACCTTGTTCGACATAACAGCCGGCGTGAATAATCTATTTGATAAAATAACATATCCCTTCGGTCAGACGAAGGGAAGGGAATTTTTTGCAGGAATTCGTTTTCAACTACAACCATAAAGTAAAGGTAGGACTACATATATGAAGAAACTCATTTTTCTCACATCACTTTTCGTTCTGCTCTACACCGGGTGCGAAAAAGATAAAACTGATCCAGTAACGCCCCCCGTAACAGGTGCCAATACATTTTCGTCAAGTAATGTTAAAACCAAGCCGGTCTATTTCAGTTTCTCAGCGAAGGATTCCGTACAATCATCGCAACAGTGGGATCTGAAATTGACGACATTATATTCACCTGACGATTCACTTCGACAATTCCCATTCCCAGGCATTGTGTTGAATTCGTCACTAGGTGTGCTGGGGACGTATGTCGATCAGAAATTCGATCTCGTAAATCCCTCCGCTGTTACCGGATTGAAAAAAGATATCGTCGATACGGTCGGAACAGACAGCACGCGCAACATCAAGACAACGCCTGTCTACTATAGTTTTGATCTCCGCGATACAACAACCGCAGATGGAAATTGGGATATCAAATGGACCATCAACTTGTCGAATGAACCTCTCATTATATTAAACAAGGATAAAGGAGTGACAGGTAAAGTGCTGGACAACACAGATTTTACGACTTTAAGTGCCGCTCTCGTCACGGGACTTGAAACCGACGTAAACGACACCACATTGGCGATCGGGAACAAGTGCTTCCTCTATGCCGGACCTCCGACGCACAAACTGAATCCCGTTGCAAACCGTGTTTTTGTCGTTCGGACAATCAACGGTGCACGGGTAAAATTCCGCACATTGAATTATTACAATGCTGCAGGAACATCCGGATTTCCCAAAATTGAATTTGTCGCTCCGGAACGGTACTCGCTCGGCACATTCGTCCTCAAGTATGCAGGACCGCAGACACACAAACTCAATCCGTACACCGACCGCACATTCGTCGTAAAAACGGTGGATGGCAAATTCGCAAAGTTCGAAATGCTCTCGTACTACAATGACGCAGGTGCAAGCGGCTACATGAAATTTAAGTACGAAATTCAATAACAGACCATTTCATTTCATTATCCGTGGGGAGCGGTGAATTCCGCTCCCCTTTTTTATAAAAATCATTATGCATTTAGTCCATTACGTTCCGATTCTGACGACGATCTTCTCGATATACTTCCTTCGTGAAATTGGTTCACATTATATCCAAAAACCGAAAGCGCTGTACTTATTCTGGTGGTCCGTTGGTGTTTTGACATTCGGATTAGGGACACTGGCGGAAAGTATTAACACTTTGTACGGTTGGAATGAAGCAAACTTCAGATATTGGTATATTGTCGGCGCGCTGCTAGGGGGATACCCGTTGGCGCAGGGAACGATCTATCTTCTGCTCAAGAAAAAAACAGCGCACATTCTGATGGCACTCGTCGTTACAACCGTTGTCGTCGCTTCAGTGTTTGTTATCCTTTCTCCCATTGATTATTCGGCGGCAGCCGATGGACGATTAAGCGGCAAGGCGCTGCAATGGCAATGGGTGCGGATGTTCTCGCCGTTCATCAATACATTTTCATTTATTTTTCTTTTCGGCGGCACTGTTTATTCAGCCATGCAGTACAGGAAATTGACTCATTCGGATAAACGTTTCCTCGGAAATATCTTCATTGCTGTCGGTGCTTTGTTGCCGGGTATCGGAGGGACATTCACCAGATTCGGGCATGTAGAAGTTTTATATATCACCGAACTGATCGGACTCGTCAGCATCTATATGGGTTACAAGGTCATCAAAAAAGATCCGACCGTATCTATTCATTCACTGCAAACAGAGCCTGTCAAACACTGAGCAAGCATCAGGACATCACATGAGGACATTCGATAGTTCATCAGACGATAATGCTCAGAATTTTAACCGACTTGGGAAAAGGATCGCCAAACTTGGTTTCTGGTTCTTTTTGATCAAAGGTCTTCTCTGGCTGGTTGTTCCGTTCGTGCTGTCATACATTTCTCTGAACTCCTGATCCCATCTTTGTGTTAGATTGTGTATATTGAATCAGAAGAGTACGAATGTATCAAGGAAAAACCATGGAATCGCAAGCCGAACAACCGAAAGAAATCACGAAAGAACTGATCTACGCTGCATTAAAAGATGTGTACGATCCTGAAATTCCGGTCAGCATTGTCGATCTCGGATTGGTTTATGATGTGAAGATCATCGACGATTGGGTCGGCGTGAAAATGACATTGACATCTCCCGGTTGCGGATTAGCAAACCAGATTGCCAATACCGTGCGCGAGCGTGTTGCTGCACTTCCGGGAGTCAGTGATGCGGACGTTCGCCTTGTCTGGCAGCCTCAATGGAATCCTTCCATGATGAGCGAAGAAGCCAAGAAGAAGGTGCAGTTCTTCGGCTGAACGAGACCTATTCAATTGAAGAGTGATGTATCTTAAAGGCATTTGTTGAACATCTTTTAGTTTTCTCTACAATCTTCTTCTTGCATTCCTCTCCACTCTTCTTTACTTTTTTATAGATTCTTGGAAAACAGCGACACTTTTTCCTTATTCTTACGTCTAAGGAATCACCTCACACAACCGCAGAAAGCAGCTTCATGAAGATACGCAATCTCTATTCTACCTATTCTTCCCTGCCGATGAAAAAGAAGATGTTGTACGGATCCGGTGGCGGGATGGTTGTCATACTTTTATTTCTCTTCCTCATTACAGACCAAAGCGGAGCTTCTACCGAACTGGTCGTCAAGCCGACGCGGGGAGAATTTATTGTCTCAATTACAACCACGGGCGAATTGCAGGCAAAAAATTCAATTGAGATCAAAGGACCGGAACAAGCGCGCGCAGCGGGTATCTGGCAAATGAAGATTTCAAATCTCATCGCCGAAGGAACGGTTGTTAAAAAAGGACAATTTGTGGCGGAGTTGGACAAAGCAGAGATCGCAAACAGATTAAAAGAAGCAGAACTATCTGTACAAAAGTTGGAGGCACAGTATACTCAAGCAAAATTGGAAAGCACGCTCACGTTGTCTCAGGCGCGGGATGAATTGATAAACCTGAAATATAGCCGTGAAGAGAAACAGATCGTCCTCGAACAGTCGACCTATGAAGCGCCCGCTGTCAAGCGGCAAGCTCAGATCGATTTTGACCGGTCTGATCGCGCGCTGAACCAGGCGGAAAAAAATTACGTGACCAAGACGAAGCAATCCATCGCAAAAATTCAAGCGGTCGAGGCAGACCTGATGAAAGACCGCCAGCGCATGATGATCATGATGGATGCGTTGAAACAATTTACCATCCTCGCTCCGGCAGACGGGATGGTCGTGTATGCTCGTGAATGGAACGGCAAGAAGAAGGTAGTCGGTGCAACCTTAAGTCCATGGGAACCGACGGTTGCTACTCTTCCCGACCTCACGGTGATGGAATCGATCACGTATGTAAATGAGGTCGACATTCAAAAAATAGCTGTCGATCAGAATGTTTTCTTGAAACTCGACGCCGATCCGAATAAAAAACTGAACGGAACGGTGACAAACGTTGCGAACATCGGCGAACAACGACCTAATTCCGATTCCAAAGTATTCGAAGTACGCATTCTTATCAACGAACGTGACACCACGCTTCGTCCGGCGATGACCACAGCGAACGAGATCATTACTGCGCGGATCGAAAATGCACTTTCGATTCCCCTTGAATGCGTTCATGCGGACGGGGAAAAAACATTCGTGTATGTAAAACGGGGCGGCGTCAGCAAACAGGAAGTACAACTCGGTTTGCAAAACGACAATGCCGCCGTTGTGATCAAAGGACTCACGGCAGACGATGAAATATTCCTTGCTCCGCCGCCCGATGCTGCTTCATTGAAACTTCACGAGTTGTCGGCATCGTGAAGTACCAAAAGATACTCGCCACTCTTACCGAAGACTTCCGCCTCTCACAGCGGTTTCTCAGTAACGTCACAACCGCCTTCGATGCGATCACCCGCAACAAACTCCGTTCCGGCTTGACATCGCTCGGTATCGTCTTCGGCGTTGCATCGGTCATTTCCATGCTCGCCATCGGGCGGGGCGCACAGCAGGAAATTCTCGACCAGATGAAACTACTCGGGACCAACAACATCATCATCACACCGATCATCGAACAAGAAGAAGGAAAGGTGGAAGAGGACAATCAAAAACTGAACGAGAAAAAGAAATTTACTCCCGGGTTGACGTTGCAAGATGCTCTCAGTATCCAATCGATGATCCCCGGTGTCGAATATGCCAGTCCCGAAGTTGTGCTGGAAACCAACGCGCTGCGCGAAGGATTGAAACGTTCAACGAAACTTGTTGGCGTCGATTCGAATTTCTTCCACGGCTCCGGGTATGAACTTGAAAAAGGTTCGTTCTTCTCCCCCGTCCATTTTGAACGGTCTCTTCCCGTTGCGGTGATCGGGCATTCGATCAGAACAAAATTCTTTACGCGCGAGGATCCGATCGGCAGACAGATCAAATGCGGAAAGTTGTGGCTCACCGTCATCGGGGTGATGAAGGAACGGAATATTTCAAAACAAAACATTCAGCACCTCGGGCTTCGCGATTACAATTTTGACATCTATACGCCGGTCAGCACGGCGCTGCTGCGCTATAAGAACCGTTCACTGATCACTAAGCGTGATGTACAGAATGCTTCACGTGAAGGGAATTCCGATAACAGTGAAGAACAAAAGAAAGTGACCAACTATCACCAAATTGACAGGTTGGTCGTCCGCGTAAAAGATACGGAACAGATCCGTTCCGTTGCGGAGGTCGCCAGCAGAATGCTGCAGCGGCGGCACAACGGTGTTGTCGATTTTTCAGTCACCGTGCCTGAAGAATTGCTGAAACAGGAACAACGGACGAAAGAGATCTTCAATATCGTTCTTGGAGCAATCGCTTCTATTTCATTGATTGTGGGCGGCATCGGGATTATGAACATCATGCTCGCGTCGGTGATGGAACGGACAAAAGAGATCGGCATTCGACGCTCGGTAGGCGCAACGCGCAAAGATATTGTGATCCAATTTCTTTCTGAAGCGACAACGATCAGCGTGACGGGAGGATTTGTCGGCATCATCCTCGGTTTTGCCATCAGCATCGTCATTGAAAAAACTGCGGGGATCATCACCATCATCTCTCTGATGTCTGTGCTCGTGTCGTTCGCAATTTCAATCACCATCGGGATCACGTTCGGGTTCTTCCCTGCAAAGCGTGCCGCCGATCAGGATGTGATTCAGTCGCTGAGATACGAATAATGATTGCACAGATTTCGCAGATGAGAGCGCAGATTTTTGAAGCAAGAGTTTTGAGTTTCATGTTTCAGGATTCAAGGGTACGGTTTCAGTCATATTTAAAATTCTGCGATTAAACATTATGGATTCACTATGAATCGACCAACGGTACTGCAACGATTGCTCATTGCAACTTTTTGCATCTCACTTCTGCATTCTCAAGAGTCCTCTTCCAAACTCACTCTCAACTTAATTGACTGCATCAAGATGGGACAGTTGAACGGTCCGTTTGCAAGCATGGCGCGCGACGCATACAACAATAAGAAACATCACTACAGTTCATACTCGGCAGGATTTTATCCGCAACTCTCGCTCGTCGGCGACGCTCCGCAGTTCATCCGCTCGATCAACAGCATCACGCAGCCGGATGGAAGCAATTCATTCTTACTGCAGCGGCAGGCGCAATCATCATTGTCCGTTGCGCTGTCGCAGGAAATTCCGTGGACAGGAACAGAGATCTCCATTTTTTCAGGATTGAACAGATTGGACAATCTTGAGACGAAAGCAGCGTACTATCGATCAACGCCTCTTCTCTTTTCGTTGCGTCAGCCGCTCTTCACCATCAATACTGCGGCGTGGACGATGGAATTGGAAGATCTCAACTACCAATCGGCGCACAGGGAATTTGTGGAGGCGATGGAAGATGCAGCAATCGACATTACAAATAAATTCTACGGCTACTATCTTGCGATGATGAATGTGAACAATGCCCGCTTGAACCTCCAAAACAACGATACGCTGTATCAGGTATCGAAAGGGAGGTATAATGTAGGAAAGATCGCGGAGAACGACCTGCTGCAAAGCGAACTTGCGTATTTGAATGCGCGTACACAATTTGACAATGCAACGATTGAATACGAACGTGCGTTGAACAACCTGCGGTACGCAATTGGAGTCACTTCTTCCTCACTTATCGATGTTATTCCATCAGAAGATGTTCCAATGATGGAAGTCGATCCTAAAACGGCATTCGAATACGCACTACAAAACAGGAGCGACATACTCGATTTTGAGATACAAAAGCTGAATGCAGCGCGAAGCGTTCGTCAGGCAAAATCGAATAACTCCATCTCCATGGCGATCTCGGCAAATGTGGGAGTGAACCAGAAAGCGAATTCGTTCGACGCGGCATACCAGAACCTGTTGGATCAACAGCAGTTCAGCGTGCAGTTCCAGGTCCCGATATTCGGTTGGGGAACAGGTAGTCATGCGGTTGAAGCCGCGGAAGCAGAACAATCGCGAATTGAAACGTCGGTCGCGTCGCAACGATTTAATCTTGAGCAGGAAGTGAAATATCAGGTGCTGCGTTTCAAGCAATTGCAGCTGCAGGTTGCTCTGAGCGGAAAAGCAGACACCGTGGCGCAGAGACGATTCGATGTCGCCCGTGAAAGATTTGTTATCGGAAAGATCGACGTGACGAATCTCTTTCTTGCACAATCGGAAAAGGACAACGCATACCGGGCGCGCATTCAAACGTTGTGGGACTTTTGGGTCACATATTACCGCCTGCGGAGATTGACGTTGTACGATTTTGCGACGCAGCAGAGGTTGGTTTCTGGTGAGTGACGGATGCTGGTTACTGGATGCTGGATACTGGATACTGGATGCTGGGTGCTGGTTACTGGATAGCGGTTACTGGGTGCTGGTTACTGGATGCTGGGTGCTGGATGCTGGATACTGGTTGCTGGATGCTGGTTACTGGATACTGATTACCGACTTCTCCAATAGATAGTGAGGTTAAAAGATTATGATCAAATTCTTACTCTGGCTGATTCTTCTTATTCTTTGCTGGCCCATCGCGCTGCTTGCACTCGTTCTGTATCCGATTGTGTGGCTTCTTCTCCTCCCGTTTCGACTTGTCGGTATTGCAGTCGACGGTGTTCTGAAATCGATCTGGTCGATCGTGACACTCCCAGCACGGATATTGAATCCAAAGCAAAAAAAATAAATTAAGTTGACATTACTTTAGTTTCTCTGTACGTTTGCACCGGTTCATTCGTCGGCTTCTGCCGCGAATCGGATTCTGGGAGTATTTCCCTTCCACATAGAAATATTTATTTCTTCCCTATTTCCTACTCCGGCACAGCCAGAAATTCGATCCTAAGAAATTCAAGATAAAGTTATCCGCAAAGATTCCGTGTAAATCGTATGGAAATTAATATCCACATTTCATATCGGGGGATATATGAAAGCATATCGTTTCTTATTCACCTTAGTTTTCCTTTTTCAGAGTATATTTCTTTTTTACTGCAAAAAGGAAAACACGACTGAACCAAATCCAACGATACCAGCAACCGACCAATGGGTCCAGAAATCTGACTTTGCAGGCACGGCTCGGACTGGAGCAGTCGGTTTTTCGATTGGTTCAAAATTATACATCGGAACCGGCAACGACAGCGTCTTACGAAAGGATTTCTGGGAATACGATCCCGCGACAAATGTTTGGAAACAAATTGCTGATTTTGGCGGCGGAATTCGAGCCGGAGCGATCGGATTTTCGATTGGATCAAAAGGATACGTCGGTACCGGTTCCAATGGATCAATGACGAGTGATTTCTGGGAGTATGATCCGATTGCCAATCTGTGGACCAAAAAAACATCGGTGCCCGGAGGCGTACGCATGGGCGCAGTGGGATTCTCAGTCGGAACAAAAGGATATGTGGGAACGGGGTGGCAATCAGGCAACATATTTATCTACAGAAATGATCTTTATGAATATGATCCATCAACAGATTCGTGGGTCAAAAAAGCAAATTTCCCCGGCGAAGGACGATTTGATGCTGTTGGTTTCGCGATTGGAAACAAAGGTTATATTGGGACTGGTTTTGCCATGTACGACGATTGTGTAGATTTCTGGGAATATGATCCTTCGACAAACACATGGACTGAAAAGAAAACGTTCCCATCGACAAAGAGATCAAGCTCATGTGCATTCAGTATCGGAATGAAAGGATATGTTGGGATGGGAAAATATGAAACTACATATAAAGACCTCTGGGAGTACAACCCCGCAACAAACGATTGGAGCAAAAAGAAAGATTTCCCGGGCGATATCCGCGAGTGGGCAATCGGTTGTTCGATCGGATTAAAAGGATATGTTGGGATTGGGTGCGACTCTACGGGGATAAAGAAAAAGGATTTCTGGGAATTTAATCCTGATCAAAAATGAAAAGTCATAAATCATTTTTTACTCTGTGAACGGGCGCTTCCTGCTGATCTGATTTGCCCCCCGTTCGTGTCAAATGATTATAGGAAGTTCTCAAGTGTCTGGTCTTTCGCGGTCAGAGTCAGAAATGTCGTCGTCAGTACTTAAGAAGGTATCTGGGACTCGACCGATAATGGTGAGATGTGGACTTTGGTTTCGGGTGAATCAGGAAAAAGTCTACGGTGTAGTCCCGTCAAAGAACTATGCGTCAGCCGGAAGTGAACCTATTTTATCATTTAACTTCAAACGGGCAACGAATTGTAAAAAAAATGACCGTATTGAAATAACTAATCATCTCTCTGGTCACGGAGGGAAAGAGACATTCCGCCATTCCCTCCTTGCATTCCTTTCATCTCTTCTTTACATTAAAACAAAAATTTCCATTCGCGCAGACTCGTATGTATCAACCGTTCGACATAGAAAAGTGGAATAGAAAACATACCTACCATTTCTTCAAAACGTATGACGATCCGTTCTTCAATATCTGCTCCACTATCGACGCGACAAGATTACACTCATTCAGTAAAAAGAACAATTTTTCTTTCAATCTTACGCTGCTTTACTACGTTCTCAGAACCGTAAACGATACAGTTGAATTCCGGCTCCGGCTGCTGAACGGCAATGTCGTTCTGTTTGACACGATCCATTGCGGTTCGACTGTGCTGCATGACGACAATACATTTACATTCTGCTATTTCCAGTTCACGGATACCGTGAAGGAATTCAACGATGAAGGGAAAAAATTACTTCACGACCACCTTCAACGAAAAGAGTTGCATCCCCGCTCGCACGATCTGGATCTGATCTACTCTTCTTCTATTCCATGGACGTCGTTCACCAGCATTACACACGCACGAAACCACAAAACAGGAGAATCCATTCCCAGGTTTGCTTTCGGAAAATATTTCGAGGAGAACGGTACGTTGCGTCTGCCGATTTCAGTTGAAGTGAACCATGCATTGATGGATGGATACCACGTGGGAAAATTTCTGAACGATCTTCAACAGACTCTCAACAACCTCACCTGATTCGTACTCCCGTTGGGTAAAAGCATTAGAAGTTTGTAATCCCCCCTTAATCTTCTTGTAGCTAGCGTAGAATACTTTTATCTTTGATGCACTATTTATGATTTTTCGGAGTACTATGAATCACGATGTTTTGAACTGCTGGGAATTTATGCGCTGCGGCAAAGAGCCGGGGGGCGCTAACGTTAATGAATTGGGAGTATGCCCCGCCGCAACCGAAGCGAAATACAACACTATCAACAGAGGATATAACAGTGGAAGATTCTGCTGGTACATCGAGACGACCTGTTGCAAGGGCGACGTGCAAGGGACATTTTTCGATAAATTCGATGCACGTGCGATTTCTTTTTACTGGTGCAGAAACAAGAGGCACGACATCTAAAGATAGTCCCGGATGGGGAAAGCAGTTAAGCGTGTGAGTAGATGAGTAATTGATAACTTTGTTTTAGTGATGCCATGACTCACAGTCATGGCATCACTTTTTTTGTGAACCTCTCCGACAAATGAGCCAGAAAGAAGACAAAACAACAGACTCTTTGCTCCGATTTACAGCCTTTGACATTAGAAAAATCTCACATCTTGATTCGATTTAAGTTTGTTCTTTACGCACGAGATGAGCATATTTATATGGATACAATTTCCATGATGCTATACCGTGCGGCCGTATGAAAACCACAAAGAGACACTCACCTTCCCCATCTCCACTACCGTCGGACCCTGAGACATTCAGTTACCTTTTTGACAATCACCCACTGCCGATGTGGATCTACGACCTTGGGACGCTCAAGTTCCTTGCCGTCAACGATGCGGCTGTGGAAAAATACGGCTACAGCCGCGACGAATTTTCCTCCATGACTATCAAGGAGATACGCCCCCGGGAAGATATTCCTGCACTGATGAAAAACATAGAGCGCGTTGGAGACGGATTGGATGATGCCGGAGTGTGGAGACACAAAAAGAAAGATGGCAGGCTCATTCAGGTGCGCATAACATCGCATGCATTGATATTCAAAGGAAGAAAAGCGGAATTGGTCATCGCCGTCGACATCACAGAACAGAAGAACGTGGAACAGGACTTGCGGCGAAGCGAAGAAAAGTTTTCGATCATCTTCCAAAAAGCGCCGTACGCAATGGTGCTGTCCGGATTTCCCGACGGTGCCATTGAAGATGTCAATGAGGCATTTACAAGCATGCTCGGGTATTCCCGTCAGGAGGTGATAGGAAAAACATCCATACAGCTCGGTTTGTATCCGGATCCGGGAGACCGGGAGCGGACTGCTGAACAGTTCCGGAGGGAAGGATGCGTGCACAACGCAGAGGTCCGTATTATTGCACGCTCAGGCGAGTTACGTATCGTACTGATCGGTTCGGACGTCGTCGTTATCGACGGCACACGGCACATCCTCACAACTATCCAGGACATTACGGAACGGACGCGGGCTGAAAAAACTGTGCGGGAAAACGAAAAACGGTACCGTACGATCGTCGAGAATGTCAGCCAGGCATATTACGAAACGGACGGAAGATCGAGATTCACCTACTGCAATCCGGGGCTGTTCTACCTGAGCGGATATTCGATGCAGGAGCTTCGATCTTCATCCACGTTCCGGTTGGTTGCGGAGGAGCACCGCGAGTACGTGAAAGAGACGTATGTAAGGTGGAAAGCAGAAAAACGAACGGATATGTCGCTTGAATTTCTTGTCCAGACCAGAAACGGAAAGAAATTCTGGGTTGAGCAGCATACGCACTTTGAGTTCGACGAACAGGGGAGATTGAAGCGTGCAACAAATTTTTTACGCGATATTGACGAGCGAAAACGATCGGAAGAAAAACTGCAGTTGAGCGAGCAGACGATGAAACTGTTCGTGGAATTCGCCCCTGCCGCCATCGCCATGTTTGACCGCGATATGAAGTATATAGCGTCAAGCAAACGGTTCATTGCCGATTACCATCTCACAGTCGAAACTGTTGTCGGATACTCTCATTACGAAATATTCCCGGAAATTACCGATCGGTGGAAAGAGATACACCGGCGGTGTCTTGCCGGAGCCATAGAGAAAGCGGATGAAGATCCGTTCCCCCGTGCGGATGGATCGCTGGATTGGATACGCTGGGAGATTCGTCCCTGGTATGCCTCCGCAGGTGACATCGGCGGTATCATACTTTTTTCCGAAGTCATTACAGAGCGAAAGAAAACGGCGGAAGCGTTGCGCGTGAATGAACAAAAATTCCGTCTCATTGCGGAAAATGCGCGCGATCTCATTTACCGTTACCGATTCACGCCGGAGCGCGGGTTTGAATATGTCAGCCCCTCTTCCACACGCATCACCGGGTACACGCCGGAAGAACATTATGCCGATCCGGATCTCGGATTCAAACTTGTTCATCCGGATGACCGTCATCTGTTGGAGGAAGCAGCGAAAGGAAGTATCGATCCGGATAAATCTCTAATCTTTCGCTGGGTCCGTAAAGACGGCTCCATCATCTGGACTGAACAGCGAAACATACCTGTAAGAGATTCACAGAATAACCTTGTTGCATTGGAAGGAATCGCCCGTGACATTACCGAACGAAAGAAGGCTGAAGAAGAATTGCACCTGTATGCGAAACGGCTCGAAAAAGCGGAAATGCATGCGGGTTTGGGAAGTTGGGAATACATTCCGCATACAAATCAACGATGGTGGTCAAAGTCGTTGTATTACATGCTGCACTTTGAACCGTCCGTTGAAGTTCCAGAATATGAAGCATTTGTCGATCATGTACACCCGGACGATCAGGCACTCGTGATAGAAGCACAGAGCAAAATGTTCCAGGGAATTGATATACCTGCACACGAATTCAGGACAAATCCGAAATACGGTCCGGTGCACGTTCTTTCTAATGTATTGCATGCCGATACAACTAATAAAGAAGCACCGGTAATGTATCGCGGCACTGTTCTCGACATCACTGAACGCAAAAGAGCTGAACGGCAGATCGTGAAACTGAACCGTGTGTATGCCGTCCTCAGCAATATTAATCAGGCAATTGTCCGTGTCCAAGATATCAATGTATTATTCAATGAAGTATGCCGGATCATAATGGTGGACGGGAAATTTCTTCTTGCATGGATCGGGATGCTTGATGAAGATGGACACAAAATCAAGGTCGTCGCATCTGCGGGAGTCCCGGAACCGTTTATCGAACGGCTCAATATCGATCTCACCGATGAGAGGTGGAGCAATTGCCCGACAGGACGATCGATAAAAACCGGAACCCATGCAATTTCGATGGATATACAAAACGACACGTTGATGGAGGCATGGAAAGAAACCGCTCTTGCGATCGGATGTAATTCATCCACAGCATTCCCCCTGAAGGTGTTCGGGAAGACGGTAGGTTCGCTCAATATCTATTCACACGAGGTCGGATACTTTGATGACGACGAAATAAAACTTCTCGCCGAACTGGCATCGGATATATCATTTGCTCTCGAATTTACCCACGAGGAAAAAAAGCGCAAACAGGCGGAAGAATCGCTCGCAGAATCTGAACTCTTCTTTCGGGCGATCTGGGAGCATTCCGCCAGCGGTATACGGCTCACAGATGAGCACGGAACAGTCATCAATGCCAACGATGCATACTGCCGTCTGGTCGAGAAAAACAAAGATGAAGTCGTCGGGAGATCGCTCTCCGAGGTGTATGTGGAACAGGACAGAGAACGGATCGTAGCCAAACACACAAAGAATTTTTACTCAAAAATTGTCCCAACGCATATCGAAAAATACCTGACGCTCTGGAACGGGAAAAAAGTCTGGTTCGAGGTATCAAATTCGTTCATCGATATCATGGGCAAACAAACGCTGCTCCTCGGCGTTTTTACCGATATCTCGGAACGCAGGAGAGTCGAAGAATTACATCGAGAGTCGGAACAAAAATACAGAGAGGTGATCGAGAACGCGTCCGAAATTATTTATACAACGGACATGAGGGGGAATTTCACGTATGTCAATCCTGCCGGTATTCTGAAAACGGGTTATTCCGCAGAAGAATTTCAAAAATTGAATTACTTAGATCTGATTCTACCCGAACATAAGCCTAAAGTAAAAAAATTCTACATGCGACAGTTTGTGCAAAAACTTCCAACGGTGCAATTTCATTTTCCTTTTGTTTCAAAATCCGGCACCGTCATTTGGTTTGAACAGAATTCGACTTTATTGATAGAAGATGGAAAGATCACCGGCTTGCAGTTTATAGCCAGAGATATAACGGAACGCAGAAAAATAGAAGACGCGCTTTCCGAAAGTACGGAACGATTTCGGGAAATGACGGAGAATATCCGTGAGGTCTTTTGGCTGTCCGATGCCGTGGAAAAAACGATGCTGTATGTCAGCCCGGCATACGAATCTATTTGGGGACAGTCCCGGGAATCTTTGTACACTTCCGTGGGTGATTGGCTGAAAGCCATCCATACGGAAGATCATGAACGTATAACTGATGCACAGGCAAAACAGATTGCAGGAACATATGATGAGATGTACAGGATCGTACGACCTGACGGTTCGATCAGATGGATCCATGACAGGGCATATCCTGTTAAAGATGACCGGGGCAACGTATATCGAATTGCCGGTGTTGCGGAAGATATTACTGAACAACAGAAGAATGAAGAATCGCGAAAAAATCTCGAATCTCAACTTTTACAAGCACAAAAATTGGAGAGTCTCGGCACGCTTGCCAGCGGTATTGCGCACGACTTCAACAACATCCTCGGGATCATCATCGCACATTCTTCCGTCCTCTCGAAAATGGCGGTGACTCCGGAGCTCATCACAAAAAGCGCCGAAGCGATCACCAAAGCGGGAATGAGGGGGGCGGGACTGGTGAAGCAGATGCTGACATTCGCGAGGAAGACGGAGGTCAAATTCACCTCGCTCCGGATCAACGAAACCATCATTGAAGCGTCGAAACTTCTGAATGAAACATTTCCGAAAATTATCACTTTCTCCCTTCAACTTGAAAACGAACTTCCACCCATCGTTGCGGACGCTACACAGGTTCATCAGGTGTTGCTGAATCTTTGTGTGAATGCGCGCGATGCGATGCCAAACGGCGGCATGCTTACCGTTACAACACGCCGGCAGCCGGGGAGTATGATTCGAGAACGGCAACCGAATGCCGTTGAGGATGATTACATCGTTCTCAGTGTAAAAGATACAGGTTCGGGAATGGATGAAGAGACCAAACGTCGTATCTTTGAGCCGTTCTTCACAACAAAGGAGCTCGGAAAAGGGACCGGTTTAGGTTTGTCTCTCGTCTTCGGTATTATGGAAACGCACGACGGTTTTGTCGAGGTTGAAAGCGAGATCGGTGAAGGGACAACATTCCGTTGCTACTTCCCGGTTAAGCGCGAAGCAGGAGTATCCGAACAAAAGAGTCCCTCATCCGAAGAAACGGGAACCGGCGGCACCGAAACGATCCTTCTTGTTGAAGACGAAGACTTACTCCGGAATTTGTTACAACAATTTCTCGAATCAAAAGGATACACTGTATTGACCGCATCCGATGGCGAAGAAGGGGTCACGGCGTATCAAAACCAGCAGGATAAAATAAAGTTAGTTCTATCCGATATTGGTTTGCCGAAATTAGGTGGGATTGAAATGTACCAGAAGATCAAGATAGTGGATCCAAATGTTCGTCTGGTCTTTGCAAGCGGATATATTGAACCGGGCACTAAAGAAAAAATTCTCAATGAAGGGGTGCACCGGTTCATCCAGAAACCGTACGACTTGAACGAAGTGTTGAGCGCTGTCCGTTCCGCACTCGATAAAAAATAATTGACAGATTTTACCGCTCGTTTATTTTTTCGCCGCAACTGTGTTGTGTTTGGTTGAGGGTCAATTTCAAATTAATGTCATGTCGAACTTGCCTGTCCTGAATTTTATTTCAGGGTTTCAGCATCTTATGGACCCCGAAACAAGTTCGGGGTGACGGAACTGAGACACTACCGATTGTTCAGCTTGCTTTCCTTCC
>JACPGG010000035.1:20978-32599 GCA_016182545.1 Ignavibacteriales bacterium
CTACATTTACGCGAGCATTCTCACACGACATAGTTCAATGAAGATCGAATACTACGGGATATGAAAAAAAGCACCTCTCGGAAACCAAGCGTCCGTTCCCTCCCCCGTACAAAAAAGAGACCGGTTTCAAAAACCGGTTCACGGACTCCGACCGCCGATCTGAAAAAATTATACCGCGCGCTGCAAGAGAGTGAAGAAAAGTACCGCCACTTTGTCGAAAATGCGGCAGACATCATTTACCGAACCGACGGCGAAGGAAAGTTCGTGTATGTGAATCCCATCAGCACGCGCATTTTAGGATATACCGAGGAAGAATTTCTCGGGAAGCACTACCTGGAAATCTTTCATCCCTCCTTCCGGAACAAGGCGCGGCAATATTATGCAACGCAATTCTTCACGGGACAGTACAGTTCGTACCTCGAATTTCCCGCCATCAGCAAAGATGGGAGAGAATTCTGGATGGGACAGAATGTGCAGCCGCTCTTTGGCGATGGACAGATCATCGGCTTTCAGGCGGTCGCCCGCGACATTACGGAACGCAAAATGGCTGAGGAAGAAGTGCGGGTACTGAATGCTGAACTGGAACGGCGCGTTGCGGAGCGGACAATGCAATTCGAGAATACGAACAAAGAACTGGAAGCATTCAGCTATTCGGTCTCGCACGACCTTCGCTCCCCGCTGCTAACCATCAACAGTTTCTCGCAGTTCCTTACCGAACATCTAGCCGATACACTGGACGACGAAGGAACGCGCTTGTTGAAAGTGATCCGCTCCAGCACGCAAATGATGCAGAACCTCATCACCGGCATGCTGATGCTCTCGCAGTCTAGCAAAACCGAATTGAAATCTGCCCGCGTGGATATGACGGAACTCGTCGAGGCGACGTACCGTGAAGT
This sequence comes from Ignavibacteriales bacterium, assembly GCA_016182545.1. Classification (GTDB taxonomy): domain Bacteria; phylum Bacteroidota; class Ignavibacteria; order UBA10030; family UBA8401; genus SpSt-333. The sequence continues at coordinate 21,875 of JACPGG010000035.1, forward strand.
TGCCACTCCTGATGTTCAGAAGCGAATACAATGCACAGTTTCTCCCCTACCGGTAGCAATGGGAGACAAAACGTTGCTGCGTCAGGTCTGGAGCAATTTGATTTCCAACGCTATTAAATTTACATTGCAACGCGATGTGCGGACGATCGACATCGGCGGAAGGAGCGAAGAGAACCGGAATGTGTATTTCGTAAAAGATTCCGGCGCGGGTTTCGACATGAAAGAAGCGGGGAGATTGTTCGGCGTGTTCCAACGGCTCCATTCCGAAGAGCAGTTTGAAGGGACCGGCGTGGGACTTTCGATAGTACGTCGCGTCATCCATCGCCACAACGGCGAAGTGTGGGCGGAAGGAAAAGTGGGCGAAGGGGCAACATTTTATTTTTCATTGCCGAAAGAGTAATAATTTTTTCTCACGTCATTGCGAGCCGCTTTGTGGCGAAGCAATCCCCCAATTATTCAAGAGATTGCTTCGTCGTTCCGAAAAGATCGGAACTCCTCGCAATGACACTTCTTGAAGAAAGAGTACCGGTATTTTTCAATCCATTGCGATCATAACAGAAAGGAACAGATCATGTCGCCACAAAAAGTGAACATTCTCCTCGTTGAAGACAATCCCAATCATGCTGAACTGACAACGCGGGCATTGAAGATGCACAATCTTGCAGAAAATTTCGTTTGGGTAAAAACGGGTGAAGAAGCTCTGGACTTCGTCTTCGCCCGCGGAATGTACGAAGACAGGAACATCGTCAACACACCCAAGGTCATTTTTCTTGACCTGAAACTGCCGAAGAAAAGCGGACTGGACGTGCTGCGTGAATTGAGAGCAGATGAGCGGACAAAATACATTCCGGTGGTGATGATCTCCACTTCCCGCGAGGAGAAAGATGTCGTCGAGGGACAGCGGCTTGGATTGAACGGGTATATTGTGAAGCCGGACCGGCGGAACAGGAAAAGAACTTATCCGACAGGGATTGGAACAGGGACATTCCGTAAAAGCGTTCGTCCGGAATCCTGATTCGCTGAAACTCAAACACGAACGCCTCACCGTAGTACAAGGAAATGTTCTGGATTACCCTTCGGTCGAACGGGCGATGGAAGGAACGGACGCCGTTCTTTCCGCACTCGGGCATAAACGTTGGTTCATTCCCACCTCGATCCTCTCTGAAGGGACAAAAAATATAATCGCCGCGATGAAAAAGCATAGCGTGCGACGAATCGTCTGCGAAACGTCGCTCGGTGTGGCTGACAGCAGAGGAAAACTGGGATTGTATTATACTCTTTTTGTTATCCCCTTCATCACATTCTTCTACTTCCGTGACAAAAAAAGACAGGAGCTATATATCAAAGAGAGCGGGCTGGATTGGATCATTGTCCGCCCCGGACAATTGACGAACGGAAAAAAGCGAGGAACGTACCGCCACGGCACTGAACTGGGAAATTATTTTTTAACACTTTCCGTCTCCCGCGCCGACACAGCGGATTTTATGCTGAAGCAACTGACCGACGATTCGTACCTGCATAAAACGCCGGCAGTAATAAATTAAAAGTGTATCTACACACCCTTTTTTAAGAGTAAATTTAATTTCAAGGGTGTACTTTTCCCTCCTCGATGAAGAAGAAAATTAAATGGATAGTGTTTCTTTTGTTCCTCACCTTGGATTCAGGCGGATACCGGAATGACCGCACAATCCTCATCCCTCAGAACTCAAACAAGAGAATTTTATCTGCTGACAATTCAGTCGTGAATTGATTTTCATCATCACCTCATCAGCAACTTTTTGGTTTAATAGTTGTATACTATTGGGGAAAATATTTTCTCCGCAGTATATCGAACAACTATGAATCCTTCCACACTCAAAGGCAACCCAATATGAAAAATATAATTCTTCTCTTCACGCTCTTCTTCAGCATCCCCGCACTGGCGCAGGAAGAGACACTGCTTGGCACCGCCGAGATCGAACATGGCGGATACGGCGGTCCGGTTGTCAAATTCACATCGATCAACAATAATTTTGGTGTGCTCGTCGGCGGCAGAGGGGGTTGGATCATCAACCATACATTCTCTATCGGGCTTGCAGGGTACGGGTTAGCGAACGACGTAAAAGCGCACGCAGTGGGTCCGTTCGGCGAGCAGTATGTCGAACTCGGATACGGCGGACTCGATCTTGAGTACATTTTCAATTCCAACGATCTGATCCATTTCTCAATTCACGCTTTGATCGGCGGCGGAAGCGCAGGCTTCCGGTACAGCTGGGAAGATGAGAATGGTTGGAATTACAGAAACGATACGATGCACCGCGATTACGATCCATTTTTTGTCATTGAGCCGGGAGCGAATATCGATCTCAATGTCACCGATTGGTTCAGGACGAGCGCCGGTGCAAGTTACCGTCATGTCTCCGGATTAAGTTCGAAGGCAACGACCAACAGCGACATCAGCGGCGTGTCCGAAGAGGTTCCTGTCCGAGAGTTCAACTCTCGGACAACTTTGTAATTGATTCGAGCAAAGCACCTGCCGGCAGGGAATCTGGTTTGTGCATTGGTAATTTTAATTCCCCCCAACGCTTCGAGCAGATTCTTCGCGGAGTTTACACTGAGCGAAGCGAATGTGCTCAGAATGACCGCTACTTGTTTTTAAGATGTCTTCTAATTATATCTGTAAGCATCTCTATCGAACGAGTAATATTTTATTCCTGATCGCCAGCGCATCTCCCCATCTCAGTTCGCACACATAGGCACCGCTGGCAAGCCGCGCGGATGCGGTGAATACAACTTCATAATGTCCGGCAGGTTGATACCCGTTCACAAGCACAGCAACTCTCCTCCCTGCCATATCGAATATCTGTACAAGTACTTGCCCGTCGTCGGGAAGATCGTACGAAATTTTTGTTGAAGGATTGAACGGATTCGGATAATTATTGTACAGCCGGCAATCTGATGGATAGATACGATTTCCTTGTTCATCTATATGGAATGACTTGCGGATAATCGGAATGTTTTCGTATGAACGCAACAACGCCGCATCCAGTTCAGCCTTGCCCGCTCCGAACCATTGGTGAAGCACGGAAGCATACACCGAGCGAAAATCGAATTGCAATTTCAAGTTTCCATTCGTCAGATCGGAGAGATCGGGATTCGTCCCGACGATCCCCGGTCGCACCCCTTTACCAAAAAGGAACATCGGTGCTGCCGTGCCATGGTCTGTTCCGAGACTTGAATTGGAATAGACACGTCTGCCGAATTCAGAGAATGTCAATCCCAGTACCCGGTCTTCCTGACCGAGAATTTTAAGATCATCCTGAAATGCAGAAATAGCACCGGAAAGTTTTTGGAGCAATACAGCGTGATCACCGAGCATCGTATCGCCGCCATCCACCTGAGAGGAGTGAGTATCGAATCCGTACAGGTTTACGATGTAAAGACGCGTCTTTAATCCGCCTGCAATGAGTGTGGCGACGATCTTCAATTGGTCGGCAAGATAATTTTGTCCTGAAGCAGGATACAACGTGGATCGCGCCGTGCCGCTTGTTCTGTCCGCTGCCGCTTTTACCTGCTCTGCATATTCCTGCGATTGCATCGCCATCCGCTGTATGTACAACAATTCGCGTCCCGCAGGAGTCTGCGGAGGTTCTGCCTCTCCCCCTTTGTTGCTCTTTTCGATCAACTGATAAAATGAATTCGGATCGTGGAACGAGACCGCCATCGGTCCGGCGCTTCCTTTGAGTGAAAGTGACACATCCGCACCGATCTGAATTGCAAGCGGATCGGGCATTACTTCGTTCGGATATCCTTCCGGGTAGCCGGGAAATTCCTGCTGCAAATATCTGCCGAGCCAGCCGCTGGGAATATTCTCATTGTAATTCGCTGCGCTCAACCAGATATCGGTCGCACGGAAGTGAGAGAGATCGGGATTGGGATATGTTACTCCTTGGACGATGATGAGATTGCCGTTTTCATACATCGATTGCATCCCCGTCATCACGGGATGTAGTCCGGTCGTTTCTGTCAACGGCAGTACCGACGATGCAGGGATTGCAATATTTCTTCGCACATTCATATATGCATCATATTGATCGCGCGCGATGACGGTGTTGATGCCGTCGTTGCCGCCGCCGAGTTGAATGAGCACCAGCACGCGATCAGTCGCAACGGCTGCTTTTGTCATCGCATCCAACAACGGGGCACGGCCGTACGCACGCAACGGCAGCCCGTTCAACATGAATGGGAGCAACGCAACAGGAACTGTCCGGTGAATGAATTCTCTTCTCTTCATTATGTTCCTCCGACACAGTGCTATTTTTTCAAAAAATTATATTATGTTTTTGAATCATACTTCGACGCGATGTCGCCGCCTTCAATCATCCTGAGCAATGCTGATGCTTTTTATCAGCATGTGTCGAAGGATTTTTAATAGCGGCGACAACTTGCTCAGTATGACAATTTATTTTTACAAGATTTATTATGAGAATTGGCATTAGGTCAATTGAAACTCCGCCATCCTCATCATGAATTTCAGCACTGTCTTCAATTTGTTTGTTACAAGATTCACCGCTGTCGTCACCGGCGGGTTCTGGTGCGCGGCGATCCAATTATCAGTCCATTCGTACTCGTCACTTTTCACCAGACCCATGACGCTGTAGAGTAAATACTCCTTCTGCTCCGGACTGATCGACGCACTATTTTTTATCGGTGGCAACAGATCATTTGCGATGTCGTCAATCAATGCAAAAGGATTGCCCGGATCACTCAGTGTTGCAGCGTACGCAACGGGATCGATCTTATAGGAGGCGGAACTGTTTCGCGGACGAATGCCGTTGACGATGGAATCTGTGAATCTACCGCGCGTTGGAAGCGTTGTTGTATTGATCCATATCTCGTAAAAATCCGGAATCTGGTAATAGGCAGACCAGCCCGCAACATTGGGGGGATCGAGAATGTCCATTTGCAGCCGCCATGTCGTATCAATGAACGAATCCATGAGACGGGTAAATTCGACATTTGAAGAATCAGGGATCGGGAAGCCGAACTGCCGCACGGATCCAGCAACCAGATCGACCGGGCTCTTGATGAAGCAGCCGACGTTATTCATATCAAAAAAATGTGCGCTGCGGAAGAGTGTATTCAACACAGGTTTGATCTCAAAATTATTCTGCCGCAGAATATTGGCAAGCGGGACGATGACATTCTGTTCGACATTTGGATCGATATCATAATACACGAACCAGCGGTACAATTTTCTGCAGAATGCTTTTGCGGTTTCGGGCTGGGCGAATATCAATTCGATCAGATCGCTCATCTCTTTATACCCGTCAGCAGTTCCGTCCGGATTCAACGTCGTAGCGATTACGCTGTTCTGAAACGCGGCAGAAAATTGTTTACTACTGAAATCATGATTCCTCGAAACAAAATTCGGTGCCGGAGGTACCACATTCTGCCTTGTCGTCCATCCGGTCAATACACGTGCGGCAGATTGAACATCCTGTTCAGTGTAATTCGTATAATCCCCGTCGCCGACCTGTGGTCCTTTTCCGATCGTGAACAATTCCAGCAATTCGCGCGCGTAATTTTCATCCGGAGTCGGGATCCTGTTCTTATTTCCATTCAGATAGACAAGCATTGCAGGATCAATCGTCACTTCTTTGATTAATTGTTTGATATTGCCGAGTGCGTATTGCCGGTATAATGCATTTTGTTTATACAAATATCTGGCATCACGCACGGTTTCCGCTTGCGAAGCAAGATGATTATGCCAGAAGAGGGTCATCTTCTCAACAATGGAGATTCCCTGTTTCACCATCAGTCCCATCCACCATTGCTTGAGCGCAGAATCGTACTGATAATTGATCTGAGAGATTTCTGAAAAAGGAACGACAGTCCAATCACGACCGGGAACATTCGGATCCGGTGGAATGGGGGGTGCAGGTTGAGATGACAAAAGTTGATTGACAGTAGCGTCGAGCGAACTTGCGGCTGTTGAAAGTATTTCGTTCCGCGGAGCAGCGAACATAGTTCGCCTAACCAGGTGAGCGGCGGTGAGTTGATTCCACGAGCCGGCAAACGGCTCGAGTCCCGCGGTAGTTCTGAGAAGTCGACGCTGCGAAGCAGGAGACTTCACAGTGCGATCTTGCGTTTCAAAGAGTTCGGATGCAGCCATCATTTCCCTTCCCTCCATAATCCTATCAAAAATATAAACAACGAGATTATTTCACTCCCTCCTCCCTCTTCTATGGTTATGATACAAACTTCCATACAATTTTGGAAGTGACAAAGCGCAATTTATTGGGTTAAGAATTGATTTTTTTTGAAAGGGTAATAAATATACACACGTATAAATGTGACACATAATCGGCACCGACGCAAAAAGAGTACCTGAACAATTGACTTGGTTCAGCTCAACTGATTCTTGATTTCGTTATTTCCCTTCTCTACATTGGCGGAGCACAATATTCCTCAAATATCCTAAAATCAGAAAAATGAATCGAAAACCCTCCCTCGTCCCGGTCTTGATCTTGCTATTTTCATCCTCCTGTTTAGTGATCGCACAAACACAAAAGGCGACGCCTGAATTCATTCAAAAAGAAATTTCACAAGGGAAACAGTACTGTCTCGTGTTGCTGAAGACGGGAAAAAATCTCAACCTCGACTCGGCAAAGCTCGCCGAAATTCAAATGAACCACCTTCAAAATCTTTCCCATTAAAGTTGCAGGGAAAACTCCCCATCTTTGGACCTGTTACTGAGAATGTTGACCTGAGAGGGATTTGTATTTTCAATCTGGTTGACAAAGCAGAGGTTGTAAAATTGCTCGAAGCCGATCAGTACATTAAGACCGGTGCGATGACGTACGAAATATATCAATGGTTCAGTATTCCGGGATACTCACTTCCATGACCTGTCGTGTCATCTGTTGAAGCGATTCTTACGGCGCTAACGATATTGGATTTTGAATTCCTTTCTAAGTAAGCTGTGGTTGAGATGCGAGTGATAAAGCATTCCGGTGGAAATAACGTGACCGCCCCTCATCCGCTCTTTCCGAAATACTGCCAGGGGAGGGTACTGCTTTGCAGTGGGTTCCGGACGATCGTTCAAGCAGACGGTCCCGTTTCATTGATTTGTCTATTGGGTCTCTGAAAATCTTATACCGTTTTGTATTGAACCATGACGGGGCTCCACGCATCAACTGCCCGTGTAAATAGATCCTGTGTTCGAACGGCATGAGGCATCAATGACGGTATGGCAATAATATCACCGGGTCCCACATATATCTCTTTCCCTTCAAGTTCAAAGTATAGTGCCCCTTCCAAGACGTACGTTATTTGTTCACTCTCATGGCTATGTGTATCGAATCGTTTGGACGGTTCTACCTCAAAATAGGTCATCATGATATTTTGAAGAGCCACGCCCCACTGAGTAACTCCCGGAGTGTGTCCTACCATCCTTATCGTTTGATGCGGATGGTACTGTAGATCGACACTGTTTGAATTCATTATTTTTTCTCCTGCATATTCAAATATATGGTCTGCGTTCCTTTATTTGAGCAACAGCATTTTCGCAGTGGATCGCAAGCCGTTATATTCGAGCACTGATATATACACGCCACTCGACAACATTGATCCATTGAAACGTACCGTGTGGACTTTTCCACCTTCATAATTCCCATTCACCAATTCCGCCACCTGCTGCCCAAGAATATTATATACCCGCAACGATGCCAATCCGTCTGACGGGATGGAAAATTTCAATTCAGTAACAGGATTGAACGGATTCGGATAATTCTGTTTCAACTCAAAGTTCATCTTCTGTCTTCTGTCCCGATTGTTTGTTGACGTGACAATCCCTTGAGTTTCGTACAGCATCAGCGTAACCGCAGGTTCACCATTGAGTTCATACTCGGCGTAAAAGCCAATATCTGTTTTGTTATTTTGCGTCAAATCCCCTTGGGTAAAGATCCATGCATCCACGAGCGGAAGATCCAAAAGATTATCATCAATAATATGTTCACCCGATACACCGTCAACAACTCTAAATCCCTTGTTCCGAATAATGTAAATCTCTCCGTACCCATCGCCGGTGATATCCCGCAGAGGCACCCATGACGAAATCGGGTATTGATACGGCATCAGTTCACCATCCTCGTATGATAGAGGAATGGAAATCCGCGGTACGGCTGATGTTGCGTTCATCATGACCCGGATCGCAGCGGTATCAGACATTGTCAATGTTTTGACAAAACCGGACGGAACCTGTATGCGATCGAGAAAAACACTTGCACCGCCGGCAAACACCGGGCTTTGCCATTTCATTTCCGGCACAGCAGTGTGGTCCGAATGTCCTTTTGACCGTGACGGTGAAAAAGAAATCTTATGTTCTTCTTTGCGCCGCGATTTTCCGCTCCCGTTGAACGATCGATGCGTGACAAATTTATTTTGATGCGGGGTCGATCCGTGATTGACTTTAAGCGACTTTCCGGCTGTCTCATACTGTGTTAGCCGTGATGTCGATTGTCCAAAAGGGAATTTCGATTCTTCGTCCAGAATAATATTTTCATCAATCCTTATTATCTCATTCACGCCGTCGCTTTCCGCGTCCTCGACACTGACGCTTGAATAAAGCATTCCGGCACCAACCCCTGTCGGTAGTTTGAAAACAGGATGACCGGTGCGCCCGCTGACAAAAATGAATGCATGCTCAAAAAATAGATCTGCGATGGTATCTCCGGAGACATCCGGAACAACAGTCAGCAATCTACCACCCTGCAAATATGGCGGTGGAAGCGTATCATTGAATTGTATTGAATACAAAGTCTCTTGCGATGCGGGAAATCGTTTAACCGTCATTTCCGATGAACCGGTGAAATGATAAAAGCATGGGTACGTTGTGTCGGAATGTTGTAAAAAGAAAATGCCGTGCCGTGATCCGAGATAATCGTCAGTAGTCCAAAATGCCGAATTGTTTGAGACAGGGACCTGATATCCGATAAGTATTGAACTGTCTGTGGCATTCCCTGAATTCCCTGTCGCGATGAGCAATTCCACAATTCCATCACCGTTAAAATCTCCGATTGGAGACAAAGCACTCCATTGAACACCTGCGCCATATTCAATCGGATAGAAAAAACTTTTAGAAGGATCATTTTTCTCTAGAATGGTTTCACCCGTTTCTCCATCTACAATTCGTAATCCTTTCCGGTACCCGTGATCAGAAATAAAGCTCTGTTCAAACCATAATTCGTCACTGCCATTTCCCGAAATATCCGGCACTACAGCGAAGAACATTTCATATTTCGTTGAATCGAGATTAACGACACGTTTGGTGTAACCGTTTGTGTCGACACGATACATTGACATGTGCCAGTGGTCTTGCGCAAATATTAACTCCTTTCCATTGACGGTTATCGTGCCGTTTAGAATGGTTTCCGGGTGGATATTGGTTTCCCATATTTTCCTGAATTCCTGGGCAACGGACAATGTAATCGCACAGGAGAGTATTATAAAATATTTTAGAGTCATATTGAATTATCCTATTGATTGATGAAAATCTGGTAGTGGGGTCTTTTGAGAATTAAAGATATAATCATGGACAGATTCCCGATAGAAACATTCGGGAATGACATTCTATCTGATTTCGTCATGTCCGCGGATTTTAAGCGGGCATCCAAAAGACCCTACTTCTGAAAATCTTGAACATTTAATTCACATGGTATATCTTGGAACCTCGCCGAAACCGATATGGTTGACCAAAACATTACCATGTTCATTGTACACAACGCCCGATCGTCCGAATGGTTAGTCGGACGCTGCCTCGACTGTGAATGATGTCGGTTGAACTTGTATTTGATAGACATCGTTGAACTTCGGCATTGTTACTTTGAGTAAATATTTTCCCGGTGCCAACGATATTTTTGGATCCTGAGCGGATGTTGTCGGACCTCGCCAATATCCACGAAGCGATTGTCCCGGATCAAGAACTGCAGTGGACATAATCATCAAATACGCATAACCATCCGTGGAACTGCAAACAAGACTATCCCCCTTGTAAACGCTGAACCGGATATCCGGCGCAGAACTGTTGCGCGTGAATGCTATTTTCCCATCCGTATTATTCGTCAACGTAAACTTTACGTCGAAATGTTCGTCCCAGGAAAAGGTTGAAGTCTCCCTTCCTGTGGTGTCAGTCAAAAGAATAGATGTCGATATCGGTTCATGCAGATCACACCCGAATACTAAGATGCTGAATGCGATCAAGACCATGAGATATTTCATTACGATCTTCCTTTTCAGATTTAACATAGATTGCTGCCTTCTACAATAAAGATTTCATGTATCATTTGTGCAGGATGCTTCGTGCCTGAATTTCATTAAACAATTATTGACGGAAATCCACTCAATATTGCGTTAGGGTGAACGAAATATTTTCCGGCGACCAACAGCGGCATAAACTATGTTGGATCATTGATCGATGTTCCTATCGAATTGTATTGAAACGACATGTTGCCCGTTACGAATGGATCGGGAAACTCAATGCGGGATTGAGTGTAGAACCAATTTCGGATTGAATAAACGGTTTAACGCCCTCGGGTCCTTGCAGGGATAACCATAAACCATCCCTCTTTTTATCTGCATCAAGATGGAATCGGAAAAAAGGGCAACATAATTTCTCTCTCGCAATAAATTCTGAGGCGATCGCCATTGATAGTTCATTCAAGGGGATGCGGAATGCGTACCCAT
>JACPGG010000039.1 GCA_016182545.1 Ignavibacteriales bacterium
TATCCTTGAAGCGAATGTGAGCGGTCCGCTTCCGATTTTTAATGAGATTCTTCCCGGAACCGTCAGTTTCTTTGCAAGCGCTTCGGGGAATGTGACCGACGGGTACACCCGGTGGAGTCCCGATGTACGGCGCGGAGTACCGACAGGGAATTACAGCAGTCATACACCGAACCAACTCAACTCCTCAATTTTCAATGGAACAGATTGGGCAATGCGATTGGCGAACAGTTATTCATGGGCAAGTAAATTCACATGGAAACCTTCTCCGACTTTTAAATTCGGCTATTCCTACAATCAGTCGGTCAGCATCGACCAGAACACGGCGACGATAAAAACATCGCTTGAGAGGGAAGAGCCGCAGCCCGGATATCAGTACGAATTCCAGAATATCCTCGACAGCGCCAATACGTTCACGCAGGTCAACATCCAGCACACGTTTTCGCTCACGCATACCCTTTCGCCGAAATCATTCTATGATGTCCGGATCAGCAGATACACGGCGCACGTGAGAGGCGATGCGAATGGGAGTGGGTTCCGGCTCAATCCTTCGACCGGTCAGGTTGAATTTTTATACAATGAGCCCCGTGACATCGTATCGCTGCCGATCGAATATTATTATCCGGATACCGTCCGTGTCGGCGTGATTCCCGGCGACGGATTTTACGACGTCGGAGGACCCTTCTCATGGCGCGATCATTACATCGACGAGTACACGGTCAAGTTCGATTTTACAAATCACTTCACGGAAAAAAATAAATTCAAGACCGGCGTCGAAATGAAGTTCCAGAATTTGCAGATGGTGGATATTTCGCAGCCATGGATCAAGCCGCTCGGTCTGAACAACGACATCTATCAGGTGAGCCCTGCGTCCGGGGCATTCTATGCACAGGATAACATCACGATCAGCGGGATGGTGTTGAATTTCGGGATGCGGTTCGATTATTGGTTCCCCGGAAAATTCGTCGACGATGCAATTGAAAATCCGAATGCTCCGATCGCTTCGGAAGATATCCGTCAACAGTACCGTGACAATACTTCGTTGTTGTTCGGCAGGCGATGGAAAGGGAGATTGAGTCCCCGTCTCGGTATCTCACATCCTGTTTCCGATAACCAAACACTCTTCTTCTCGTACGGACATTTCTCCAAATTGCCGCGACCGACGTATGTATATTCCAAATTGACCGAGAGCAGCGCGCGTTCGTCGTCGCAGATCATCGGAAATCCGAACCTGAATCCCGAAACGACCGTTGCCTATGAACTCGGTATCCGCAACCAGATCACGGAAGATGATGTTCTGACCATCACGGCGTACTACAAAGATATCTTCGATTATATCACGGCACGCTCTGTCCGTGCCACCAGCGCGCGGTTCTCCCGCGGATCTTACACAACCTACGTCAATTCAGATTATGCTCGCACGCGCGGATTCGAATTGGAATATACGCATCGGTTCAACACAAACTTCCGTACGACTCTGTCGGGATCGTATTCGATCGCAACCGGAAAGAGTTCATCTGCAACAGAAGCGCTGTTCAATTTGTCGAGCGGCGGTCGGGAAACGTCGATCAAAGAAAATTACGTTCCGTGGGATCGTCCTGTTCAAGTGCAGGTGACATCCATTCTGAATGTGAAAAAGAATGAACCCCTGCTCGACTTCGCGCCGGGTATCCTTGATGATTACAATTTGTACGTGCGGGCATTCTACCAGTCGGGAAAGCGGTACACAGGGCAAACGTTTACCGGTGTCGACGTCGAGGGCAGGCCGCAATACCTGACAGATTTCAACAACCTGTACCAAAAAGTGGGCGATTATTGGTTCTATGTCAATTTGAATTTTGAAAAATATTTCGATATCGGATTTGCGAAGCTGACAGTCAGTCTTGAAGTTCAAAACCTGTTCGATAATAAGAACTCGCAGATCATCAATCCTGTGACCGGACGAGCGTACGAATACGGCGACAATACGCCCGGCTCGTACAATGATCCACGATTCCCGGATTTGCAAGGAACAATTTCTCCGTATCCCTATAATCCTGCACGGTATCTTTCGCCGAGAACAGCTCGTGCAGGAATTTCATTGCGGTTTTAATTCATGGCATCGAAAAAGAACATAGTACCCGTTCGTTTACAATGGTTGATCATCATTATCGTCGTACTGTTCGATGTCTCATTCGCTCAATTGGTTCCTAATCTTGGCGGACAGCGATCCGGCATCTCGTCATTCCAATTTTTGAAGATCGGTGCCGAGGCGCGCGGCGCCGGAATGGGTGAAGCGAATGTCGCCGTCGTTAATGATGTCTCCGCACTCTTTTGGAATCCTGCCGGTCTCACACAGGCTGCCAATAATCAAGCGATCTTTTCTCATGCGCAATGGTTGATCGATCTTCAGTACGAATTCGCCGGAATTAGTTATTCTCTGGATGGAGGCAATTATGTCGGAGTATCATTCACTGCACTCCATACAGATCCGATGCCTGTTACAACAGAGTATCAACCGACAGGTACCGGCTACTATTTTAATTTCAACGACATTGCGATCGGTGCAACTTATGCACGCCGCATGACAGATCAGTTCAGCTTCGGAGCGACCGTCCGGTATGTCCGCGAAACGATTGCGGAGCTGCACACGGATGCTTTTCTGATCGATCTCGGCACGTATTATTCCATGGGGATCGGCTCTTCACGTTTCTCAGTCGTGGTGACGAATTTTGGAAACAATGTCCAGCCGACAGGGTCGGTTGCGAACGGGGCGGGTGTTACTGTAACATCATTCCAGGGATTTTCGCCGCCCACAATGTTCAAATTGGGATATGCATTTGAACCGTGGCAGGATGAAACGAACAGATTGACTGCATCGATACAATTGAACCATCCGAACGACAACGCGGAGAACATTCGATTAGGCGCGGAATATGAGTACGACAAAATGTTCTTCCTGCGTGCCGGTGTAAAACGTACGATTGGAGAATCATTTCTCGGGAAAGCTACGTCGACCGCAGAGGATGTTTCGTTCGGCGGCGGCGTAAGGATCCCTCTCGGTATAACGATCGCCAATGTCGATTATGCATTCTCAAATTTCAATGAACTCGGTTCAGTACATAGAATTTCTTTGGTCCTGACCTACTGATGAAAAATATTATTACGATAGCGATGGCAGCTGTATTTCTTTTCGGATGTGAAGAACAATTCGACGTTTCAACGCTGCCAAAAATTTCCGATATCATTGTTGTGGGAGATACCACATACGTTGAGAAAACGTCGTGGACCGGGATCTTCAATAAGCCGCGCACGATCATCTACGGGCTTGATCAATTGATCTATGTCGCCGACACGTACAATAACCGGATCATCATGCTCAATCAAGCAGGACAGGTTTTGGATTCCAGCAGGCAGATCCTTCGTCCAATCTCTCTTGCACAGGACTTGCGTCTGGATCTGCTCGTCGGAGCCGAGACTATCGAACAATCGACCGGTGACACGATCGGCATCCTGCTGCGATTCAAACTCGTCAATGCCAACCACAGTTTGTATAATGCGCAGATCGATACGATCTGGAAAGAGCCGGCACGCCCCAAACGCCGCTTTGTCGGCATCGGCATCATTTTGAATGACGAATATCTTGTTGCGCGGGACGGTCCGGACAACAGCAGTATCGTCGATCCTGACGGACGAGTGTTGAGATTCCGGTATCGTCCGAATGCCGTCGGTAAAAAAGATTCGTTCATTACACCGCTCGGCGAATTGCAATCGGGTGCCGGAAGTTCGATCACGAATCTTAATCACCCGACCGGTCTTGCTACCTTTCCGAACAGCGGCGATTTTATTGTCACGCAAAGTTCCGATGGAATCCAGTATGCTGCAATTTGGATGACCTTCACCAAGAACCTCGATTTTGAAGGATGGCTGCCGCGGTACGATCCGACAAATCCTGATCAACGTACTATTGAGTTCATCAGTCCGAACAGGTTTAGGAGTGCGAATGGTGTTGGCATTGACAGAATACGACGGGACATTTTTATCGTCGATGCACAATTGGACAGCGTCGTAAAGTTCAATAACAGGGGACGGTTTAAAGTAGAATCATTCGGCGGGAAATCACCCGGCTTCTCGATCCGCAATCCGGGCGGCGTTGCTGTCGCTGACAACACATTGTTTGTATGCGACACCGATAATAGCAGGATCGTATTGTACAGGTTGTCGACTGACGGTCAATGAAATCTCAATGAGAAATATTCTGAGGCAGACAGTTGTCTGCCTTTTTCTGTTCTAGTGCCGTTTTTCATAAATAATCTTGTAAGAAAATTGTTCATACTGAGCAACCCGCCTGTCGGCAGACAGGGATGTCGCCGTCTTAAAAATTCTTCGACGCACCCCAACAAAAAGCGTTGGGATTTGCTCAGGATGAACATGACTGCGACGTCGCGTCGAAGTATGATTCGAAAACGTAAGAAAACTTTTGAGAAATGGCACTAGCACAATGGATAATCCCTGGAAACATATCCCATTCTCCGATTATGAACGCCACATGTCGGATCCGACTGTCGGTCAACTTTCTACACTCCGTACGATCTTTCAGCAGCAATATTCAACATACAAACCGGCATCACTTGTTATCTTTGGAATTTGCACCGGCATCGGGTTGGAACATGTGGATCCGACATTCACGAAGATCGTTACCGGCGTAGATATAAATGCTGAATACTTGAAAGAATGTGCTTCTCGCTTTGGAAAGCGCGGCTATGAATTGAACCTCATCGAAGCCGATCTCAATGTTGAACCTCTTACCCTGCATCCATCCGACCTATTGATCGCAAACCTCTTTTTAGAATACGTCGATCTCCAGAAATTTCTCTCCGTTGTCAAAGAATTCGGGAATGAAAGGGCTGCTGTATCGGTCGTGATTCAAATGAACAATAACGAATCGTTTGTATCGACGACAAATATCAAAAGTTTCGAATCGCTCTCCGGATTCCATGTGGACATTGACCCTGCTCAATTGCAAGATACAATGGAGCGTAATCTTTTCGAACTGATATATACGAAAAAATACCCGCTGCCGGGAAAGAAGGAATTTTTTCGATTTGATTTTATCAAGCGAACAGAAGCGTAAACCTGATTCCACAACGCTGTCAGTTTTTACCGTTTTACTTTATGGCATCATACATTGAACATTTTAGTTTTGGTCGTGACGAGCGCTTGAATCCGTTCAGCGTTAACGGAGATATTACATCCGGTTCGCATCAATTTATTTATCTTACAGGCAGGGGACAATGCAGTTATTTGTTTCCGCGCAGGTCAGTTGAAGAGATTGTTCGTGAAGCGGAAAAGACAATTCCGGCAGGGTACACGCAACTATGGATTCTTGAATGGATCACATCCGTACTACCAAGTGCGGAAAGAAAAATTAAATCGTCCCAGAACCGCTCAAAAGAAAATCTAAAGTCGGAGAGAGTCATTGCAGACCACTCATATATTTTACTTGGCGATGATAAAGGAAGTTTGGGCTGGACAGATAACGTGCAGGCAGCAAACGATGCGGCTAAAGCACTTGCTTCGGAAATGAACTTGCGGATTGCCGTAGCACTGCTGAAGGGGGATCTTACATGGCACTGATTTCTTTAGGTCAATGAGACTCAACATTGTCATCTTCAGCGGTGCGGGACTTTCAACCGAAAGCGGCATTCCCACATTCCGAGACTCCGGCGGATTGTGGGAACAGCATCGGATCGAAGATGTCGCATCGCCGGAAGGGTGGGAGAGGAATAAGAAACTCGTTCTCGATTTCTATGGAATGCGTTTTCTGAAACAATTGGAATGCAAGCCGAACCCTGCCCATGAAGCGATCGGAAAACTTGCCGCACACCACTCTGTTACGAACATTACTCAAAATATCGACACACTGCTGGAACGATCCGGCAGTGAGAAGGTCTGGCATTTACACGGACGGATCGATATGCAGAAGTGCGAGTTCCATCGTTCGCTCGGTTTCACGTTTGATTCCGGGTTCGATTGCGATTTCAAATCCCGAATATCCAAACCGATCCAACTCGGCGATCTCTGTCCCAAATGCGGCGGTCAGTTGCGTCCCGATATCGTCTGGTTCGGCGAACCGGTCGATATGAGAGAGGATTTGCTGATGGATCTGATCAAGAATGCCGACATCTTCATCGGCGTCGGCACCTCGGCACAGGTGTATCCTGCCGCAGGACTGCTCCCGATGTTTCGCAGGACGAAAGAGAAATACTTCATCGATCCAAATCCAAATTATGAACTGCTCGACGGATTTGAAGTGTTAAATGGATCGGCAAGCGAACAGATGCCGAAGTTGGTTGAAAAAATATTAGGATAATTGAAACCTATCCGTTATACTTGAAAAAATTCAGGAGGAATGTATGTTCTTCGGCAAAACGTGGGAAGAGTGGATCGCGCAGTATGCACAAAGCCATCAGGATCCGGTGAATCGATTCTGTCATACGATCGGTATTCCGCTGATTGCTGCTTCGGTGCCGTTATTTATTATTGCGCTTTTTATCGATGACTTTTGGATGATACCGCTTGTGATGTTTGTGGTTGGATGGATCTTCCAATTCATCGGTCATGCAGTGGAAGGTAAACCGCCGGAGTTCTTTAAGGATTGGAGATTTCTTTTTGTCGGTCTGCGCTGGTGGTTTGCGAAGATGAAAGGGAAAGCGTAACGTAAGACGGGATGTCATCCCGTCTTACACTTGATTAACAAAATAAACAATTTGCTGATCAATAGTCATTGTTATGGTAGATGGCAAAGTATTTTATCAAAGGCACCTTCCTCATATTCAGCCTCATACTGCAACATTTTTTATAACCTTTCGACTCATAAATTCATTATCGAAATCGATTGTAGATCAATTGAAGGAGGAATATGTACAGGAACAAAAACTATTAACGCAACAGTTGGCTAGTGAAGGGAAAATTGTAACAAAATATGATGTTCAAAAAAAATACTTTGTCAGGTTTGACGAATTTTTAGATAAAAACTCTCAGAACAATGCTTGGCTCAAGGATGAAAGAATTGCAGATCTTGTGAGTGATGCGATCCGATATCGAGATGGGATTGTGTATGAGTTGATATGTTTCACAATAATGCCTAATCATGTTCATATGTTGATTTCTTTGCTCGATTCTTCAAAGACGCTAATGCAAGTTCTACATTCTCTTAAAAGATTTACTGCCAGGGAAGCAAACAGAATATTACACAGAACCGGCGCATTTTGGCAAAATGAAAGTTATGACCATATCGTTCGGAATGGTGCCGAACTTGAACGCATTGTATACTACATAATCAACAATCCTGTAAAAGCCGGATTGATTGATATCCCCCAAAAGTGGAAATGGACATACTGTAAATACCCAATATAGTTTTAACACATCCGGACGGGTTATCAACCCGTCCTACACACTATCCCGTATTCCTCAATCCCGCAGCAATACCGTTGATGCAGAGGAACATCACTTCCTCCAGCTCTTTCCTCTGTTCAATGCTTATATTCTCCCTTCGCAGCCGCTTCAATAATTCCACCTGCATAAAGCTCATCGGATCGACGTACGGATTTCGCAATGTGATCGATCGTTGAAGGATCGGATTGTTGTCCAGGATCTCCTTTTGTCCTGAGACCGATATGATAGCACGCCTGGTTTTCTCGAAGCGGGTTTGGAGCATTTCATACATTTCCTTTCCCAGCGTTTCCGGCTCCACCAATGCGGCGTAATGTTGTGCAATATCAAAATCTGCTTTTGCGATGATCATTTGAATGTTGTCGGTCATCGCCTTGAAAAATTCCCAATGATCGTACATTTTCCTCAGTGCGGCAAGTGATACAGTGCGCGTGTTCATCAATCCTTCATCGACTCCCAGCCAGCCGGGAAGATTGTGACGGCTCTGCATCCATGCAAATACCCATGGAATGGATCGTAGGTCTTCGATTCGTTCCGTATCAACTCTCTTTGCGGGGCGAGAACCGATCTTCATCCGTGTGATCTCTTTGAGAGGTGTTGCCTGAAAATAATATTTCACAAGTTCGGGAGTATCGTACACAATGCCGCGATACGCGCCATAACTATTTTCAGCAACATCCGCCATCACCTCAAGCCATTGCGGATGGTTCGCAACCTTTACTTTGCTCAGATTCGTTTTGTCGAAATACTTCAGCAGCATTGCAGACGTGGTAAGTTCCAGTGTCCGCTGTGCAGCGAAATGACCTCGCCTTGCTCCGTGATCTTGATCTTACCGTTGATCGAATGTCCGTTCAACGCCATGATCGCCTGATATTCAGGTCCTCCGCCGCGTCCTACCGTTCCGCCGCGGCCATGGAAGAACATCCAATCGATGCCATGCTGAGCAGAACATTTTGCCAGCGCTCGCTGTGCTTTATACAATTCCCAGCTGGAAGCGATAATCCCGCCGTCTTTGCTACTGTCGGAATACCCGAGCATGATCTCTTGATGGTTCTTTCTCGCTCCAAGATGTTTCTTGTACGCCGGATTTGTATAAAGACCTTCCATGATCGGAACCGAAGAACGGAGATCGGCTATCGTTTCAAAAAGGGGGACGATATTGAGCCTGCTTTTCCATTCTTCATCTGTTGTTTCCAGCAGCCCCGTCAATTTCATCAGGAATAATACTTCAAGTACATCGGCGGGAGATTCTGTCATGCTGATGATGTACGATTGGATTGAACGCGCGTCGATCTCATTCAACGCCCTCTGAATCATTCTGAATGTTGCAAGAACTTCTTTCGTCTGAGTCGTCAGTGTTTCTTCCTTGATACGGAATGAAGCGTCTGAAAGGATCGCCTTCGTCAGCCACTCTGCCCGTTCTTCGTCCGATAGCTTTGCGTATGCAACATGGGACTGAGCATATATTTCACCAACGGCGGTCGTATGGACATATTTGTGCTGCCGGATGTCGAGTGTGGCAAGATGAAAACCGAATGTTTCAACGTTACGGATGAGGTTGCTCAGTTGTCCGCTTGCGAGAATTGTCCCTTTGTTATTCAACAAACTGTTGCGTATCAGTTTTAGATCGGCGAGGAATTCTTCCGAGGCGGCATACCGTGGACCCTTATCATCAGTCAGTCGTTCGAATTTTTTTTTGTAGCGTTGCAATTTTCCATAGATCTGCGCCAACTTAATCCGATAGATCTCATCTTTGCTTCTGATAAAAGAATACATCTCACCGGATGTTTGGTCTGAATCTTTTTCAATCGAATCAAGGAGTTCTTTAGACACATCGACTACTTTCAACGACTCGCTGTGCTCGGTATAGAGTTCATCGAGAGTCTTAAGATAGCTGTCGATAATAAGCGATGCCTGTCGTTTCAGAGTTGCCCAGGTAACGTCTGCAGTGACAAACGGATTTCCATCCCTGTCTCCGCCGATCCATGATCCGAAACGAATGAATGAGGGAATTTCTTGTACCAGAGTTGGATATGTTTCAGACAGTGCCCGTTCTAATTCGTCATAGAATGCCGGTATCGCTTCATTCAGCACGGAACGGAAGTAGTATAATCCGTTCGACACTTCATCGAGAGGAGAAATGTCGTAGGACCGAGTCTCTTCAGTTTGCCACAAACTTGTCACGAGCCGCTTCAAGATCTGTTGAACGCCATCTTTTTCATCCGGGAGAAGATCTTTTCGGTCGAATTCTTCGAGTGCACTCCAGATGCGCGAATGTTTTTCAAGCACGGTACGGCGCATTGCTTCTGTCGGATGTGCCGTGAAAACGGGAGAGATGTGGAGTTGGGACAAAAATCCGGCTATTTCATTCGAAGTCACCTTCTTCTTCTTTGCGAATTGCAGTGTTTTACGAAGAGAACCGTGTGGATATTGTGCGCTCCCTCTTTTTTTTTGCTCATGCATTCGCTGGATCCGATGGTGCTGCTCTGCAATATTGATCAGCTGAAAGTAGGTCGAGAACGCGCGTATCAACTTCTTCATCGAAAGAGTATCCAACGAAGCGATCTTTTTCGACAAGCGCCGATTGACTGTATTTCCCCGCGTGGAACGATATTCTTTCGTCGAATGGCGGATGAATTCTTCTAATTCGAAGAATTCTCTCCCTTCCTGTTCGATGATCACTTCACCGAGAATATTTCCCAGCATGCGGATATTGGAACGAAGGAGAGAGTCTATGTCGTTTTTTTGGGAAGGATTCTTCACTAGTACCGTTTCTTTCGCGAGAGTTCGGAGATACGCTGCAGCACGATCTCGATTTCTTTATCCCAAAATTTCCAGTCATGCGCACCGGCGGTTTCGTGCATTTCAAATGACGCACCCTTTTTTCGCAGCGTTGCAGCAAAAGCATGCGTATGATCTATAATTTCAGAAATGCCGTCCTGGGAACCGACCGCCAGGTAAAAATAGGGGAGCGATTTGAGGTTCGCTTTGTCAAGCAGAGAATAGACATCATTCTCATTCCATTGTTCGTTCTTCGGGAAACCGAACATTTGTTTCACGCTTTCATTCGATTCTTTCGATCGGCGTGCAACAATGGAGGAATCTTCCATTCCGGCCGGAAATTGAATTGCCGGACTCAAACATCCGGCAAAGAAAAACATCCACGGGTATTTGATCCCGAATTTTGCAGCACCGTATCCACCCATGGATAAACCGGCAATCGAACGATGAAATTTGGATTGAATTGTACGATATTTTTTATCGACGAAGGGAATGACCTCTTTGATAATATAATCTTCGTAATTTGCATGTGGTACGACCGGTGAATTTGCATACCAGCTGTTCTTTGCGTCAGGAGTTATGAAAACGAAGTTGTACTGTTTTGCATACCGTACGATCTCCGTTAATTTTATCCAATTCGTATAGTCGCCTCCA
Source organism: Ignavibacteriales bacterium (assembly GCA_016182545.1). GTDB lineage: Bacteria > Bacteroidota > Ignavibacteria > UBA10030 > UBA8401 > SpSt-333. The sequence continues at coordinate 10,867 of JACPGG010000039.1, forward strand.
AATCCGTGCAGCAGATAGACCGTCGGATATCGTTCCTGAGATTTATAATACCCGTTCGGGAGAACGGCGTAAAACTTTGTCATTGAGTTGAGAGATGATGAAAAAAGCGAATCTTCAACGACTGTAACCTGTGTGTGAGAAAAGTGGATTAAAAAAAGAAAAATAATACCGTACGCTTTCTTCATAGAGATTCAGTTTTTCCTTTATCGTACTCAATCTTTTGAGAACTATCAAGCAAAAGCCGGCAAATATCTGAAATTTGACCATGTATAATTAATTATTATATTCATCTGTGAACAGTTCAATTTTTTAAGGTAAGGGGAGA
>JACPGG010000036.1 GCA_016182545.1 Ignavibacteriales bacterium
TCAAGGGCTAACCGCACTGCCTCCAGTTTAAATTCCTTGTTGTATTGTTTTCGTTTGCTGTGCTCTGTACCTTCCATTGTGAACCTCCTTCTGCCAAAGATAATGGCTTTTTCTCATGCCCACAATTTCGGGGGAAGATCATTGTTGTTCCGGATTCTAATGTTACTGTGATTGTTTCTTGAGATTCTTCATCTCCTATGAGCTCTGCATTTACACGAAAGGGAGTAATAATTGAAAACAAAAGCGAGATTACAAAAAGATTCTTCTTCATATCAGACTCCATATTTTGAGGTTGATTGGCAAAGAATTATATTGGTAGTGCAAATAAAATGGGTGGAGCAATCCACAGTAGGTGAGCAGCCTATATTTTTATTTGCAAAACCGGGGAGTTGGTGTTGCCACACCTCTCCCCTTTTTTGTTTCTTATTCGCTATTTCGTTTTTTTACTCATGCACCTCTCAACAATATTATTCCTGAAATGTACCCCGTACTGCAATGCTGAAATTTGAATTAAGTGAATAACAGACAACAAATAAATCTTTTTCAAGAATGAACACGCTTGATATTTGAAAACCGGCGGGGATGGCAAAGAGAGTTTTTAAATCATTGCCATTGTAGTGTGCAATTCCTTGAGAGAGTCCTTCCTGTGTAAAAGTGAAAAAATCTTTTTCGCTTCTTCCAACCATTCTTCCCAGCATTGTAGATTGACTGAAATCCTTCCAGATTGTTATCTCTCCGTTAACATATTTGTGGATTTTTTTCCCTATGACTATATATATTTCACCGTCAACTTCTTCAACATTTGCAAAGTTAACATGAGAATAGATATCCTTAATTTTAACGCCGTCATAAAGATAAATCTTGCTCGTGTCTCCTGTTGATTCATACCTCATTCCTTCCAAAAAAAACAAACCAGTTTGACGCTGCTGCCTGATTCTTGTAAATCCTACTCTCATGTCCGGTATCTGCAAAAATTGCCATTGCGCACCATTGAAATGCATAACAACACCACGATAACTTTTACCACTTGCGCTACGATCTGCTCCCCCAACTCCATAAATACTATTTTCTGCTGACCCCCAAATATTACCTATAGTTATATCAGCATAGTCATTTAAAGTGTGCTCACTGTACTTATTCCATTTTACACCATCGTATCGCCAAAACACACCACCACTATTCCCCAGCCAAACATTGTTGCCCGCAGTACCCCACAATGCAGATGGTGAAATTTGACGTGATGCAGAATCTTTTTTCCACCGAATGCCGTCATAATGCCAAAGCAAATTCCAACTTTGACTGCCAAAACCTGTCGCCCAAACATCATTTGGTGAACTTCCCCAAATGCGGGTAGGGGTAAATAAATCAGAAGAAGATGATTCAAGCGTATCCACCGCCCACACATAATCCCTCCGACCCGGTTTAATGTCGTCGGGCGGCGGATCGACAATATCCTTTTTACAATCAACGCCAGTAAAAAAAAATAATACGACGAGTGAAAGGAGAAGATATCGTGTCATTGTATTCCTACCATTAGCGTTTTTGTAATATACGTCTCTCATTTTTGTTACGGTATCACGTATTCTCGTGATTTTTTATTTAATGTATCCCACCATCTTCTCCACACTTTCAATCAGGGTCTGCACCGAGAATGGCTTTTGCAAATAAAGGCATGAGGGGTGATGGATGATGCTGGGGAGGCTTTCATCATCAATCGACCCGCTCATGACGATTACTTTCAGTGAAGGTTTTAGCGCAAGGATTTTCTGGACGGTCGAATCGCCGTCCTGGTGGGGCATATTCAGATCGCACAGTACAAGAGATATCAGATGTTGATGTTGTGTGAACACCACAAGACCCTGGATACCATCATGCGCTTTTAAGACGGTGTATCCTTCCATTTCCAGAGCCAGCATTGCTGCTTGTACGAATGTTACCTCGTCGTCAATAACGAGAATAACCCCTTTATTTTCGGCACTTTTATCCATATACACTCCAGCGGTGCCGGGCTTGTTGCCGACTTTACTTATTCAATAAAATGTTTTACCTTATCCATAGCGGGAAAAAGGAAAACAATCCCCCAAAACGCTTGGTCTATACCGGTTCGTTTTTTGGTGCAGTGAAACATCCCTCAAATTGGGGTTTCAGGTTTAGTTGGTTGGTGGAGGCGGATAAACACCGCCAGTACCTGGTTCAGCACATACGACAGTAGTAGTGCCAGTTTCAATGTTAGTATCTGTGGTAGTTGTTGTAACAGCAATTCCCAGTGCAATAATTAATGCAATTGTTTCAAGCGTGGTTGTCATTTATGACCCCTTTGTGTTTAGTTGATGTATTTGAGAACCTTTAAATGGTCTCTCCTATATGTACCTATACCGGAAAAATTTTTTTTTCAGAGCCGAAAAACAGAAAAAAATCACTTTTTTTTTCAATTTCATAATAATCCCCTAAAATTGCGAAATTTCGGTAGTCTCAGTATAACATTTTTTACACTTTTAGTCATCCAAACGGGTATTTCTCAGAATTCCGTCGGGGATACACTACAAGCACGTCAACTCTTTGCCACCGGACTCTCTCAGTTTGAAACGATGTCGTTCGACAGTTCAATTGAATCATTCAGCCGTTCCTCAAACATATGGTTAAGGAATCTGAATTGGAAAGAGTATGTCGCTTCGGAGAGAAATATCGTTGAGTGTTACATCAGGCAGGGGAAGACAGAGAAAGCATTCACAGAGATCGTCCGAATCGATTCCATTATACTGCAAAAGGAAGAAACATACCAATCGGATAAGATCAGAGTACCGGTCTTAAAAAGTTATCTCCAGACGACATTCGGAAAAAATGACGAAGCATTGCAAACAATTAACAGTTTGATATTACGATTCCCAAAACTTGAGAACGAAGTAAGTGTCGATGGTGCGACCGTTTTCTATACTATTGGGAACATCTATAGTGCTAAAAATATTTTTGATTCTGCAATCTATTACTTCGAGAAGACAGAACATATTAGGAAACAATTATTCGGCGAAGATCATCTATCGTTGTCGAGGATTTATTTTTCGCTTGGCAACAGTTATAGCAGGAAGAATGATTTTAATATTGCCTTGGCGTACTATCGCAGGTCGTTGAATATCTTGGATAAAAATAATCTTAACCTGAGCGATGATGCCGGTTATTGTCACCTCTACATTATGTCCTCACTCATTGATATGGGAGACTATGATAAGGCGATTGAACATGGGAATAAATCAATTGAGATCTACTCAAAATTGAATTTACCCGAACATGGAGTAGTTGCAGGTGCATTAGGAAAACTTGGTGAAATATATGTAACTCTTGGCGACCTTGAAAAGGCAAAAGATTATACACAACGATCGCTCGATCTCAACATGAGTAAGTATCCCCAATCAATTTCTTCTCAAGCAGCACATACCCAGCGACTTGCCGATATTTACAGACGTATGGGGGATCTTGACAAAGCACTTGAGTACACAGTGAAAGGCATTGCCCTTACGGAACAATCGTACGGCAAAGATCATCCACAAGCGGGATTCATGTATGAGTTGTCGGCGGGTGTCTATACTGATAGAAAAGAATTTACCAAAGCGATAGAGTACTATCAAAAAGCATTGACGAACAGGTTGAGTGTCGGTGCACGGGAATCGTACGGCGATGTTGTTGCGATCTACACATCAATGAGCAGCGTCTACCTGCAAATGAAAAAGCCCGACCTGGCATTGAACTCTTTGAAGCAAGCAGAAGAATTCGAGTCACGCTCGATTGTAAAGAATATTCCTCAAAAAGGATTGCTGTTGCAGCGGTTTGGCGAATATTATGAAGCGCGAGGGAAGTATGCCGATGCCCTCGCATCATATTCGAAAGGATTAAACCTCCTTTCGGCAACAGACGGTGAAAATACAATGAAGGGTGTGGGTGATGTACGAAAGAGTATGTATAAGAAAGAGGCGTACGGCATCGTAATGCGGATGGCAGATCTCTACCAGAGGCGTTTCACACAGAAAAAAAATATCGCCGATCTTCAACAGTCTCTTGCTTTTTATACCACGGCAATGGATCTTGTCGACGATATCAGAAGAGAGTACTCTACCGATGGCTCAAAGTTTATCCTTGCCGATCAGAGCAAATTGCTCTATTCAAAAACCTGCCGGATCGCCTTGAAATTATTCGCACTGACAAAGGACAGGGAATATCAAGAACAGGCGTTCCTTGCGACGGATCGGAGCAAGGCAAACGCTTTAATGGAACAATTGTTCGATCGCGAGGCAAAGCACTTTGCGGGAATTCCCGATTCGTTATTGCAGCAGGAAAACAACTTGTTATCGTCGATTGCTTCACATGAGATTCGAATTCAGAAGCAGGATGGGCATGGCGGAAACAACGATCTGGCACGTCAAAAACTGCAGGCGGAGTTGTTCGGATTAAAAATGCAGCATCAGAAACTGGTGGAATATCTGGAACTGCAGTATCCGCAATACCATACTCTGAAATATGCCGATTATACGATGACCGTGAGCGACATACGAAAAGGAATGGGAAGTGACGATGTTCTGATCGAGTATTTATTTGATGGTCCTGCAGTTCATGCGTTTGCGCTCACGGAGAATGATCTCGTCTCCACCACAATTCCGGCATACGCCAAGATCGATCGCACGGTCGAGCAATTTTCGTCCTCCCTCAAAAAATACGAGGTTGGACCGTACCATACTTCCGGACAGCATCTGTATGCATACCTGCTGAAACCGTTCGAGAAAGTATTAAGCGGAAAGAAACTGGTCACAATAATTCCCGACGGGATGCTTCATTATGTGCCGTTCGAAGCTCTTCCGGCGCGACGATACATTTCCGCTTCGTCCGATTTTACATCCATACCGTATCTGATACGCTATTATGATGTTCGGTATTCATATTCGGCGGCATTCCATGCCCGGATGAACAATGAAATAAACGTTGCTCACAATAATGTATTGACGGATATGAGTTTTGCCGGATTCGCACCTGTCTTCCGCGATTCGACAAAGAACGGCGATTTTCTCGCAAACAGATCGTTTGTGGAAGAGAGCGGGCTTTCGGACGTGCGATCCATTACGCTGGATGGGAAGACATTTAACGAATTGAAATACTCCGAAGAGGAACTTCTTTCGATCGGGAATTCATTCCGTTCGCATTCGATGCCGTTCAAAAATTTCCTGCACACATCGGCGACAGAAACGAATTTCAAGCTCTTCAGCAGCAAGTATGATGTTGTGCATGTGGCAACGCACGGTTTCGTGAACGAAAAGAACCCGAAACTCTCTGCAATTCTTTTCTCGCAACCCAATGAACAATCGGCGACTGATGACGGGATATTGTATCTCAACGAAGCGTTCGCCCTCGATCTGAAAGCAAAACTTGTCGTGCTCAGCAGCTGCGAAAGCGGGCTCGGTACGTTGGTGCAGGGAGAAGGTATGATGGCATTGACGCGGGGATTGTTCTATGCAGGGGCAAAGAACATCGTCTTCTCGCTCTGGAAGGTCTCCGACAAGCAAACCTATCTGCTGATGGATGAATTTTACAAACAGATGCTCTCGGGAAGATCGTACTCATCGTCGTTGCGCCAGGCAAAACTGAAAATGATCGCTGCTCAAGAATCCGCCTTTCCGAGCAAGTGGAGCGGATTTGTGTTGATCGGGGAGTGATCAGAGCTTCACGATCAGATATTCCGCCGAATCGATTACCGCCTCGTAGTTATTCCTGATAAAGTCCAGTTGTTGTTCCGCCCCGCTCTGAAAGAAAATATTTTTCTCACCGATAAAATATTTGGCACCCTTATCCTTCTTTTCCCGGATATACGATTCATTGATCTCACTTATCGAACAGTTCCATCCTTTTCGTTCCACGTTGTACAGTACCACGGGATTTCCGTTCGATACGGCGATCACGAGATCGCTTTCCTGCGTTACCTGCTGCACTGACTTTGAAAGGGCGAAGAGGGGTGCGTCATACTGTTCGCTGTTGAATATGTGAACAAGGCGAAGTACACTCAAAACGATCGTCAACACGACGAACGATGTCAATACGATCCTGCTCGTACTTTCACGAAGATGGATTGCTGCCGCAACATCGGAGAGCCGTGCGAACGGTTTTGCCAGAAAGATCACCCCCGGAAGCATGAATGGCAATTGATAGTACTCATGGACTTGATTTCCTTTTGCCACAATAAGGATGTAGACGAGTATAGCAAGGAGCCAATAGTCGAATACTTTTTCCGGTTCCCATCTCCGTTTCAGGAAAAGCCCGAACAGAAACAGGATGAATGCGGGATACGTGAAATGCCGTTCCGCGAGACTTTTGAAGAACACATCGTTATAAAATTTCAGCGAGACGATGAGGTCGAGATTGCCCCATTTGTCCGTGCTCATTTCCCAGATGCCGAATGTCAATCCGGTCAGCGATTTTAATGAATGTGAATGATAGTACCAGGCGAATGTTGCAATGAACACGATCCCTGCAAAGAGCCAGATCTTCGGTTCACGGAACAGAGCGAATTTAAACTTTGTCCAACTGAGGAAGAGCAGCGGCAGACCGAGA
>JACPGG010000037.1 GCA_016182545.1 Ignavibacteriales bacterium
AAACCACAGAGACACAGAGGTACGAAGGAAAATAAAAGCGCGGACGATGTCCGCGCTTCGGATTTATTATCACGTACCTCGAATTCTCATCGCATGGGCCGACTGCAGCGTCTCAGAAAATAATGCCATTGCACGGCTTCCCGTACGAAGTAAAATCCGGGATATCGCTTGTGACAGTTCTACAATGTTATTTACCCTTTTTTACAGAATACTGCGAGCCGGTTTCCGCCACTTTGTATTTTGGGGTTATTCGTTGCTGCTCGCTCTGCTTAAAATCAGAGAAGATCTTTTTCAAGTCGTATTTAAACTTTTTCGCATGTTGTTCACGGTATTTGCGGACTTCCGCTATGATGTCATCCTTCTTTTTCATCTTCGGCTCCTGAACAATTCCAACGGCGTGCATAACGTCGGTAATTCGTACTTAAGATCCCTTGCAAGCACGGACAAACGCCGCTGTATTTCTGCATTGGCGATGTGTGCGCAATTCCAGCTCAATAAAAAGTCGACCCCATGTGCTGTGCCGACGGCTATATGCAGGATATCTTCAGCCGCTTTTTTCGGCACAATATTGCCCGCCATAAAATACTCTGCAATATATAAAACTTCGTCGGTTAAAGGAAGCAGTGTGCATTCGTTGATTTTCAACAGCCGTTTTCGTGCTGCGTGGGGATCGCCTTTTGCCGCTTCGCGCAGCACTATTTCCGAAGCACGTAATTCATAATGGCGCGATTCGTTTTTCCACCATTGAGCGGTGACCAATTGGTGAGCGGCAACGACCTTGTCTTTGCTTACTCTTGAAGTGAGATAACTGAATACGGAAGTTTCAATATATACTTTGGACGTCGCCACTTTTTTCAGCAGATGTGTAAATAAATGTTCCGGTCAATTCAATAACCGCGCTCCGACATTGTTGAAACCCCCTCATCTGTATTATCTCCTATTCCGGTTTCCCAACGCACCGCCAGATTGCCACGTCCCGACAAACACCAACGGGACTAGCAATGAAATATCCTTTTTTCTTTGTGCCTTCGCGTCTTTGCGGTGAAAAAAAATTACTTTTTTTCATACACGATCTTCCCGCCCAGCACCGTCAAGTGTACCTGAACATTCTCGATCTTTACTGGGTCAACTGAAAGAATATCTTTATTCAACACGACAAAGTCTGCGAGCTTCCCGACTGTGATACTCCCTTTCTCATTCTCCTCGAACGCTGCGTACGCATTATTGATCGTGTAGCATTCGATCGCTTCTTTCACAGAAATCTTTTGTTCAGGATACCAGCCGTTCGGATTTGCTCCATCGGTCGTGCGTCGTGTGACTGCTGCATAAATGCCGAGGAGCGGATTCAACGGTGCGACTGTCCAATCACTGCCGAAGCACATCTTCACGCCATTATCAAGAAAAGTTCTGAACGGATATGTCGTTTTGCACCGCTCGTCGCCGATCCGCTTGATTGCCCAGCGCCCGTCGTCGATGGCGTGATACGGCTGCACGGAGGCGATGACGCCGAGTTCGGCAAATCGTTTGAAATCTTTCGGATGGATATGCTGCGCATGTTCGATACGGAAGCGGCGGTCCCACTTCGGGTTCTTGCTGATCACCCGTTCAAAAATATCCAGCAGCAGACTGTTCGCACTATCCCCTATTGCATGGATACGAAGTTGCAAACGGGCACTGTCTGCGCTTGTCGCCCAGCGTTCCAGCCAGCCACTGGTAACGATATCCATCGGCAGCCCGCGCGTTGACGTGTCCGAGTTGTACGGTTGAAAAAATAATGCGGTCGATGAACCGAGAGATCCGTCCACGAATGCTTTCAGGAATCCGATCTGAATCATGTCGCTGCCGAAGGGCGCCTGTATTCCGCTCCTCGCGAGATTTTTCCAGCCGGAGATATAGCCGGCGCAATTCATCCGGGATGTCAATTCGCCGCGGCGGTTCAGTTCGACATATGTTTTAATATCCCTTTCGCCGTTGGAGTATGCCATATCTTGTATCGATGTGACGCCGAATTTGCGCGCTTCTGCGAGTGCCAGCCGTGCAGCGACGAGCATATCGTCATCCGATGCATCCGGGATGAACCGGTAGACCGGCGACATCGCTTCGTCCTTCAACAATCCGGTCGGTTCGCCTGTCTTCGGATCGCGGACGATCGTTCCCCCTTTCGGATCGGGAGTCTCTTTCGTGATACCGGCGAGTTTCAGCGCGAAACTGTTTGCAAGTGCCATATGCCCGTCATACCGGTTGACGAAGACGGGAGTGTTTGGTGTGTATGCATCGATCATTTCTTTTGTAGGGAGATTGCCGCTCTTCCAGAGATCGTGGTCCCAATCGCCGCCGGTGATCCATTTTCCGGGACGCTCTTCTGCTCGTTTCTTTATGATCAATGCAAATTCATTTTCATCTTTTGCGGTGCGGAGATCGACATTCTGCAATTGGAATCCGCCGCTCATAAAATGTGTATGGTTGTCGATGAATCCGGGAAGCATCCGTCTCCTTTTCAGGTCGACAATCTTTGTTGATTTCCCGACAAACTTGTGAATTTCTTTTGATGAGCCGACAGCGATGATCTTGCCGTCAAACACGGCGACTGCTTCCGCTTCCGGTTTCGATGCATCGACTGTCCAGATCTTTCCGTTGGTGAAGACGACATCGGCGGATTGTTGGGCGATGAGGATACCGGGGAGTAAAAGGAGGAATGTAAATTTTTTCATAGAGATAGAATATTAAATGGCGTGCTTAGTTATGCATTACATCCCCGTCCCAAAAAACGGGGCGCCCCCTTCTCTCACGCGCAATCTTCGCAAAAGGAGGACAAAAACATGCGATGAATATTATTAGAAGCCATCTCAAAAACAGTATAGCGGTCATTCTGAGCGTAGCGAAGAATCTGCGTGAGGCGAGGGGAGTATTAAAATTGCCAACGCGCAAACCAGATTCTTCACTTCGTCCCGATTAAAGACATCGGGACTTCGTTCAGAATGACACATATTTGGTATTTTTGAGACCACCTCTAGTCATTGTACAATATTCGTCGTTCAGTATTCAGGATTCTTCAGTGTTCACCTTTGATGCTGCGTGTCATCAGATCTTCAGTGGCGCGGTGAGGTTCCTTTTCTTCGTACATGATATTGTAGACCTCCTGAAAGATCGCCATCTCCGTACCATGGCGGCGGGCAAGATCGACAGCCGATTTGCATGTTGTCACTCCTTCAGCGATCATCACCATCTCATCGAGGATCTCTTTTAACTTGCGCCCTTTCCCCAATTGTTCGCCGACGTAGCGGTTACGGCTGTGCCGGCTCATACAAGTAACGATCAGATCACCAACGCCGGATAAACCGGAAAACGTGCGGGATAGTGCACCCATTTTATCTCCCAGCCGCGTCATCTCCGCAATGCCGCGCGTGATGATTGCCGCTTTTGTGTTATCGCCGAATTCTGCCCCATCAACCACTCCAGCGCCAATGGCGATGACATTCTTGAGTGCGCCGCCGAGTTCCACGCCGCGGATATCGTCCGAAACATAGACGCGGAAATATTTCGTGCTGAAGATATTCGCAACGATCTTTGCCGTACGTGGACTGAATGAAGCAGAGACCACTGCGGTCGGAATTTTCTTCACCACTTCTTCTGCATGACTCGGTCCGGATAGGATCGCAACATTGGATCTCTTCTCATGCTCCAATATATCGAGCATCACTTCCGACATGGTCATCAGCGACGAATTCTCGATCCCTTTTGCGACATTGACGATGATCGTCTGCGTAAGGTCAAACTGTGCGATGTCTTTAAGAATGTTCCGAAGGAATTGAGATGGAACTGCAGCGACGATAATATCTTTCTTCCATGCCGCTTCCTGGATATCGTTTGAAATTTTCAGTTGAGAAGGAAGGATCGTATCCGGCAGATAATCTTTATTCGTATGTTCCTTGCGCATTTCTTCCGCCTGGTCAGCACGATAACTCCAGAGTGTGACGTCGCGGAAATTTTCGCAGAGCAGAATGGCAAGTGTTGTTCCCCAGCTTCCGGCGCCCAGAACAGAGATTCGCATAAGGAACGCTTTCGATGTGTTGTGTTAGTCGGCCTTCTGCGCGCCTTTGAAGTGCATCAGTTTGCTTTCAGTGCCGGCAAGAAGACGTTTGATATTTTCGCGGTGCGTGTAGATGATGAGCAATGAAACCCCGATAGCAAAGTAAACCAACGTGTGATACCCCCGAATATCCACCAGAAAAACATTCTCGCGCACAAACATCGTTACGGGAATTGCCATGGCTGCGGTAATAGAACCCAACGACACGTACCGCCACGAGGTAAATACGAGAATAAAGACAAGAAGAGCAACAATAAATTCGACCGGCGCCAGTCCGAGCACCATCCCTGCACCGGTTGCGACACCTTTCCCCCCTTTGAATCCGGCGAACAGTGTCCAGATATGTCCGAAGACTGCAGCGACACCGCACAGGATCTGCACAACGGTGTAATCTGCGAACGGTGTGGCGTTATTGAACGGCAGCGGGTTCGGATCCCAAAAGATCTGTGGAACATAATATGTTGCAACAACTCCTTTGAAAAGATCAAATAAGATCACAGCCAGCCCGATCTTCCATCCAAGCATTCGCAGCACGTTTGTTCCGCCGGCATTACCGCTTCCAAAATTACGAATGTCTCCCGCTTTCGCGAATTTTGTCGCAATGATGCTGGTCGGTATCGAACCGACGATGTAACTCAATAGAAGGACTAATGCTAGATTTTCCATGTATCATATACCCCTTATTGTATCTACCTGAAAAATACGCAATTCGGATAATGAGATGCAATAGTAGAATTTTTCATTTCCTTTTTTTGAAGAATTTCAGGTATTCACTCCTCAGCACGATGCTCTTTGTATCCACCGCTCGATCAACCGCCAGCACTCCGTTGAGGTGGTCAATTTCATGCTGCAATAATTCAGACATATCGTCCCTGATCGAAACTCTTTGCGGTTCACCATTCTCATTGTCGTACTGAACAACGACCGACCGATTTCGTTGTACTTTGACCAGAAGATCAGGAAAGGAAAAACAATCATCCCACAGTGTAAATTTTGTTTTGCTTCGTTTCACGATCCGCGGGTTGATCATTGCACCAATCGAATCGATAAAAATTATCCGTTTGGCTATTCCGATTTGCGGAGCGGCGATCCCTCTTCCGAATCCGTGACGTTTACGAAAATCTTGAAGCGTATCGTACAGATCAACAATCAGTTTCTTATCGCCGTACGTCATCGGAAATCGGACCGGCTTGCATTGTGCCCGCAGCACAGGATCACCCAATAATCTGATCGGTCGAATCGCCATGTTACGGTACAAATCGTTGGACAAGAAGTTCCGCGAGCAACAGATCGTCCGGTGTGGTGACTTTGATGTTCTCGTAGCTTCCTTCGACAATGATCGGAGAAATACCGATCTGTTCGACCAAAAATGAATCGTCGGTTGCCATTAAATCGTTCATTTCGGCAAACCGATATGCGTCAAGTAGAATTTTCTTTTGAAATGTCTGCGGCGTCTGCACGCTCCACAGTGACGATCGATTGAGCGTCTTTTCAACGCGTCCGTCGGTGGACGCCTGTTTCATCGTATCCTTTGCACGCACGGCAACAATCGATGCGCCGTAATATTTTGCCGTCTCGATGGATTGCGTGATCTCTTTCAGATGAACGAAAGGGCGAACAGCATCGTGAACCGAAATAATGTCGCATTGTTCGTCGACGTACCGAAGCGCATTGGAGATCGAATCCTGGCGACGCTCTCCACCTTCCACCGGCGGTTTGAGTTTCGTCAGTGAGTATTTTTCTCTGATCTCTTCTATCAACGACAGTGACGACGATTGCGTAGCAACAATGATCTCTTTAACCATCTCGCATGCCTGAAATCGTTCCAGCGTGTGAACAAGGATCGGTTTCCCGTTCAACATAAGGAACTGCTTGCTGATGGTTGCCCCCATCCGCTCACCGAATCCTGCTGCCGGTATAATTGCGCTGACGAACATTGTTATTTGTGGACTTTCTCGTGTCCGAAATACTCGATCACAAAATTAAACCGGGGAAACATCTTAGGCAGACGAATAACACTGAAGATCATCACGCCGATCGACAACCTGTCGAACCACGATGATGTCGGCCACCCCATATGCACCGTGATCTTTTTATGCGGCAATTCGTATTCAAGTGCATACAAGATCTCGATCATACCCTGGTAGACAGATTGACTTTGGTTTGCAAAACGGAAATGGTTCGGCGCGACCTTTTCGGGAATTCCTTGCCGCGGATGATAGAGACTGATGAATGCAGATGATTTATCGTCGATCTGAGGAGCATTTTCCTTCGGACGACGGAAATAGATATGGAGATTCTCCGCTTCGGACTCGACAAGATAGAAGATCATATTGAGCGGCTGATCGGTCTGTTGTATCTCTTTGATCTCCGGCGCACGTTTTCGCGCAACGCGTAATCCCACAAAGAGGAAAATCGCCGTTACGCTCGACCACATCAGCGTGCCGTATGGTTTATGATATCCAAGGTACAAGAAACAGCTCAAAAGAATAACAAAGATGATCAACGTTCCTAATCGTGATGTGTTATAGGCAAGACTCTCACGCGTTCCTTTTGAATATCGGTAGATCAGTAAACTGCCGATATTGATGGCAAAACTTGCGAGCAAACCGAGAGCGTACATCTCGGCAAGAGTCGTCTGGCTTCCGCTTGTAATATAAATGATCAGCGAGTAGAATAAAGCATTGGCAATGTGAACCCTGTACAGCGACTGCCGTTTATTTGTTTTGATGATCCAGTGAAATCCGTATCGGTGCGCTACGCGCTCCATCAATTCGCTCGATGCAATGTATGCGGTATTCACCGCCATCATCAACAGAACGCTTGCAAGAATGCCGACGATATACCCGAACGGGATCCCGCCGACCATTTTTGCAAATTGCGTGATCAAATCGGTTTCATGTTCAACCAGATTGATATCGGACGAAAGGACAACCGCGGCAATGAACGGAGTGAATATGCCAGTCGTAAGAGCAAGGAATGTATATGCCTTCCCCACATCGCGCCACGACTTTACAAGGCTTGCTGTCTGCACAACCGATTCAATTCCCGAGTACGCTAGAATACAGCTGGAGATACCGATCACCAAAAAGAAAAATGTGTTGAAGACATTCCCATAATCCATGCCGACTGCCACGTTCACAAAACTTTGTCCGACGGTATCCCAATGATGAGGTCCCATGTCCATCGTTCCCATGAACAGAAGATTGATCAGAATGATCGATGCAACGATAAAAATACCGAAGGTCAATTTTGCATTCTCTTTGATACCCGCAATATTGATCAATGCAACAAACCACACCAAGCCAAACTCGATCATCAGTTTCCCGGTTTCCGACATTTGAAAGAATGCCGTTCCGTTCTCAACGGCACTGACCGTTGATATGCTTGCCGTCAGAACATATGTTACGAGGATCGATGCAACCGCAATGAACGAGACCGACGGTCCGAGGACTAAATATGAAAATGAATAGACCCCGCCCCCCTTGATACCGTGGAATTCAAGGATCTCGGCTATCTCTATCATGCGCGTGGAAATGAGGCGAATGAAAAATGATGTCACGATAAGGAATGCGATGGCATTCGTCCCGATCACTCTGAATGCCTCGCTCGGCGCGTAAAAAATGGATGTCAACTCGTCCATTAACGTGATAACGGCGATCGAAAGCCATGTCAGCCACCATCTCCCTTGCGAAAAATAGGCGAGCAGGTTCTTGCGCGTCAATAAATATCCGAACACGCCGAACAACGCAAGGTTGATGGCAAGCGTGTACGCAAAACGATCTGTAAAGAAAGATTCCATAGAGGTATGTTAGATGATCAGCATCGCATCGCCGTAGCTGAAGAAGCGATATCCCTTTTTGATCGCATGTTTGTACGCGCGCATCGTCAGATCGTGTCCTGCAAATGCGGAGACGAGCATGAGCAGCGTCGATTCCGGCATATGGAAATTGGTGATCAATTTATCGGCGATCTTGAAATCATACGGCGGAAAGATGAATTTATCGGTCCAGCCGCGCAGTATTTTCAAATGTCCATCCGTCGTCACCGCGGACTCAACGGCGCGCATCGCGCTCGTACCGACAACGCACACTTTTCTCCTGCTGTCGATCGCTTTGTTCACTATTTTAACCGCATCGTCCGTCACTTCAAAGAATTCAGAATCCATTTTATGCTTGGTAAGGTCCTCCACTTCAACGGAGCGAAATGTACCGAGCCCAATATGTAAGAGTACGGATGAAAAGCTTACTCCTTTCTTCTCCAATTTTTTCACGAGCGGTTTCGAAAAATGCAGTCCGGCTGTTGGTGCGGCGACTGCACCGACTTTTTCGGCAAAGATCGTTTGATACGCGTCTTTATCTTTCGGTGTGGGATCGCGCTTGATGTAATACGGCAGCGGCGTAAGCCCGATCTTGTCGATCACTTTGAAAAAGTCCCCCGTATAGTTGAACCGCACGGTGCGTCCCCGTGATGTCGTATTATCGATCACTTCGCACCAGAGATTGCCGTTATCGAAATAGATCTTGTTGCCGATACGGACCTTGCGCGCCGGATCGACGATCACATCCCAGATATTCTCTTCGATATTCAATTGACGAAGCAGGAAGACCTCGATCTTCGCATTCGTCTTCTCCTTCTTACCGATCAATCGGGCTTGGAACACTTTTGTTTCGTTGACGACGATCGCATCGCCCTTCTCGAAATAATCGACGATGTCGTAAAAGTGTCTGTCCTCGAATGTCTCATCGGCGCGGTTCACCACGAGCAGTCGAGCGTGGTCACGCGGATTTGCCGGGTGCTTCGCTATCAAATTACGGGGCACCGGGTACTTGAAATCGGAAAGTTTCATAGAGCACTGTTCCTTTCGGGCTTTCCGCCCATTGTTGAAATGATATACGCATCACTGCGTATGAGGTGATTATGTTCGCTTTGTGTTATTTTTTCGTACGGCATCAAAGAACGATGCACCGATCTTTGTTGTGAATGGATTTTCCGTATCCTTCATCCGTTCGGGATGCCACTGCACTGCAAGGAAGTACGGTTTCCCATCGTTCTCTTTCCATTCCAACGACTCGATGACGCCGTCATTTGAAAAAGCAGACGGCACCAAACTCTCGGCAACGATCTTCACCGCCTGATGATGATAGGAGTTTATCTCGCCGGTCACCGCTCCTGTAATCTCATGCATTATCGAATTTTCTTTGACGGTGATGGAATGTCGAATGACCGGTTCCTTTTCTTTTACATCATGCTTGTTGTACCCGTCGTGCTGCAAATCCGCGATCAGGGTTCCGCCGAGATGAACATTGGCGACCTGAAGTCCTCTGCAGATGCAGAGAATCGGAAGATCCTTCTTCAACGCTTTATCAAGCATATCAAATTCAAACCTATCTCTTCCGGTGTCGGTTTTCCCGACCTGATCCACCGGCTCTGCTTTCGAGAACTGTGGATCGACATCCTCACCACCGGTTAAAACTAAACCGTCGAACTCGCTGACATGATCTCCGGTCTTCCGATGCGAAACGACGATAAGTTCCGCATTCGGATCGAACGATCGGAGCCAATCGAGATAAATCTTTTGTTTCTCTTCCCTGCCTGTGTCGGTAACAGCTATTCTCATCGTTTTATGCAGCACTGGATAAAAATTTTTCCCACTGTTCGTGTTCATGGATCCTTACCTCCATGACAAGCGCAAATGTCGGAATGCCGAACAATTCATGACGGAATTGGTTGAGCTTCACCGCATCTTTTTCCGTCGTCAGTATATATTCACCGTTATTCTTGTGAAACGCTTCAACTATCCGTTGAACATCATCCATTGTGTACCGATGATGATCCTCAAATGAGAATGTTGTGGTGAGTCGTGCACCCAACATGATAAGTTCTGCTTCAAAACTCTCCGGGCGGGCAATGCCGCACACCGCAATTACTGAACGGTCTTTCACTTTCTCCGCAGAGTGACGTACATTCTCGAATATATCTCTGACCGCAACAGCCGCAAATGAACCGGAAAACTTATTCGGTACAACGGAGATTTTTGCATCGTCCAATATCCTCGCAGCTGAGAGTGAGTCGTTCACTTTGGTAGCCACAACTGCATGAGCGCGTTTCAAGCTGCTCAACGGTTCCCGTCGATATCCTGCGGGAAGCAGCAACGTTTCCAGGGACGAATGATTGCTGTCGAATAAGACAATATCAACGTCCCTGACTAAATACCGGTGCTGAAATCCATCGTCCAATACGATCATATCTGCGTGAAAATTTTCGATCGCTTTTTTTGCGCCGCGAACTCTTCGTTCATCGGCAATCACGATCGCATTCGGCACTTGCTGCGATATGAAGAATGCTTCATCGCCGCTGTTCACTACGTCGGAGAGCACTCGATTGCCATCGCTCACCACAATCGTGCCCCGAGAGTTCCTGCCAAATTTCGCTATCTCAATCGTCATCGGGGTTTTCCCCGTGCCGCCTGCTGTGATGTTCCCTATGGAAATGACAGGCACACCCACATCGACGGATTTCAATATTCCAATATCAAAGAGCAGATTCCGCACCCACACCGTAAATCCATACAGCAATGAAAAAGGGTACAGGATCCGATGCGGTTTCACAATTGACCCTCTGCTGTCAGAGTCAACTCATGCAATCGATGCTGCATCGTCATCTTAAAATTGTCCAGCGATTCTCCCTCCAGGTCTTTCGGCACATACAACGGTTCGCTGTACACAACTCGTACTTCTGTGAACGGTATCGGCACTTCAAACGCATCCCAACTTCTCAGATTTTTTTTCCTCTTTGCGGCTATTCCTGCCAGAATCAGAGGGACGCCTGTTTTCTGTGCAACTCTGATGGCGCCCATTTTCATTTCGTTCCGTGGACCGCGCGGTCCGTCAGGCGTTATCGCCAATGAACTCCCATTCTCAACTTCATCAACCATCAGTTGCATCGCCTCTTTTCCGCCGATGTGGCTTGAGCCGCGGATCATTGAATATCCCCAACGTTCCAGAACTGCCGACAGATACTCGCCGTCATTGCTCCGGCTGACAAGCGCCGATATTTTCTCCGATCGAATTGGACGATGCAGGAACCAGCCGATGAGCATCGATCCATGCCAGAACGCCACAACGCACCTGCCGCCTGACGAACAAATCTCCCGCACAGGTTCGTGATTTATTTTTGTAACCTTGAAAGACTTGCACCACAACAAGACGACTCTCCACAAGAGGAGTCGAAGGGAGAACAGGATCAATTTCTTTTTCATACAGAAAGAATGGTATCGGCGACCTTCGATGCTGCGCCGGCACTTCCTAGTTTTTCTTTCACTTTCATTTCCATAATGCGCTGCGGCTGCTTGAGAATCATTTTTGCCTCCTTCACAAGCGAGTTGACCGTAACGGCACCTTGGATCAATTCAGGAACGATCGTCTTCCCGGCAACGATGTTGACCAGCGCAATATTTTTTATCCGCACAACAAGGCGTGCGATCCAGTACGTTATCGGCGACGTTTTGTAGACAACGATCATCGGCGTTCCGTTGCATGCGGTCTCAAGCGTCGCCGTTCCCGACGTTACGAATGCAAATTCGGCGTACTTCATCACTTCGTGCGTTGCATGCTGTATGAATTTTATCAGCACGCCGTGGGGAACATATTCGAGATATTCATCCAGCGAAAGATTCGGCGCAACCGCTACCACCACATGCTTGTTCTTGCCCGCCAGTTGAATTGCTGCATTGAGCATAACGGGGAATAATTTATGGATCTCCTGTTTCCTGCTTCCCGGAATGACCGCGATGAATTTTTTTTCTTCTTCAAGGCGGAATTTCAGGTAGAACTGCTCGCGCTCCATCATTCCGTGCATCTCTTCGATCAACGGATGACCCACAAACTCCACGGGAATATTCTCCGCTTCGTAGATAGGGACTTCAAACGGAAACACGACAAGCATTTTGTCGATGATCGATTTCATCTTCTTGACTCGCCCTTTTTTCCATGCCCACACCTGCGGACTGATATAGTAGACCACCTTCGCGCCATACTTTTTTGCAATGCGCGCAAAGCGCAAATTGAATCCGGGATAATCGATCAGTACGACAACCGCCGGCTTTTTGATCTCCATCAGCCTCTCAAGTGATTTCTCGACTGAACGGATCAACGGCAAGTGCTTGATCACTTCCACGAATCCCATGAACGACATCTCACGGATGTGATACGTCAACTTCATCCCCGCCTGTTTCATCTTGTCGCCGCCGATGCCGAAGATATCGATGTTCGGCTGCCGGGATCGCAATTCCCTGACAACCTCGGCACCGTGCGCATCTCCTGATGCTTCTCCGGCAATTATCAATACACGTTCGACCATGTTATCCGAAAAAATATCGTGCAATGATGAGAAGAATAACCGCGAAAAATCCCTGCAGAGTCCGTGTTTCCGATTGAATGCCGCGGGAAAAATTGGGATCACGATGGAACGAATGATCTCCGGTATACTTCGTCAGCCGCGGAATGAATCGTGGCACATTCTTAACGTACCGTGCATACTCATCACCGAATGTCTGAAGCAAATGTTCTTCTTCGCGCGATACGATCAAGTGATACTGGATGACGAACCAAACAAGTGCAACGAGTTGCAGCCACGGTACCAATGCATTGGACATAACGCCGCAGCCGACATACATTAAAATATTACCGACGTACAATGGATTCCGAACGAAGCCGAACGGTCCATCAGTGATTAAATTGGTTGCGCCGACGACTCCCGTTGTGCGGGTTTCGCTTCCGACGATCGATACGCCCCAAAATCGGATCGCTTCGCCGAGTACCGCAATGAGCAATCCGGTGATCAACGATGTGACCGTCGGTCCCGCGTACACCAGCATGACAGCGATGAAGGGAATCGGCGTGTAGCTGCGCAGTTCAAATATTTTCAGTCGAATATCCATTATTGAATCTCATCCATAGATATGCATTAGTATCTCACGTTACGCAAAAAAAGAAATTAGTCATGCTGAGCGAGGCTCAATATAAATTTATTACGTCATCCTTCGACGCATCCTGCAAAGAACGCAGGATTTGCTCGGGATGACTATATTTGTTAAGCCGAGTCGAAGTATTCTTAACCATTTGCGTAACATCAGTTAGTATATCCAAACATACTCTTGGCATGATTTGAGTTTGTTACTCCATCATAAAAATATCTTTGCGCGCAAGTTCGGCATTGCGGCGTTTCTTCGGTTTTGCAGTCTCTACGGTCGACCTGAATTTCGTCAGTACATCGTCGAACGTTTCAAACCGGTGAAACGTAATATTATTTGACTCGCAGAACGCCACCAATGAACCCTTTGCAAAAACAATGTCGGCATACTGAACGGGACAGCGATCCGAAACTCCGTCACCGATGTAGACTATGACATGTTCTTCCCCCGACCGTGTCAGCATATGGTTCCGCTTGCAATTTGCACAGCGAGGACATTCCGAATCCGTAAAGGGAAAGAGCGGTGTGACGGTCTTGTCGCCGTTAAATCGCAACTCGTTTGAAAACCGGGGAAGCGATCCCAGGTGCTCTCTTTCAAGAATGGGATCGATGTATGCATCAAATCCGTCGCTGAGCACGTGAACGTCGATCTTCAAACTACGACAATAGTCGACGAAGATAGGAAACGACCGATCGGTACTTTGAGTCAATGCGAATCGGATGAATTCGTCTTTCGTTACGGATCTCATCGATGTAAATCCCCGCCGCCAGCATTCGCGCGCATTGATCTCGCCGCGCCTGTATGCATCGAAACTCTCCAGGCAGACCTTCACGTCGCCGAATTGTTCAAAGATGGCATCGCCGATGTCATTGACGGCGATCGTGCCGTCGAAGTCGGTAAAGACTATGTAGGAAAGAGGATGTGTCATTCGATCAATTCGTCGCTACCTTGTTCTCATTGAACCGCACGGAAACAAGTTTCGACACTCCCTGCTCTTCCATCGTCACGCCGTACATTGCATTCGCCGCTTCCATTGTTCGTTTATTATGCGTCACGATGATGAACTGAGTATTATCACTGAACTTTCTGATGATCCGCGCGAACCGGTCGATGTTCGAATCGTCCAACGGCGCATCGACTTCGTCGAGGATGCAGAATGGCGATGGTTTCACAAGGTAGATCGCAAACAACAGTGCGATCGCTGTCAATGTCTTTTCGCCGCCGGAAAGGAGATCGATCGATGTCGGACGTTTTCCTCTCGGCTTTGCCGTGATCTCGATCCGCGCTTCAAGCGGGTCGACATCCTTTTCAAGCGCCAGGTCGCATTCGTCCCCTTCATCGAACAATCCCTTGAATGTCACGATGAAATTCTCGCGTATCTTTTCAAAGGTGGAAAGGAATTCCCGTTGCGCCGTCATATTGATCTCTTCGATCGTCTGGATCAATGTCTTTTCCGATTCGATGAGGTCATCCCGCTGGCGTGTGATAAAGTCGAGGCGCTCTTTTTCGGTTTTGTATTCGTCGAACGCAGCAAAGTTCACAGGACCGAGCGATCTGATCTTTTCTTTGATAGTACGTGCTTCTTCATGCGCTGCTTCAAGATCGAAGCGCTCACCGGCAGCAAATTCCTTCAGTTCCAAAAGGTAATCGAACTCTTCCTTCGCCCGCACGACAAGATTCTGCGCTTTCATCGTCATTTCAGAAATCTTCATTTCCAGTTCATGCGAGCGTGACATCGACGTATCATGGAGCCGGCGAGCATCTTTCAGTTTCAGTTCGATCTCGTGCGTTTGATTCCGCTTCGCATTATAATCGATCTGCACAACCCGCTTTCGTTCGGTGATCGCTTTCAACTCTTCGCCGAGGTCTTCCAATTCCGATGCATTTGCCAGCAGTTCTTCCTTCAGCCGGTCGATCTCCTTCCGTGCATTGTCTATGTCGGAATCACGCTGAACGAACGTATTCTTGATATTTGCAATCGTGGCGCTCGTATACTCCAATTCGCGCGCCGATTTTTTTTCTTCGTTTTCCAAACGGAGCATTTCTAATTGAGCATCGGTCGCCACTTTGGAGAATTCGTTCCACATCACTTCCATCGTTTCCAATTCGCTCGCCACAGCACCGGACTGTTGTTCCGCCAATGATTTTTTCTTTTCAAGATCTTCGATTGCCGGCTGCATTGCCGCTATCTCGGCATTCAAACCGTCGGCTTCTTCGCGCAAGCGCTTATTTTCCGCATCGTTCCGTTCGACATTTTCGACCATCCGCTTCTTTTCATACTCGATCTGCGCGATCCGCATTTCCACCGCCGTCATCTGCTGCTCGACCTTTTTCACGTTATCGAACAACGGTTTCACATCCATTGCAGTGGATTC
This sequence comes from Ignavibacteriales bacterium, assembly GCA_016182545.1. Taxonomy (GTDB): domain Bacteria; phylum Bacteroidota; class Ignavibacteria; order UBA10030; family UBA8401; genus SpSt-333. The sequence continues at coordinate 15,440 of JACPGG010000037.1, forward strand.
TTCATCTTTCGATGTCATCAGAGAGCGGACCGATCTGATCTCCTCCCCTAATTCGACCAGCTCCCGTTCCAATTCATCGATCTGTGTCTTCTTGCCGATCATTCCACCGTCTTCAACACGTACGCTGCCGCCGCGCAATACACCGGAACCTGTTACCAGTTCGCCGTCGAGCGTGACACATTTCAGTGAGAAATATTTCCGGACGAGCCGTGACGCTGTCTGAACATCCTCCACAAGCAACACATTGGAGAGGAGAAAATCCTTCAACCGTGCATACTGAGCGCTGCATTGCACCACATCGCTCGCCCACGCAATCGCCCCGTCCTCCACGATGTCGATGCGATCTTCCGGCATTGCCGGGATCGATTCAAGGCAGACGAATGTCGCGCGCCCTTTGTTGTTCGTCTTCAACAACTCTACCCCTCGATGTGCTTCGTCGATCGAACGAACGACGATATATCCCGACACATCGCCCAATGCCGCTTCAACCCCGATGCGGTATTCTGCTTTCGTGGAAAATGCGTCAGCGACGGTCGTGAGAAGAAGTTCTTTCCACTCGTTGTGCCCCAGCAGATATTTTGCCCCTTCGGAATATCCTTCATGGCTTTCGACAAGTCCCTTCAGAAATTCGAGGCGCGACCGTTTCCGATCGATGGCGGAACGGAGTTCAAACTCTTTGTTGCGAAGTTCTTCGGTTTCTTTTTGTATCCGCTGCTTTGTTCTTTCGGCATCGAGCGCCTTTAATTCCGCCTCGGCAAACTGACGGCGAAATTGTTTATCCTGAGCGGACAATTCCGCAACGACGGACGTATTCTTTTCGATATCTTGAGCGTACAAAGAATTCTCTTCGGAGGAATATTCCAGCCTGCCATTGATATTTTCAAGCCGTGCTTTTGTCCGTTCATGTTCATTCCGTTTTGCAGAGAGCGAGTGAAGCAGCGCAATCACATCATCCTGCTTTGCTTTCACCTCGGATTTTTTTTCATCCAATTGAAGAGTGAATTTGTCCAACTCTTCTTTTTTCGCAGAATACTGGCGGGAGGATTCCTGCACCTGCGCATGCGTCTTTTCGATCGATTGTTTTAATTCACCGGCACGTCGTTCAAGATCCTTCAATTGCTCCTGAAGGTCTGCTTTCTCTTTTTCAAATCGGGAAATTGCTTCGTCCAGCGAGGTTGTCCGTTCGGACGCTTTCACTCGCGCCTGCTGCGCAAGATTGATCTTCTGTTGATGGTCGTTCAGTTCAACCTGAACGTCATTCATCTTTTGTTCAAGAGCCGAGAGTTCATCGCGCAGCTGATCGAGCATGTTCTCTTCGGAGGTGAGTTCATTACTGATCTTTTGCTTCTCATCGACCGCGGAGGTCAATTTCAGTTTTAGCGGTTCAATGGAATGAAGGATATCGGAGTACTCGCGCTCAAGGAGGATGATCTCTTTATCTTTCAATTCAGTCGAGAGTTTGTTGAACTGCTCCGCTTTGTTCGACTGGCGTTCGAGTGAGTTGACCGCTTTCTGCACTTCCTTCACGATGTCGTTCACTCGATTCAGATCCTGCTGAACATGGTCAAGTTTTGTGAATGTTTCCTTACGGCGCACTTTATATTTGGTAACTCCGGCAGCTTCTTCAAACAATCGCCGGCGCTCATCCGCTTTGTCGCTCAGGATCGTTTCGATCATCTTCAATTCGATGACGGAGTACGCATCCGATCCCATGCCGGTATCCATAAAGAGATCTTTGATATCCTTCAACCGGCAGAGAGTCTTGTTCATGTAATATTCACTTTCACCGGAACGGAACACACGGCGGGTGATCGTCACTTCTTTATATTCTTCGTTCCGTTGAAGATCACATCTTCCATCTTGTCGCTGCGCAGGCGGCTCGGCTTCTGTTCGCCGAGTGCCCAACGGATCGCATCGACAACATTCGTCTTACCGCAGCCGTTGGGACCGACGATCGCCGTCAACCCGATGTCAAACGACAGGTTCACTTTATTTGCAAACGATTTAAAACCGAATATTTCTAATTTGGATAAATACATGGAGACAGATTAATTGAGAGACGGTAGAACGGTTGAGACGAAAAATTCGGCATACGACGTCAAAGAGAACGCATAATCCCAGTAAGCATACAACCCGCCAAAAAGGACAACCATGAAAACAATACCGATCATGTACATTTTCGGCGTATACACGTGGTAGATCACGGAAACGCCTTTCAACGTGCGGAGAAAAACCCACAACGACATCAGCAGTACTAATCCTAATACCCACGGAACATACGGTTCGCTTTCAAGCACACGGTACAGTATCATGCAGACAGGGATGAAGAATATCCACGGGGACGCTGTCCATATTGCGATCGAATACGAATGGAATATTCTGATTTTGACGCGTGCCATTTTAGAAAAAAACTGGATCAAGATCGTCAGAATTACAAACCATCCAAGCATGACGGCAGTAAGATAGCCGACAGATAAGAGCGGATTCCATGCCATTTGTATGACAACCGATTTGAATCCGTCAGAAAGCACGTATGACAAGAGGTAATCAAGAACCTCGCTGGACCGGAAATGATGGAGGATGCTCGCCATGACGACGGAAAAGGTCATTGAAATAATCAGAGCAGTAAGAGTCGTGTGATACAACGGCAGGGTAAACTGATCCCTGATATCGGCAAAGAAATTGTAAGACCTGAAAATCGCCCGCCAAGTACTTTCGCGGAATCTCCGGTTTCCGTTCACCAGCCACGCCGCAACGATGAGAAGACCGACCCCGATGACGATATAAATGTACGGGGAGGAGGGAACGTAGGTGCCAATCGGCAATGCCGAGACTTTCTGATCATGATAAAGCGAATGGACCATGTCATAGGCGATTTTTTTCTCCCTGCCCAATTCAACAATCCCGTTTGTATGCATATCGATTGCACCGGTACCAACGCGCAACACAGGGCGATCACTTCTGAAGTCGTTGAACGTAAAGATAATGCTGCCGGAGATCGATAGATCTTTTATGGCGGCAAACCGTTGATGGATATACCGTGCCTGCGCCTCTTGTGAACCCGGATCACTGTACCCGTTCCGGTTTCCTTTTTCCGCCGGTTTGCCGTACCCGGCAACAAGCATTGGTTGATTGGGGTGTGATTGTTTATACTCGGACAGTACAGAACGGAACGTTTTGACGTCAACACGCGCAATGGTGAGCGCTGCAATATCGGTGGGGACATTTTCTTCAATTTGATGATGACGAAGGATCGAATACGTCAATCGATCATCCAAGGACTTTGCAACCCGTTGAAGGTGCAGAAGTGCGTCCGGTCCGTCGTTTCTACCGTTGCCTGTTGCTTCTCCAAGACCCCACGCAATGATACTCGGATTATGTTTGTCTCGTTCGATCATTTCTTTTAGCCTCTGTTCCATAAGCGCACGGAACAGATCATCCCCTCCTATTGCTTCGGGAATCTCCACGTTCGGAATTTCCTGCAGTACAAATAATCCGTACTTGTTGCACAATTGAATGAAGAACGGATGTGCGGGATTGAACCCGATACGGACAACATTTGCGCCGAGATTTTTTATCAACGCAACATCTTTTTCCATTTCCTCATACGTTAACGCGCTACCGTACTTTTCCGAATCTTCCACCCACACAACTCCCCGCAGAACGATGGGGGCGCCGTTGAATAAGAGAACATTTTTATTTTTTGTAAAGGTACGAATTCCTGTCGTGATCGATGTTTCATCGATCAGGGAATCTTTCTTCGCTTCCGACGCGATGAGAGAGACCTTGATCGTATATAATTCGGGAGATTCGGGACTCCACAATTTTGCATTCGGAATTGAAACCGCGATTTGCTCTGTAATATCTTTATTCGATTCCGGAATGACCGGAATGATATATGGCTTACCGATGATCGTGCCGGATGTGGTTTCCGAAACTTCAGCAGAAAGTTGCAATAACTTTGATCCCAACTGCGGCAGTAATTGCAGGTCGGAGGAAGAGATGGTGGAAGTAACGAGGAGTCGCGTTGCTTTCGGTTCGATCGCTTCTACGACCACACCAAGGTGATCGATCCATACACGAGGTGTGGCAACGATAAAAATATCACGGGTGATGCCGCCATAATTTTTCCAGCCGTTCACCTGAGCTCGGGTCGGAAATGTAGTGCGGTAGTTCAAAGAATTGTCGACGACAATACGGATGATGTTTTCAGCGCCGACTTGAATTACATTTTCAGGAATCGGAAGTTCAAATGAAGTATATCCCCCTTCATGTTTGCCGACAAACGTTTCATTGATATACAATTCCGAACCATAATTGATGCCGAACGAAACAAACTTAAAAACGCTGGAAGTGATCGCTTCAGAATCTATAAGGAATTTTTTTCTGAAGATCATCCTCCCTTCATAATCTGCAGCGGCGGGTATTTTTACTGTAGACCATGAGGTCCCGTTATCCGTTGAGTATTCCCACTCACCTGCCAAATCTATTATAGACCTGGTAGGGGAACCGTGACCGAGAACTTGCGGATGCGATGGAGAACCGTTTTCTAGAAATAACTGTTGGGAAAATAGTGGGTTGAGGCTAAGGATTGAAACGGATAGGTAAAGTAAAATACGAAAGAGCGAATTATCCAAAGATGATGCTCAAGGTAGTTAAAAAATGTCGTTTTTTGACGATATTCGCGGCTTTTTATGCCGAAAACAACATTAATATAATACCAGACTCCCCTGAAACCAAGTGAAATTTTAGTTAGAAATTAGTCAATCAGGAACGGAATGACTCCAAATTTTTCATATCTGTGACCATTGTCTACCAAATTACGCAGCGTTGATTATCGCCGCAAACGAATCTGCTTTCAAACATGCACCACCGACAAGTGCACCGTCGATGTTCGGCTGCGAGAGGAGTTCTTTCGCGTTGTCAGGTTTTACACTACCGCCGTACTGAATGATCACTTTCTCAGCGGTCGCCCAAGAATACAACTGCGAGATCACTTTGCGGATCAATTTATGAGCATCGTCCGCCTGCTGCGGTGTTGCGGTCTTTCCCGTTCCGATCGCCCACACCGGTTCATACGCAACGATAGACTTCTCGACTTCTGACGATGTCAGTCCGGCAAGTACGCCTTTCGTTTGCGTGGTCAGTATCTGATCGGTGATCCCTTTTTCGCGTTCATCAAGTGTTTCGCCGATGCAGATGATCGGTGTGAGTCCGCCGCCAAGCACTTTTTTTGCTTTCGTGTTGATCAATTCATTTGTCTCTTTATGATATTGTCGTCGTTCGGAATGTCCGACGATCACGTACTCGCAACCGACCGCTTTGAGCATGGAGAGGGAAATTTCACCGGTGTACGCTCCGTCATTCTGCACCGAAACATCCTGCGCGCCGAGTTTGATGAACGAACCGTTTACCAATTGCTGGACTGTACTGAGCGATGTATACGGCGGACAGACAATCACATCTGCTTTGGTGGATTGCAGGATGCTCTTTATTCCCTTAACGAGATTTATTGACTGGGAGATATCGTTGTTCATTTTCCAGTTGCCGGCGATGACTTTTTTACGCATATGGTTTCCGTTTTTATTGATTATGAATGCGGAGTCCACAATTAAGGTGGACTCCGTCTGAACGTCATTATTTTTTGGATTTAAAAAATTCTACTGTCTTCTTCAATCCCTCTTCAATCGTTACCGTCGGAGTCCATCCAAGTTCCTCATGAATTTTCTTCGACGATATCACGCTGCGCATCTGTTCACCCGCTTTTGCCGGAACGTGTTCTTCTTTGCAGGATGAGCCCGTATGCTTTCTTATATGATTGAATAACTGATTCACATCGGTTTCGATCCCTGTTCCGATATTGAAGATGGTTGAACCACTATACTTCAACGCAAGAAGATTTGCACGGACAACATCACCGACAAAGACATAGTCGCGTGTTTGCTTTCCATCGCCGTTGATAACAGGTTGTCCCCCGCTTAACATTTTGCTCGTAAAGATCGCAACGACACCTGCTTCCCCATGAGGACTTTGACGAGGACCGTATATGTTTGCATACCGAAGTATGACATGCTCGATCCCGTACACCTCTTTGTAAAAGAATAGATATTTTTCCGTCACCAATTTGGTGATGCCGTACGGAGAGAGCGGGCGCGTGGGATGATGTTCATCGGCGGGAAAGTAATCCTGTTCGCCGTAGATCGCCCCACCCGTGGATGCGAAGATCACTTTTTTTAATCCGTATTTTCTCCCTGCTTCCATCAGGTTCAAAAATCCAAGCACGTTGACCGATGCATCGAATTTCGGATCTGCAACCGATTTGCGCACATCCATCTGTGCTGCGTGGTGACACATCAGGTCGATCTTTTCATCGCGAAAAATATTTTCAACTGCGGGATCTTGTATATCCATTTTGTACACTTTGGCTTTTGCATTCACATTCTCTTGTCGCCCGCTCGAAAAATCATCGACTATGACAACGGTGTGCCCATCTGCGATAAATGCATCGGCAACATTGGAACCGATGAATCCGGCGCCGCCGGTAACGAGTACATTCATTATTTTGTCAATCCTTTCATTCCTATATCTGTTCTGTAATATGCACCATCAAAGGAGATCCCTTTTACTGCCGCATACGTTTTCTCTATCGTATTTTGGAGACTGGCTTCCATCGCAATGATGCCCAGAACCCTACCTCCCGATGTTACAAATTTACCGTTTTCTTTTTTTGTACCGGCGTGAAAAATCATCGAGTCATTTTTCACGGAATCCAATCCTTTGATCTCCTTCCCGGTCTCATAACGATCCGGATATCCTTTCGACGCAACGACAACACAGACAGCCGATACTTTCTTCAATTTCAGTCGATATGATGCTATCGATCCGGATGCGCACGCGTAAAAAAGATCGAATGGATCGCTGTCGATCAACGGGAGGATCACTTGTGTTTCCGGATCACCGAGCCGGCAATTAAATTCAACCACTTTTGGACCATCTTTTGTCACCATCAATCCGACATAGAGACATCCTTTATATGGATATCCTTCTGCTTTCATCCCCTTCAACGTCGGTCGGATGATTTCATTTTCAACTTGATCCATTATTTCATTTGTGATTACGGGCGCAGGTGCATAGGCACCCATGCCTCCTGTATTCTTTCCTGTGTCGCCGTCGCCGATCCGTTTATGATCTTGTGCCGGTGAGAGCAGAACATAATCCGCACCGTCGCACATAGCAAAGACAGAGGCTTCCTCTCCTTCCATGAACTCTTCGATCACAATATTATTTCCCGCATCGCCGAACACTTTCTCTTCAAAATACTCGTGAAGAGTGTTGAACGCTTCAGCGGATGTTTGGCATATCGCAACGCCTTTTCCGGCAGCAAGACCGTCCGTTTTAATGACATACGGCGGTTCCGTTTCTACCAGATATTTTTTCGCTTTTTCAAATTCAGATTGATTAAACGTTCGATACTTTGCTGTCGGAATATTGTGCCGTTGCAAAAAATGTTTCAAGAACATCTTGCTTCCTTCAACCTGAGCAGCAGATTTTGAAGGACCAAATATTTTCAATCTTCTCTTCTCAAACACATCGACGATCCCATTGACAAGAGGGGTTTCGCTTCCAACAATAGTCAGATCGATCTTATTCGTGTACGCGAATTGAACAAGACCGTCGATATCATCCACTTTGAAAGGAACACATTCCGCAATCCCACCAATCCCCGCATTACCCGGTGCACAGAATATTTTTTCGACCTTTGGATTTTGTTTGATCGACCATGCGATCGCATGTTCACGACCGCCGGAACCGACAATCAATACGTTCATGGATCAAACCTCTAAGAATCTGGTGAATATTTTTGCAAGTTCACCCGTTAATTTTATTCTATCGTATTTATCGACAACTTCCGATCGAGCGCCGTGCAATTGTTTTTTTTCGTATTGCTCGTACAACTGCACGATCATATCGGCAATTTGATTGACATTGGTCGGTTCAACACACTGCCCGTTCGCTTCCTCGATGATCGAGCGCATATATCCTTTCGGAACGCATCCCATGATCTTCTTACCCGTGCCGATATATTCGAATATTTTCCCCGGCGTCATGATGTCATCCTGCATCATCAGCCACAACACATCGGACGCAAGAAGGTATTTCACCGCCTCGCGATGCTCAAGATATCCGAGAATGTTGACTGAATTCTGTAAACCAAGATGATTGACATAGTTGATGAACTCCGTGCGGAACAGCCCGACGAAGCACGCTTCTATTCTCCCGCGTAATTGCGGATGTTCCTTCAATACTTTGCTCAACGCCTGAAGAAAATAAATCGGCGTTATCTTTGCATAGAACATTCCGGAATATGTGATCCTCATTTTTTCGATGTGAGGGAGCACATCATCGGAAGGAACCTGCAGATCCTCAGGATCAAATCCGTGAGAGATGATCGCAATATCTT
>JACPGG010000040.1:0-16424 GCA_016182545.1 Ignavibacteriales bacterium
ATAAAATTCATTCTTCCCATCATAGTTATTATCATAGAAACCGAGTGAGAGTACACCACAATCAAGTCTTTCATCAACGGGTTTATAAGCTACGACAAATTTATCCTTGTAAAAAACCATGTTGGTAACTGGATTGAAACAATTTAAATAAATCTTTTTCTCATTATACACAAAGACAAATATCTCGTTCAAGCCATCACCGTCAATATCTCCCCAAAGAGGCGGTCTCATCGCAAGAAGTTTGCCTGTGAAATTCCACTGGTCAAGAATTCTATCGTTTTTGGATACTATAATACCGATTAAGTTCGGATACACCTGTTCAATACTGATTCTTTCGCTTGTTCCATCGCCATCCAAATCAGAAAAATAAATCTGTTTGTTGCGGGCATCTCTATCACCGTGGACAATTGTTGCATCATATTTATTGAAGATTGGTGGCAGGGAGAATATTACAACAAATGTAAAAATAAAACTCAGCAGAAAAGGGTTGGTAACTACTTTGAGAAGTGTATTCCTAAACTTATTATCGAATTTCAATGTCGTTCGAAATAAAATTTATGTTGATATTGTGGGGTGTTTGAAATGATACTGAATTATTCTGTCACTTAAAGTTCATGTCAATCTCTTTGTACAATTTTAATAACGCGGGTAAAGTTTTTGTTACAATACCTAACTCTTTGCAAATTGTGGGAATTTTTTTGAACAGTTTGTTGTCGTTACTACTCTCGGTTTCTTCTGTTGCTAGAATGACTTTTTCTCCGTTCTTAATTAAATTCAAACAAAGAATGATTTGTTTTGCATCGGCACCATCTAAGAAATTATCTTTTTGACTTTCAAACTCAACCTCTGAAAAACCGCGCTGTTTTTTGATGACACTATTTACAAATACGGTATTTAATTGATGTAAAAATTGTTTTGTGTTCGGCGCCAATAATGTTTCTGTCTTATATGGAACCTTCGCAGATTTTTGGAACGCTTTATCTTGCAGATAAGGAAGTGTGTCAATAACGATGCCTTTAGAGTTGTAAATGCATTCTTCAAGAACCTTGTCAATAATGATTATCTCACCCTGTTCAATTTTCTTTTTAAAAAAATCAAACAGTATTGATTTGATATCAAAAGGAATGTAGTAACGTACTAACGATAAAAGTGAGTTAGTATCAATTACCACTTTCATTGCAAATATCTTTCTAATTTATCAGGTGAAATATTCAGAGTCTTGCAAACGTCATATTCATTTATTACTCTCTCATAAAATGCTGTCTGTATCGTTGAAATTAGCAGTTGAGAGTTAATTGGTTTTGGTGCAGAACCACTTGTTTTAAGTCCTTGGAGCTTATCAAGTTCTCTTTTCTTTTTTTCTTCTTCTCTTCGCCGTCTATATTCCTCGTCTTTGTCCGTCTTGATTTTGTTATAGTTTACTCGGCTAATTTTATTTTGAAATAATAATCTTGTAAATAATGCGATTTCACTTAAATGAGTTTCTTTTGAGATATGCTCAATTATGTCAAACTGATAATCGTTGGTTCCGTCCGCTTTGTCAATGCTTTCAATTGCTTTATCAAAATCGCCCGCAAGGAAATAATAGGAAAAATCGTTACACCATTTTTCAATAGCGCTGAGTTTGGAGTTCGCTAAATTTAGTACATCGAGTTGCTCTATTTCTTCCTTATTTAACAAGTAATGTCCTAATTCGTGAATGAGAGTGAAGATTTCTCTCCTAAATGAAATTTGTTGTCTTTTCAAAACTATGACATTTGGATTTAAGAAAAAGCCGTCAATATTTGCTTTTTCTTTTTTATTCCAGGTTTCTACAAACTCAAAAACTAAAATGTTGTATTCCGCCAGTTTTGCGATAAGCGCCTTTAAAAACTCTTTTGGTGTAGGATTAAAACTAGGGTATAAATTTATCCTTAATTGTTGGGCAACTTTTTTTGGATCTTGGCTTATCTTAAATACAGGTAGGATTCTATCTATTTTCAATTCTGCCAGTTTCGCAATCCCGGAAAGTGATATTTTAAATTCCTCAAACTGATTTACAATTTTTTTAGCCCCAATATTTAATGCTGTCCCAAATTTTGTTTTCCTGAAGAAAATACTTGCATCTCGGGATGCTTCCAGAGATTTTGGGTCTAAATAATAATGAAGTCCTTTGTTGAATATCTTGTCAATACGTTTTAAGTGACGTATTTCTATTTCTTTTCCTGAAATATCCTCCTTGGTCAATGGATTTTTAAGTCCTTCGTTGACTAAAGAAAGGAGATCGGTTAGTGACATTTTGTACAGACTCAGGAGATATTTAAGTCTTAATATGTTTTGTTCAATTTTCAAGAAGTCAATCCTGTTATTATCTCAAATTTAGATCATTCTTGCATAATAAGATTATCAATATCTGATCTTATTAGTATAATTTGGTGTTTAATATACTGTTTCGGACATGTAAACACCATACCGGTTTTCAGATATATTTTATAGGTTGTCAATTTGTCTCTGAGGGAAGAGGACTGTTCGCATTTGCAAATACCTAATTACTTTTTCAACGATTTTGTCTCGTTATTATTTCCCATATTTAAAAACGGTTTCAGTAATTCGATCGGCAGAGGGAAGATGGTGGTAGAATTATTTTCAGACGCTATCTCCGTGAGTGTTTGCAGGTAGCGCAACTGCAGCGCAATCGGATTACGTTCGATCACTGCAGCAGCTTCTCCCAGTTTCTGACTCGCCTGTAATTCACCCTCAGCATGCACAACTTTCGCGCGGCGTTCGCGTTCCGCTTCCGCTTGTTTTGCCATTGCGCGCTGCATTTCCGGCGGAAGGTCGATCTGTTTTACTTCCACGTTTGCAATTTTGATCCCCCACGGCTCTGTGTGCTGATCGATAATTTGCTGCAACTCTTGATTTATTTTGTCCCGCTGTGCAAGGAGATCGTCAAGTTCAAATTGCCCCAGAATGCTTCGCAGTGTCGTTTGCGCCAACTGGGAAGTAGCGTAAATATAATTTTCGACACTCACAATCGCTTTGTCCGGCTGCACAACGCGGAAATAGACGACGGCATTTACCTTGATCGAGACGTTGTCTTTTGTGATAACATCCTGCGGCGGCACATCGAGCACGACTGTGCGGAGCGAAACCTTTACCATCCGGTCGATGCCGGGAATAAGAATGATGAGTCCGGGACCTTTTACAGCGAGTAGCCGCCCGAGACGGAAGATGACACCTCGCTCGTACTCCGATAATATTTTTATCAGATTGAACAGAACGAACGCGCCGAAGAAGACGAGTAGTAATAATCCAAATAGACCGTCCATGATGTTTCTCCTTATTGATAGATACAATTATTATTTACCGCAAAGGCGCAGAGACGCAAAGAATTATATTTTTGTGACTCTGTGTCTTTGTGGTTAGATCTTTTTCACCTTCAACAACAAACCGTGAATTTCTGTTACGACAACTTTCGAATTCTTTTCTATCTTTCCCGAAACACTTTCCGCTTCCCACATTTCTCCCTGAAGCCGTACTTTGCCGTTCGGATTTAGATGTGTTACCGCCACCGCTTCGCTGCCGATGATTCCAGACTCTCCTGTAGTAACTTTCCGCCCCTGTGCTTTCAATCCCGCGCCGACGACGAAGAAGAAAAAGAGAGCGGTAAAGATCACCAACGGAATGATGACGCCGAGCGACACCTCAACAAACTCCATCGGGCCATCGGTTTGGTACAGCATAATTGAACCTAAAAATAATGCTATGACGCCGCCAATGGAGAGGAGCCCGTAACTCGTAATTTTAATTTCGAGAAGGAAGAGAATGATGCCTACAATGATGAGTGCGAGTCCGGCGTAATTGATCGGCAATGTTTGCATTGAGTATAACGCAAGGATCATTGCGATTGCTCCCGCAACACCGGGAAAGACAGAGCCGGGATTGTACAGTTCGAAAAACAATCCATAGATGCCGATAAGGAAGAGTATATAGGAAATATTCGGATCACTGAGAATGTTGAGAATATCGTACTGCCAGTTCATTTCGCGTTCAACGATGAGTGCGGACTTGGTTGCGAGCGTGACGGAATCTTTTTCGATGACTATGATACGCCCGTCGAGCGAATCGAGGAGCGCATCACGGTTCGATGCGATGAAATCAATGACATGTTCTTCGAGCGCTTCGGTTTCCGTGATCGAAACGCTGTTCCGCACGGCATCTTCAGCCCATTTCACATTCCGTTTTCTCTTTTCAGAAATCGATCGGATGAATGCGGCGGCATCATTTGTCACTTTTCCCGACATCACCGAATCCATTTCTCCCTGCCCGCTCACCGGATGAGCCGCCCCGATGTTTGTTCCCGGAGCCATCACGGCAATGTGTGCTGCCATAGTAATAAAAACGCCCGCCGATGCGGCGCGTGATCCCTGCGGCGCAACAAAAACGATGATAGGTACTTTTGCGTTGAGAAATTCAGTGACAATGCCGCGTGTCGCTTCAAGTAATCCGCCCGGCGTATTCATTTCGAGGATCACTGCCTGTGCGCCTGCTTCTTCTGCAATTACAATCTCATGTTTCAGATAGTCGTACGTTGTCGGGTTGATACTCCCGTTGATTGTTAAAACGTGAATTGGATTTTCTGCATAGAGGAACGTAGTGAGGAAAAGTCCAAAGCCAAGTGGTAGTCGAAAAGTTTTCATAGTGATATCATCTGGTTGTAAATGTAGCGAAATGTGCAGGGGAAAACAAGAATGCAAAAAATGCATATATTCAGTAGTTCAAAATCCTGAAGAGGGATTTGCATTGAATTGTTTCAGAATTTCTAGACATTTGCATCGATTGTAAGTCGTTATCATTGCAACCCCTCCCAAAATCAGTTACATTTCCAAGAAATTTTGTAGTTGAAAACTCTGCAGATTACACTATGAGTAATGATTCGAGAATAATAGTTCCGCACGGTGGATATCAAAATCTAAAAGCATTTCAAATGGCTGAGATTGTATATGACGGTACAGTCAAATTTTGTGATCGTTTCATAAATATTAAGTCTCGTACACACGATCAAATGGTACAAGCAGCGCGCAGTGGCAAACAGAATATTGCTGAAGGAAGTATGGCATCAGGAACCTCTAAAAAAATCGAACTCAAACTAATTGGTATTGCCCGCGCAAGTTTGGAAGAATTGTTACTCGATTACAAAGACTATTTGCGGCAGCATAAATTGTTGCTTTGGAGCAAAGATGATCCAAGAGTCATTGACATTAGAAAGATAGCATCATTTTATAATAGATCTTATAAGTCTTATAAGACCTATCTTGAAGAAGTGTCTGACGAAGTTGCAGCAAACACACTCGTCTGTATCATTCATCAGACAAATTATTTGCTAGATCAGTTGTTGCGACAATTAGAACAAAATTTTTTGAAGGAGGGTGGTTTTACCGAAAGACTGTTCAACGCACGAAATAAAAGCAGAGGAAAGAAATAAACCTTCAGATGTCTATTCTTTCCAAAGATATCGTTCTTCAATTCCCCGATCTTACCGTCATCACTGCGTCCGCAGGTGCCGGAAAGACGTACACACTTGCTCGCCGGTACGTGCAATTCCTGCTTTCGAACAAGATCCGCGGCAATGATCTGCGAAATATCCTCGCCATAACATTCACGAATCTTGCTTCCAAAGAGATGAAAGAGCGGATCATCAGCCTGCTAAAGCAAGCGGCGCTCAATGACAGGATACTCCTTACAGAACTCTTGGGACTTGTTGCGCTTTCGGAAGATGAGATCGCACTCCGTGCTTCGCGTATGGTAGAGGAGATCATCCACAACTACTCAGACTTCCATGTCCGCACGATCGACAGTTTCATGTCGACTGTTTTCAAAGCATCGGCGCTGGAATTCGGTTACCAGCCGAATGTCGACATCACATTTGATGCCGAAGCACTGGTGCGGCAGACGTTCGATGCTTTTTCTCGGGACCTGAAAGAAGGAAGCGCCGAAGCAAACTTCATCGATGAGTTGATAACATTGATTGAGGAGCAAGAGCGATTCAACGCATCGTATTTATGGAATCCCTTTGCGAAGATCATCACCGAAGTGCGCGAACTGCACAAACAATTCGGCAGGTATGCATCGGAACCGGTCTCATCCGATTCGGGAGAAACACGACGCATACTGCGGAAGAAGATCATTGAAGTTGCGCAGACAGTGAGAAGAAAATTTGATGAATCCGGTTTGCCGCTCTACACACACTTTTCCAACGATATCAATAAACTAACCGCCGGCGATATTCTCCCCGTTGTTGGGAAAGTGCAATGGGAAAAGTTCTTCGTAAAGTTTGATAAGGAGCAGGAAGCGAAATACGAGCGAATGAAGAAGGATCTTTTCAAATCTGTCAATCAATTACAAAAACTACTCGATGAATTCGCAGCGGCGTATGCGGAAGGATACTACGAACCGTTCATCCGCGCAGTAAGAATGGTCGAGGAGACTCTTCAACAAATAAAACGGCTTGAAGGAAGCATCGTACTCGACGATGTGAACAGAACGCTCGCCGGTTATCTATCCGACGCGGTTGTGCCGCAGGTCTATCTTAAACTAGGAGAAACTCTCAATCATTTTCTCATTGATGAATTTCAGGATACCAGCCCGATCCAATGGTACAACCTTCATCCGCTGATCGAAAATTCTCTCTCGGTGGATGGAAGCCTGTTCGGCGATACGAAGCAATCGATCTATGGTTTTCGCGGAGCCGATTGGCGGATCATGAAACGGCTGGAAAGCGATCCGCACTATTTCCCTTCGGCGCACAGCCATGTCGTTACTCTGGATAGGAACTACCGCAGTTCGCAAGCGCTCGTCGATTTTGTGAAAGAAGTTTTTACTGTGAAAACGAAAGAGATCGGTTATGATACATTTGCAAAAGAGAGCGGGTTACTGGAGTGCGCACAAAATGTACCGACCGATCAACAGGGAAAAGGGTACGTCGAAGTAAAATTCATTCAACTGACGGATGATAGTGACAATGCACTGGATGAAGAGAGAAAATATATCGTGGATGCGATCGTCGATTGTGTCCACCGCGGCTACGATTATAAAGATATTGCAATCCTCACGCCGAACAACGCGGATGTCGTCCAGATAAGTTCATGGCTGAATGCCGCAACGATCCCGTTCATTTCGCATTCCACGCTGGATGTGAGGAGACGGAAAGTGATCGGAGAACTGATCGCCTATCTCCGGTTTCTCGATTCACCCGTAGATAATCTTTCGTTTGCAACATTTGTACTTGGCGATGTATTCACAAATGTATTGAAGCAAAGCACGTCTTCCTTACACCGGGAACATCTGCAGCAACTATTGTTCGAAAGCACTTCTCAATCTGGCGGATATCATTACCTCACGTTCCGTAGAAAATATTCGGAGTTGTGGGAACGGTATTTCGAGACGTTATTCAACCGCGTTGGCTACATGCCTGTGTACGATCTTGTATCGGAGATGTTCAAAAACCTGTCGGTATTCGAACTCTGTAAGAATGAAGAAAGTGCACTCATCAAATTCCTGGAGTGTGTGAAGCAGTTTGAGAATGAGCGAAACAACAGCGTGAAGGACTTTCTCTCGTACACGCAGGAAGAATCTGAGGGGGACGAATGGAGCATCGACGTTCCCACCAACGCGCATGCCGTGCGTGTGATGACGGTGCACAAATCGAAAGGGCTCGGGTTCCCGGTGGTAATAGCTTTATTCAAGGACAAATCGCGCAGGAATATCGGTCCGGTGATGGTTGAATCGGAGAACAAACTTTCAATGCTGAAGATAACGAAAAATCTTGCCGAACGTTCTGAAGATCTAAACAAAATTTATAAACAACGCGAGCATGAGATCATTAATGACGAATTGAACCGTTTGTACGTTGCGCTGACTCGCGCGCAACGGGAAATGTATGTTGTCAGTCTTATGGCAAAAGAGAAAAAAGGGAAATATAAAAACGATGACGAGAAAAATATTCCTTCGATGCTCTTTCCGCAGCAATCATTCGGCAGCAAATTTCAACAGGCTGAAAAGATCTCTATAAAACCGGCATTGACGGTGCTCCCTTCATTCCTGAAACAATCGGCGCAGATGCCGGTCGCTCAGTATGAGAAGATCGGTCTTGCGGAAACGATGCGGGGGGACTTTGTACACGACGTGCTCTCGCGAGTGGAATTCCTGTCGGATTCTATTGAACAAGAGATTCAGAGTGCAATTGCATTTGTGCAGCCAAAATATGCCACGGACTTTTCCGGGACCGATATGGAAAAGACTTTGATTGAATTTTTGTCGTTGAACGAAGTGCACACATTTTTTGAACCAAAGGCAGAACGAAAGATATTGCGCGAGCAGGATTTTGTTTCCGGCGAAGGAAGATTGTTCCGAATGGATCGGGTAATTGTCGATCGTGATAGTGTTGCCGTGGTCGACTTCAAGACCGGAAACGACGAAATGAATGAGAAATATGCGGAGCAGGTAAAAAATTATACGACTCTGCTTCGGTCGATTTATAAAGAGAGAAAAATCTCCGGTGCCTTGCTCTACATTGATATGAAAAAAGTGGTGACGGTAGCGTGAGTACATTCCGTTTGATATCACCCCGCGTCAACTTGATCGACGAAGTGTTGCGTTCACTCCGACCGAACGATCACGATTACTCGAGTAATCTTGTCGTCTTTCCGGGAAAGCGTCCTGCGCATGTCCTACGGAAGAAACTTGCCGATCAATTGAAGACCGCTTTTCTCCCTCCGAAAGTATTCTCCATCGATGTCTTCATTGACCATCTCTATACGGAGCATTTCGGAAGGACCGAGCGAACGATTGATACGCTCGATGCAGCGGCGATTTTATATTCGCTTCATTCAGCTCTTTCGCAGGACAAGAAGATCAGCGACAAACATTTTACGACGCTCGATTCTTTTTACCCGCTTGCAAAGAGTCTCTTCTCGGAACTCGAAGAACTTTACATCGCGGGAATCGATCAACGGAGGCTGCAGGAGGTCACAGCAAATGTTTCACTGCCGTCAACCGGAACGTTGATCGAATTGTACAGCCATTTCTACTCTGAACTCGCCAAACAAAAACTGACGACGCGGTCGATGAAATACCGGTTTGTTGCCGGGCATCGTGATGAGATCGATTTTTCAAAATATTCTAAGATGATATTTGCCGGTTTCTATGCATTCACGGCGGCGGAAGAGATCATCTTCAAAAAGATCGTTGAGCGGCCGAATTGTGAATTGATCTTCCATGATGGCGCGGATATCAAAGTCCAACTCGCAAAAATAGGGATTACTGCAGAATCAGAAATAGAACACGATAAACCGACCTATCATTTCTATCAATCGCCGGACGCGCATGGGCAGTTCTTCAGTCTGAATTCTGTTTTAAAGGAACAACTTCCGGAGATGGTGAAAGCGAGCGACGATTCGGTGATCGTCCTTCCGTCATCCGAGAATCTTTTTCCGCTCTACCATCAAACGCTGGCGCAGTACGACAGAGATTCGTACAACATCGCGCTCGGTTATCCGCTCGACCGGACGCCGGTGTACGGATTCCTGATGGCGCTGATGGATGTCCTGCTCTCGTCGCGCAACGGGACGGTATTCGTGCCGACATATCTTCAATTTATGTTGCATCCGTACACAAAGAATATCTTGTGGAAGAACAGGAGCGACGTTACGCGCATGATCGTTCAAGCGATCGAACGGTACTGCACAACGCATAATACAAAGACATATATTTCATTGGATGAGATTGAACGAAGTCCTGAGATCATTGACCCTGTGCAGCGAAGAATGAAAGGCGACGAGACAGAATTGACCGACGTCGAAATACAGGCACACATCCGATACATGCACGATAATACGGTGCAGAAGTTTCTCTCATTCGAAAACGTCGGCGGGCTGGGAAGACAGAGCGTCGATGTCCTACAATTCATTTTCGAGCACAGCACCGCGCACAGGCATCCGTTCTTCCGCCCGTTCGTCGAAACATTGTTGCAGCATCTTGAAGCATTGCAGCATTCGATGCTGGCGAACGAACAGTTCACAAAGCCGGAATTCTATTATTCGTTCCTCAAGCAATATATTTCCGACGCGGAAGTGCCGTTCACCGGAACGCCGCTGCAGGGATTGCAGGTGCTCGGCTTTCTTGAAACGCGCGGATTGAAATTCAAGAATGTTTATATCGTCGATCTGAATGACGACGTGCTGCCCGGGGGAATTCAACAGGACGTATTGCTGCCGTTGAAAATGCGACAGCAGCTGGGACTTTCGACCTATAAGGATCAGGAAAGGATCAAATCGCACATCTTTGAAACGTTATGCGACGGCGCGGAGAACGTGCATTGTTTCTTTATCGAGAATGATTCGAAAATAAAAAGCAGGTTCATCGAAAAACTGCTGTGGGATGAACAGAAAACGAAGCATTCACTCGATGCGGGGAAAATTCAACAACTTCAATATGCGATCGATCTCGGTATCCATCAGCCGGATGCCGTCAAAAAAACTCCCGCGATGATCGAAGCGATCAAGGAGATGCAGTTTTCCTCCACATCGCTTGATACGTATTTGACCTGCCAATTACAATTTTATTATCGCTATGTGCTCCGGCTTCATGAGAGGAGCGATATTTCAGGCGACGTGGAGCGTGCCGACATCGGGACGATCATTCATGAAATTTTAAATGAATATTTCCTTTCATTGAAAGGAAAACCAATCACGACAGCCGATCTGCAAAAAGAAAAGTTGCAGCGATTAACCGAAGATGCATTCGCACGATACTACGGGAAAAATCTGCTCGGAGAACAATTCATCGCAAAGCGGCAGGTGATCAAACATCTTGAGGAGTTCTTTGACAACTATCAGGCGACTATTCTCAAGGAACAAAGTGTTACTATCGAGAGTCTGGAACAAGAACTTTCGGCAAACATTGATGACCGGCTGTTCAAAGGATTTGCGGACAGGATTGAAAAAAGGGGTGATGATGTTTATATCCTCGATTATAAGACCGGTGCGAATGAAAAGAGCGTTGCGATCTCTTTAAAGAAATTGGATCCCGACGACAGAGAGACGTGGAAAGAGGCGATCGGCTCCGTCCAACTGCCCCTGTATATGATGATGTATTCCCGTAGCGCGGATATTCCGGCAAGCGAGATCATTCCGGCGATACTATTTCTTGGAAAGAAACAGTTGGACGCAAAGTCTGAAATGCGGCTGTTTGAATCAAAAGAAGAAGCAGCCGAATGGTATCCGAAATTGGAGAAGGTCGTCCTCTCTCTTGTCGATGAGATCAAGGATGTAAGAACACCGTTCGAGCCGACCGATGATATTGTGAACGACTGTCCCGATTGTCCATTTAAATTTATCTGCGGCACGCAGTGGGCTGAGAAATTCAGTTTTTATTGAAAAGTAATGATGTCTTTGGACTTGATTACAGCATTGAGAAGTGTTAATTTTTCATTGAATGGTTGAAGAAATCAAACAGAAAATACATGATGGTCTGTTCGAATTTTCAAAACATGCCGTTGATCAGAGCATTGTTCGCGCAATTAGTGTTCAAGAAGTTCGGGAGGTAGTTGCTGGCGCAGAAAGTATCGAAGATTATCCTGAAGATAAGTACGGTCCAAGTTGTTTGATTTTTGGCAAGACCGCAGCGTCAAGACCGATACATATTCAATGCAGTTATCCATCGCGTGATCTTGTAAAGATCATTACATTGTATCAACCCGATGCAGAACATTGGGTTGAATTTAAAGTAAGGAGGATTTAGTGGAAAAATTAATTGAAAAGAAAGTGACATACACGCTCGAGCAGGAAGGGAAGTTCTATATTGTCGAAAATGTTCCGGCACGCGTGAACGAAGAGACGGGAGAACAATATTTTTCTCCCTCTACCGTTGAGAAACTGCAGAGAACAATCTTGACCAAGCAGACACCGGATCGGGTAATTGAGACACCTGTTTTCGCGCT
This sequence comes from Ignavibacteriales bacterium, assembly GCA_016182545.1. Classification (GTDB taxonomy): domain Bacteria; phylum Bacteroidota; class Ignavibacteria; order UBA10030; family UBA8401; genus SpSt-333. Next base: position 11,978 of record JACPGG010000040.1, read on the forward strand.
TTCTTATTTCATCGAGGAATTTAGATTTTCCAAATCTCAAAGATTTGGAAAATCTACCGATGTTAATAAATGAACGGGATCAATCTCCATGTCCGTTTCTTGTAGTCGGCATATTCCGGCAGGTGTTGCGGCAGGAGTCGTTCTTCAATGTAGATTTTTCCCATCAGCACGCAGAGAAGTATGAACCAGAGGATATACGGGAAGTACGATGGTGAGTCCGCAATGAATGACGCTGCGAACAGCAGTACAGAGGTGTACATCGGATGCCGGAGAATGCGGTACGGTCCCGTTGTGACCAGCCGAATGTCCTTTTTCGGTTCGGGAAAAATTCGCAGATTGTCGAGGCGCATGAAGAGAATCGAAGTGATCCCGAGGATTATTCCCGCAGTGAACAACACCATTGTCACGATCGTATCGGGAAATTTTCCGACAGCAACGATCATTGCGATCATCGAAAACTGAATGACAACAAGGAGCAATGAATTCATGAACCAATATATGAAAAAAATATCCATTCCACTTTTTCTTATTCTTCATTCCCTCGCCGCACAAATGCAGCAGCCCGACGGCGCGGAACTGCAGCTCGCCGTCAATAAATTGTCGGTTCTCGGCTCCGTGCTCTATGTAGCCGCTCATCCGGATGATGAGAACACGGCATTGCTCTCCTATTTCGCGAAAGGTCGTTTATACCGCACGGCGTATCTTTCTATCACAAGAGGCGAAGGGGGACAAAATCTGATCGGTTCGGAATTGGGAGCTGAACTCGGTGTCATCCGTACGCAGGAACTGCTCGCCGCGCGACGCATCGACGGCGCGGAGCAATACTTCACCCGCGCGATCGACTTTGGATTTTCGAAATCGTCCGACGAGGCATTGAGTTTTTGGAATAAAGACAGTGTCCTCAAAGATGTCGTCCGGGTGATCCGCAAATTCCGTCCTGATATTATCATCACCCGTTTTTCGCCGACGCAAGGGGGACACGGACACCATCTCGCTTCCGCAATTCTAGCTCAGGAAGCATTCAAGATCTCCGGCGATCCGAATATATTCCCGGAACAGTTGCAGTACGTAAGACCGTGGAAAGCGAAAAGAATTCTCTTCAATCATTTCCGATTCGGCGGGACGAATTCGAATCAGCAGAATGTGCCGTCTTTAAAGATCGACGTGGGAGAATATAATCCGCTGCTTGGACGATCGTACACCGAACTTGCCGGTATCAGCCGCACGATGCATAAGAGCCAGGGGATGGGTTCGGCGCAACGAAAAGGGATCGCTGTGAACGAGTTTGTGGTGACCGACGGGAGCGACGCGAAGAACGACATCATGGATGGCATCGATATCGGCTGGCAGGCAGTGAAGAACGGGAAACAGATCGGAAACCTGATTGCTACCATTCAAAAGAACTTCCGTCCTTCGCAGCCGGAAAAAAGTGTACCATCGCTGATTCAACTCCGCAAGGAATTGCTGAAGCAGTCTGATGATGTCCGTTGCGCCGAAAAAGTGAAGGAGGTCGAATCGCTTATCATTGCATCGCTCGGCATCTCCACAGAGTTGACGGCGAACGATCATTCATACACCAACGGAGATTCCCTATTTGTAACACTCTCGATGATCAACCGCTCCGTTCTACCGGTCTCCGTTTCTTCATTCTCTTTTCCTGCGTTGAGCATTACAGCGACGTCGCCGGAAGAATTGAAGACGAATCAACCTCTCGAGAAACAATTCAGAAAAACTGTGCCGTACGATCTCGACGTTACGCAGCCGTACTGGCTGCAGGAACCGGCGCACAATAATCTGTACTCCATCGCGCATCAGACAGATATCGGTATGGCGGTGAAGGAATCGCCCCTCACGGCGGATATTGTTCTTCTCATCATGAACGAACCGGTAATGATCACGCTTCCGCTGCAGTTCAAATGGATCGACGACATCGCCGGTGAAATGCGGCGTGCGGTGGAGATCGTTCCGCCGGTGTCGGTGAGTGTCACAAAAAAGAGTGTCATGGAGAACAGGATCTCTCATTCGCTCATTTCAGTGCAGGTGAAATCAATGACCGGAAATCTTTCGGGCATCGTGCGGCTGAATGTGCCGGACGGTTGGGAAAGCAGCGCCGAACAGAGATTCAATTTCGCAGTAAAGGATGAAGAGAAGATCTTTCAGTTCTACGTCCGTCCCGATTCCGCGGCGGCGAGCGGCACATTCACCGTTGAAGCGGTGATCGACGGAAGAACGTATTCCCGCATGGTGAAACGGATCTCGTATCCGCATATTCCGACGCTAACATTACTGGAGCGCGCCGAAGGGAAACTGCTGAATCTCGATCTGAAAAAAATCGGACGGACGATCGGTTATATTATGGGGGCAGGGGATGAAGTGCCGAAAGCGCTGGAGCAGATGGGATATACCGTTTCGATGATCAGCGACGAGGAACTGCAAAGCGGCGATCTTTCGAAATTCGATGCGATCGTCGCAGGGATCCGTGCATACAACACGCGCGCGCAGGTGCGGCAATCGAATGCGAGATTGATGGAATATGTCGAGAGGGGCGGGACATACGTCGTACAATATCAGGTGATGGAGCGGGGACAGACCGACAACATCGCGCCGTTCCCGATGGAGATCTCGCGAGACCGGGTGACCGACGAGACCGCCGCCGTGTCGTTCGTTGATGCGAGGCACCCGGCGCTGAATTTTCCCAACCGCATCACCGAAAAAGATTTTGAAGGGTGGGTGCAGGAGCGGGGATTGTATTTTCCGAATAAGTGGGACAACAGATTTACACCGATCCTTTCATTCGCCGATCCGAACGAACCGTCGCGTGAAGGAGGTTTGCTTGTGGCTAAGCACGGCAAGGGGCATTACATTTTTACGGGACTCGCATTCTTCCGCCAGTTGCCGGCGGGTGTTGAAGGTGCATACAGATTGTTTGCAAATCTTGTGTCGATGGGGAAATAACTATCTCCCGCAGATACCGCGGATGGACGCAGAATCAAGTACGTTGATCTGCGGTCTCTGCGAGATCTGCGGGAAAACATACAGATGAAAAAATCATTCCGGCATTTCCTTTCCGACTTTGTCTTTGAAGAAGAGCAGAAGCGCTCTGCAACGATCGTCAATGAGATCACGATCGGCGGAAAGAAGATCCCCACATTCACGAACGAATTCTGGACCTCCAAACAGCGGCAGGCGCATTCGCTGCATGAAGTCTCCTACCGCGCCTGTTTTAAGCCGCAACTGCCGCGGTTCTTCATCGAGCGATTGACGAAGGAAGGAGATGTCGTGTATGATCCCTTCTCCGGTCGCGGCACGACGATGCTCGAAGCGGCGTTGCTCGGCAGGAACGTTATCGCCAACGATGTGAATCCGTTGAGCGCGATCCTCTCCTGCCCGCGTCTGTTCATACCAACAATTGATGAATTGGAAGAGCGACTCGAAAAGATACCTCCGCAGAAAAAAAACAAGCCCGACATCGACCTCTCCATGTTCTATCACAAAAAGACGCTTGATGAGATGGCTGCAATACGCACATATCTATCAAAATCAAAAAGTGATCGGATCGATGCGTGGATCAGGATGGTGGCGACGAACAGACTGACGGGGCACTCGAAAGGATTCTTTTCGGTCTACACGCTTCCGCCGAATCAGGCGGCAAGTCAATCGGGACAGCGGAAGATCAACACGCAGCGGAAGCAGAAGCCGGAATACAGGAACACGCGCGGGATCATACTGAAGAAATCTCTGCAACTGATGCGGGATGTTGATGATGAGGTCCGGTCGTCATTGAAAAAGATCGGAAAGCGTTCGCTCTTCCTTACCGGCGACGCGCGCCGGACAAAAGAGATACGATCGTCCTCCGTGCAGTTGACCGTCACCTCGCCGCCGTTCCTCGATATTGTGCAGTACGCGCAGGACAACTGGCTCCGCTGCTGGTTCAACGGCATCGATGCGGAGGAGATCGGGAGAAAGATCACCATGTCCCGCACAATCGATGAATGGTGCGCCGTGATGTTCAATGTCTTTACCGAACTGCACCGCATCACCGTTCCCGGGGGGTTCGTTGCGTTCGAAGTGGGAGAAGTGCGTAAAGGGAACATCGCGCTGGAAGAGTTCGTCGCGTCGCTCGGCATGCAGGCGGGCTTTGTGTGTGAAGGGATCATGTACAACACGCAGTCTTTCACCAAGACCGCAAACATCTGGGGCGTTTCCAACAACAGCAAAGGGACGAATTCGAACAGGATCGTCCTGTTTAAGAAATAAATGCGGTTGCTTTTTTGAGTGGGAAGGGGGACATTGAAGATGTGATTCTCAATGTCGCATTGAATACTATTCTGTAACATATAGTATTAGTCTACTTTGTACATACCTCTCCATCAAGAAAGGACAATTGGCTATGAAACATATCATCCCTTATCTTTCCTTAATTTATTTATTCTCAAATACGCATCTT
>JACPGG010000040.1:16481-19065 GCA_016182545.1 Ignavibacteriales bacterium
GTCAAGATACTACGAGAGTCTTCCTGGCAAAAGACAAATTTGCGCTTCAGTTTCAAATTAACGGTCTGTACCTACAACAATTTCAAGGAAGTGTTCTATCTTGTAAATATCATATGAGTGATAACTCAGCGTGTAGATTTGGGGTAAGTATTTCAGCGTCAACTAATCTAAGTAATAAGATTGACAACGTTGTTATCACGAAAAATGAGAATCTGTATCTCAATTTCAATGTACAATATCTTCATTACATAAAAACAGTCAACGACATTTCATTGTATTTAGGGTCGGGACCATATTACTCGCGTACTTTTTATAAATCAGGTCGATGGCAATATCGGGAAAACAACTGGTCTGTAGGCCTCAACGGAATTATTGGCATGGAGTGGTTTTTTAATGACGCAATGAGTCTAAGCGGAGAGTATGGAATGTCGGCAGGCTATAATGAGAAAAGGAATACTAACACTGAAGGAGATTATACTACCGACTCACAGAGTATTACCATAGGCTCAGGCAATCAATTCAAAATTGGATTAAGTGTTTACCTTTAGAGGGGAATGTCGTTAACACAAGCCGACGTGGCAACCGTCTCGCTCTTGATGGGAAGAATTTAAGTTACCAACTTACAACCTCACTCCAACGCGCTGGAACGTCCGCCAAAAAGCACGGCGGACAAGTTGCCACGCAACTTAGTTCCAGTCCGTTGGGCAACACCATAAATAGCATTCAGTAATGTGATTAATAAAGTAAATTTAGGAAACAATGAATTGTATATTCATTCCAATTCAGAGGAAGCAATAAATGACCGAGGAAGATTATAGGCAAAAAGTTATATCGTACCTTCAAAGCATCAATCTCTTACTGATAGTAATACTTGGAGCACTGATATATTACATTAGTAAACATTAATGCTTTCGCTGTTGCGTAGCAAGTCAATCAACACACGATATAGGACACGACAAGTTATCGGCAAATTAAAAAGAATTTCCCCGCACTGGAACGTTTGCAAGCAGGTTAGTTCCAGTCCGTTAGGCAACAAAATATTATGATAACACTATACAGCGGTAGTGGCGCTCAAGATTCTGAGATTTTAAACAAGAAATTTAATGATGAACAATATTCAAGTATTAAGTCATCTGTAGAGAGATTATTGGAAGCAAGAGGTCATACAGATGCTGTATATACGCTTAGGGAACTCCCTTTTCAATTATCCGAAGGCACTAATGGTTTCGGGGATGAATTCTTGGTACTGCATTGTAATGTTTCTGTTGATGAGTATGCAAAAAGTACAGCCACGAAGATTGATCCAACTAAACAATATCAATATGAATTGATTGCACAAACATTTACAGAAATTGGTTGCTATGTACGGTTTATCGGTTTAGTGTTGGTCACAAATGCAACCGTTGGTGTTGTATCGTCGCCAACGCCGCAAATAACGACATCTACAGTTGAAAGAGCATTAAAAGACGCACAAAATTTATTACAAACAAGTGGCCCCGCAAGTGCTGTTGATAGAGTCCATACCGCACTACATGGCTATCTTAAGAAAATATGTGACGAACAACCTATTTCATATGGCATCGATCCTAGCATTGGAGATTTATTCTCTGCGATTCGCGACCACCACCCAAAATTTATTCCAACCGGCCCCCATGATCCTGATATTCTCAAGATTCTTCGAGGATGTAGTAAAATAATTGATGCAGTAAATATTCTTCGAAATCGAGCAAGTGTTGCTCATCCCAATCCAGTATTGTTAGAAGAACCAGAGGCAATATTAGTGATTAATACAGTGCGAACATTATTACATTATGTGGACTCAAAAATTCAAACATAACTATTTGCTGTCTAAAAAGTCACTCAAGTTATCGGGGCAACCGCCGACGCTCCAAGTTTGCAAGAGTTGTGTCATCAAAATACAGTTTACGTTGCGAGAGAGCATTTTAAATTTAATAAAAATAATCAACCCACTGGAACGTTGCCACGCAACTTGGTTCCAGTCCGTTAGGCAGCCTTATCGAGGATTACACTATGTCTGAAAAGAAAACATATTATACATCTTACCCATTGCACTGCGAATATTGTGCAAATTACTCCCCGTTAATCATAGTGGATTCTGCAACATGACCTGCCCCCCAAAAGATGATCCAATTTAATATATTGGAAGTCATCAAGAAAGGGCAATTATGAGTAAAAAGAAGCATACCGCAGAAGAGATCATCAACAAACTTCGAGAAGCAGAAGTCCTGCAAGCAAAAGGTCAAACCTTGAAGAAGTGGTAAGACAATTGGGAATCAGTTCAGTCACGTATTACAAATGGCGAAAAGAATATGGCGGTCTTCGAGTCGACCAGGCAAAACGATTTAAGGAGATTGAGCAAGAGAACCAGCGATTACGAAAAGTTGTCGCTGATTTAACGATAGATAATTCCATTTTGAAGGAATGACCTGCCCCCAGTTTATGTACCAATGCTAAGTTAATAAAAATCTTCAGGCATTGGCAATCTGAAGTGGATAAAATGTCTCTGGTGCTGGTGGTCGATACTTCAAACTACTGTGTGGCCTAATCGTGTTGTAATGTTTTC
>JACPGG010000047.1 GCA_016182545.1 Ignavibacteriales bacterium
CACAGACAGCGTTATTTCAAAAAAGCCGGCGTTGATCTTGTTGGAATTTGGTGCGAACGATTTCTTAAGGAATACTTCCGCGCACACAGCAGATTCACTTTTAAATCTTTTGGTGGACAGAATCAAGCAATCAGGAACACAAGTAGTGTTGCTTAGTTTCATTCACCCAAATATGCTGCAATACGCATCTGCAGGCGGTTGGTCATCAGAGGATTCAATTCTTGCATTGGAATACAGCACCATGATCAATCAGGTCGCTCAGCGTAATTCTGTTCTGCTTATTGATTATCCTTTGAAAGCCATATTCGGAAACAAATCGCTTATGTCCGATGCTTTGCATCCGAATGGGGAGGGATACAGAACGATGGCGCTCAATGTCTATTCCGCACTGATCCGCACGTTTGAACAGAACGGAATGGTAAAATAGATTCTTACCGTTTGTAGTTTAACGGGAAAAAGTGTAGAATTATCCAACATCATTTAAATAAAGGAGAAGATACCAATGCTCAGTAAAGCAGTCTTAAAAGCTCTTAACGAACAGATCAATCACGAGATGTATTCATCATACCTCTACCTCTCGATGGCGGCATGGTGCGAGGCGAAGAACTTCCCCGGTTTCGCACAATGGATGAAGTTGCAGAGCAGCGAAGAGACGAAACATGCGATGAAACTCTACGAATTTATTCATGACCGCGGCTCTGCAGTAACATTGCTCGCGATCGACCAGCCGGCGACCGAGTTCAAATCACCCGCAAAGATGTTTGAACTTGCGCTTGAACACGAGAGAAAAATCTCCGCGTTGATCACGAAACTGTACGAACTTGCCGGCAAAGAGAATGATTATCCGACTCAAGTAATGCTGCAGTGGTTCATCACCGAGCAGGTGGAAGAAGAAAAGACAGCGGTCGGCATCGTCGAGCAGTTCAAGATGGTGGGTGAATCACCGGTCAGTTTGCTGATGCTGGACAGGCAGTTGGGGGCACGCAGTAACGCGTAGGTAGGATTCGACATCCCCGAAATCTCCACGATTTTGGGGATGCACTTTACAATCATCTTCTTGACTTCCTCATCGTAAAGTCGGTACATTTGTACGGCATTCGAAAGAAAGGAGGTTCATCATGAAACCTCTCCTGATTCTTCTCAGCCTCGTGCTCTTCGGAGCGTGTTCAACCACACAGGAAGTCGCCGACCTTACACTTCCCGAATTGATCGTCCAATATCCTCTCCCTGCATTTCCGTTCCCGACCTCGTCGACACATTTGCGCATTGAATTCAAGATCCTCGTCAATGAAGATGGGACCGTGAAAGTCGCTGAACTTTTATACGGCAGCGGCAATGATGAATGGGATTCGGCAACGATCGAAACGATCAAAAGTTGGCGGTACACGCCAGCACTCTATAAAAACAAACCGATAAAACTCTGGTTAAAGCAGGTTGCTGTCATTCAGTTCTCAGAGCCTCAATTCATTCCGTTGCAGGAGATCGTCTTCTTGACAAAGGAAGCGGCTGACTCTGCGTACAACCAATTGGAACAAGGATCCGCATTCGAAGAGATCGCAATGTTGTATTCCGTCTCACCATCCCGCACACAGAAGGGCACGTTGGGAAAAATAAACATCCAGATCTACCCGCTCCACATCAAACAGGTGCTGGCAGAATTGAATGACGACCAGATCACGCCACCGATGAAATTCGGAGATCGATATGTGATCTACAAGCGCGTGAAAGAGCACTCTTCGGTCATACTGCCGTAACGATATATCGCGACTCCGCATCATACGACGGGGTCGCGAAAATTTCTACAATTGTATCTTGTATTCCCCCACGGCGAGTCATACATTTTTGCGTCCGTTCGAAACAATATTAAAAAGGGACTCTCCATGAAATACTCTGTACGATGTATTCTATTTTTTCCGACCCTCTTTCTCATTTTGGGAAATATAAGTCACGCTCAATTCGGAAACGACAATGCTCATCTCGGTGTATACAACAACGCAGACATTGGCAACCATGCTGAATTGCAATGGAGAATAAAAACCGATGGGGCAGTCCGATCAACACCGGCGATCAGTGGGAACAAAATAATCATCGCCGATCAGTTCTTCCCCCGTTATTATGAATGGTGTTGTGTATTTTGTCTGCAGAAATAATACATTTTACGCGTGCCGCACTTCCGATGGAACACTCGTCTGGAAAAAATCTCTCGGTAGTCCTCTTCCTTACGAATGGGGATTCGACTATTACATCGGCTCACCTGCAATCGACAACGGAACACTTTATATCGGAAGCGCCGACGGCAATCTCTATGCGCTGAATTCAAAGGACGGAAGAGAATTGTGGAAATTCAAATCCTCCTCACTGATCCGTTCTACACCGGCGATCGATGAAAGAAATATTTATTTCGGAGATTGTTCCGGGAAAATATTTGCCGTCGATAAGTCAAACGGCACACGTGTCTGGCAATTTTCAACTGTCGGCGATACGCTGGACAATGAGAAATTCGGATTCGACAGAAAGGCGGTCATCTCTTCACCGACAATCTATAAAGACAAGATCTTTGTCGGGGGTCGCGACGGGTTTTTGTACGCATTAGACAAGGCATCAGGGAAAGAAATTTGGAAGTACGATTATCAGGTATCGTGGATTATTTCAACCGCGGCGATCAAGAATGACATACTTATAACCGGAACATCGGACGGGCGGTTCTTCCATGCCCTCAATGCACAGAATGGAAAACAATTATGGCGATTCACAACAAACGGTCCTGTCTGGGCTTCACCGGTGATCACGAAAAACGACAGAGTCGTTATTTCAAGTAACGATGGGTATGTCTATTGTGTCGATTTGAATAGCGGCATTGAACACTGGAGATATAAAATCGGTCCACAGATATTCTCCTCAACCGTACCGTTGGACAATTCAATCTACTTCGGAAGCGATGACGGTTTTGTGTATTCACTGAAGACAAAAGAAGTCAAGCAAAAACCGCTGGCGTCAATGCGCCGCGCCGTATTTTGGATGAAGGATCCGGTTATTCAGTCATTCAGAAATGGAATGGATGTTTATATTCGTGACTATTTCATCCGTGAAGGATACGAATTTTACGATGAGACCGACGTGAAAAATTTCCTGCTTACACGAATAAAGAGCGACACTGCCAGTGCGATGGTCTTTGCGACAAATTATTTTCTTCCCTCGCTTACGGCAGATACGCTTGGATCGAATGTCATTCAAGCATATATGAAGTCCGGCGGAAGAATTGTCGTACTCGGTCTGAATCCAGCTGCGTATGAACTGGACAGCGCAAAGAAACAGGTGATCGCCATTAATTTTGAAAAGGCAAAGAGAATAACCGGCATTCCGTATCGGTACAAAGACCTTCGAACACATGGCGGTTTCTACTCTTCCTTCATCACCGAGGAAGGAAGAAAATGGGGGCTCAAAAGTTCGTTCGTAGGAATCAGCGGCATGTCGTTGGACGATATAACGACGTCGCTTGCGATTGATGAGAATGGAAAAGCAACCGCATGGGTGAAGACTTTTTCGGAAAAGAAACATTCAGGTTTCATTCAATTGTATCTTACACCGGATCGGCTGGGCGAACTTCCGGAAGTTCAAAAAGTGGCTGAATACGGGTTGAGATAAGTAGGTTTCAAATGTTTCTGAAATCAGACAGATTCGGAATTTTTTACTACTTTACTCTTTCCGGCAATATCTCCATATTTGCACCGTCAACTTACCACTACGCTTTTTCCCTTCTCTAAGGAGGCTACTATGAAATCATTCCGGATTGCACTTGTTACCGTTATCGCCATCGTTTTCGCCGGATGTCCGGTACGTTCAATATTTCCGCTCTTTACAGATCAGGATGCCGTGCTCAATCCCGCATTGATCGGTACATGGGAAGCGGATGACGAAACATATACATTCGAGAAGTTGAAAGAAAAGAATTATCAATTAGTGATACGATCGAAAAAAGAGAGCGACTCTACGACGTACGTTGTGTGGCTCGGCAAGATCGGCTCGCATTGGTTCCTGGACTCATACCCCATCGTCAATTCAGACGAGCATCATTACATGTCAGTCCATGTATTTACGAGAATGAAATTGGAGGGTGATACGCTCCGTCTTGCATCGCTTGAAGCAGACTGGATTTCGAAAATGATCGATGAGAAAAAAATCAAGATAACTCATGTGCGACGCGAGAACGAAGTTATTTTGACCGCATCGACAAAAGAATTACAGCAATTGATGGGGACGATCGCCAATAACCGCGAAGCATTCCCGGATGAAAATGCTTTCGTCAGAATAAAATAAAACAATTGAAAATGTTGCGTCGACCTAATTCACAATGCGAAGCTACATTCGCATAATTACATCACAAATCAAAGGAGAAACTATGGCAGCACCAGTGACTCATTTTGAAATCAACGCAAAGGACGGCAAGCGTTCTCAGGAATTTTATGCCGGTTTATTCGACTGGAAGATCAAAGTCGTCCCTGAAATGAATTACGGCTTGGTTGATACCGGCTGGAAGGGGGGCATCGGCGGAGGGATCGGACAAGTTGACGAAAATACCGGTCCGAGTGCAACGTTCTATGTACAGGTAGAAGACGTGCAGGCATATTTGGACAAAGCGGTGAGACTCGGAGGAAAGATCGTGCAGCCGCTAGTGGAAGTACCTGACATGGTCACATTCGGACTGTTTGCAGATCCAGATGGAAATGTTATCGGCATTGTCAAGGGACCGCAGACACCGCCGAAAGAAGCGAAACCGAAAAAGAAAACCGCAAAGAAAAAAACAACAAAAGCAAAAAAACCGGCACGGAAGACAAAAAGGCGGAAGTAAAAATTCTTCAATTGTATAAATAAAAAAGGCATCTCATTATATTGAGATGCCTTTTGCTTTATTAACGGCATTTATTCTGCGACAATAGCAAATCGCGGAACAGAGTTCCGCGATACACTTACTTCACCAATAACAGTTTCTTGGTCGCATTATAACTACCCGCTTTTAAAGAGTAAATATACATTCCTGACGAAAGTTTTGAACCATCGAATGTCATTGTGTACCTTCCCGCTTCTTTCGTTTCATTAATCAGCGTTGCAACTTCCCTTCCGATTATATCGTACACTTTCAATGTTACGTGACTGACCTCTGGTATCTGATATCTGATCTCTGTTGTAGGATTGAACGGGTTCGGATAGTTTTGGTACAATGCGTACGATTGAGGGATTGCATTATTATTCCCGACAGAAAGCGGCGCGGGAACTACAACCGTATCGGTATCAGCGTTGTTTGACGGATCAAAATCGGATTGAAATGCGCTTGCAAACGCCTTATTGGATGTCGCTCCGATCGAATCTGCCGTTGCAACAAGCAGTATGTTCACTTTTTCACCCGGCTCCAACAAACCAACCGTGACGGTGAGAACTCCATTTACAAAAGTACTATTCCCTTTTGATGTTGAATCTGCGATGTACGTGAGTCGTTTGGATAATGTATCTCGCAGCACCACTTGTGTTGCGCTATCCGGTCCGTTGTTGTGAAGCGTTATAACGTACGCAACCGTATCCCCTTTCTTCACCGTATCGGCTTGTGCTTTAACGGTGACGGCAATATCGGCATACACATCTGATGCCTTTACTTCGACACATTTGGAAAATTCGGATGTGTTGCCGTCAAAATCTATTGCGGTTGCGGTGATGAACAGACCGGAAGAAACTGATGTGGGTATAATGAAATTAAAGTACCCAAATCCGGTCGAATCGGTTCCGACCGTTTCAACGGTGATGAAGGTTTTCCCTTCGCCGTATCCGGTGGAATCCTTTACGTCTGTTGAAAAGAATTCAATAGTGTAGGTTTCGTTTGGTTTGCTTTCCATTGTGCCGGCAACGCGCAGAGGAAACGGACCGTCGGCAAAAAACAGCGTGGGGAAATTCTGCATGTCGTTCCCCCCCTTATCAACATCAAGATCGTCGTTTGGAGTAACTCCGGTAAATTCACCGACGAGATCGATGCCAAGATTTCCATTGCCAAATATAGAGTTCTCAGAGATTTTGTTTTGAGTGCTGTCCCCAATATAGATACCTGCCAGCGCGTTAAACCTGATCACATTTCCGGCTCCTGTTTTTCCGATCCAAGTTCGATTGGCGCCTCCTAAGATTTGAATTCCATCCACTTCATTGCCGAATTTTTTGGTTTTCGTCGTAAAATCAGTTCCAATGACATTGTTGTAAATTTTATTTCCTGTTGCCGACTGAACGATTGCTATACCGCTGAACTTGTTTCCTGAAATGGTATTTCCTGTCACAACCTGGTCACCGCCGATGACATTATAATTTGCGCTGTCCAACGCGACGCCGGAATTTTGGTTCGGCAGCGGCTTTGTTTCCAACAGATCCAAGCCGATGATATTTCGTTCCACCGTGTTGCTGTCCGCAAGGTATAAATAGACACCTTCATGCAGGTTTCCCGATATCAGGTTTCCCGAACCCGGATCGGACCCGCCGATGCTATTTCTGTTCGACCGGGCAACGAGAACACCGCGGTAATTGGGAAAAACTTTGTCACCATTGTCGTCAGTACCGATATAATTCCCCCGTACCAAATTTCCTCGTGACGTGTCCCCGAATATATATATACCGTTATTTGTATTGCCGGAGATGACATTACTGGAATCAAAATCCGATCCACCGATGCGCGTATTCGTGGCTTTGTTAATCAGTATGCCATTGTCATAATTCGGGAAAGCGACCGCCTGGGCTATATCCAATCCGATGTTGTTGGCAATAATAATATTGCCGTTCGGGGTGAAACCGGAATTTGTCTCGACCGTCACTCCGTTCCTGCCGTTGCAGGAAATGAGATTCCGTTCAATGACATTATTGGATGCCGATTGATCGATCAATACACCGTCGCCGCTGTTTGGAAGCCAGAAATATCCGGTCAGATCGGTCCCGATGACATTATTCTTGATCTTATTTCCCGACGCATTACCTGAGATCCACACACCGGGACCGAAGTTACCGGAGATGAGATTTTTATCATCGAATGTCGGACCGCCGAACAGGTTGTCCGAACCTGCCTGGATGTATACGCCCCGATCGTCGTTCGAGAGAGGATTCTTTGCATCGATCATTGTTCCGATATAATTGTTCACAAAAACATTCCGCGTCGGTACTCCGCCGAATGCCTTTAACCACACTCCATGATGTTGATTTCCCGAAATAAGATTGTCTCTGACAAAATTGCTGTCGATGTACCCTTGCATTGAGATCCCTGTACTGTTCGGTAATCTCGCCGATCCGGTATAGTTTGTGCCGATATAATTTTTCCGGATCACATTTCCCCGGACATAATTCGGTGTTGAACCCCCGGGGAACGAGAATGTGGTACCGCCGAACATTTCAATGCCGCTCCCGCCATTCCCCGAAATAATATTCATGTCGCCGTTCGACGGTCCGCCGATGATATTGTTGTCGCAGACGATATTGATGCCGGGACCTGTGTTCCCACAGTCGAGCGTCCCATTCTGATTCGTCCCGATATAATTCCTTCTGACAGTCGCACCGCCGTTTCCCGTCAACAAAATACCGGATCCTTTGTTATTCGAAATGACGTTATTGTCGATGACGACACCTTCACCGAGGACCTGCAGTCCGCCATATCTATTCCCAATAAGACTATCGAACGTAATGTTCGAGCCAATAGTATTGTTGCCGATGTATGTTTGCGACGCCTGCCCGAGCACGGTGATACCGGACGCATTCCCGCTGATGATATTGTTGACGATGGAGTCTTTATCGGCGAATGTCGTGATGCCATCTCCTTTATTAGGAAGTCTTCCGATACCGGATGCATCCATGCCAATGAAATTATCATCGACCAAAGTATTGATCGAAAATTCACCTATCTCCAAGCCGCTGTCGTCGTTACCGGAAAATACATTGAGCATCACCTGATTCCGTTCGCCAAGCACGTACAATCCGGCATACGTATTGGGAGATGCCGTCAATCCGTCTTTCGTCCCGCTGAAATTGTTTTTTATGATATTGTCGTTTGCAAAGACGATTGCGATCCCATCTTGCGTATTATTGTAAGAGTTATTCCCATTCGCCGGATCGTCGCCGCCGACGGTGACTCCGTGTCCATTGATGTTCAAGCCGGTTTTGTTGAGAATAAATTCACACTTTTGGACGATTGAGTTATCCGACCCGAATCCTAATCCAAGTCCGACACTCCACCATGATTTGAATATCATATTCTTCACCGTCGAGGTTTTTCCGAGTGTAAGTCCGTACGTGCCGAGTGAAGCAGAGCCATCCAATATTACTTTCCCTGCAGCGACAGTGCCGTCGATCGTCAGTGCAACATTCACCGACGGAAGTTGCGTTGCGGGTGAAATAACAGTAATACCGGAAGCGAACGAGATAGCATGCGCTCCTCCGAGTTTATTCGCATTTTCAATTGCCGAACGGAGCGTCGGCGGCGAGTAAAGACCATCATCGATATCTGAATCTGGATCGTCGCCCGCATTCGATACGACGAATGTTACCATCGCTACTGATTGTGAATTCGATCCAGCCTTCAACGAGGAATAGCGCGCTGATGAGCGCGTTATTTCATCGCGCACATGCTTTGGAAATTCGTTCAATGAAGCATACTTTCCGTTCATCGAGCGGACGACATGAACATTACCGCCGATCTCTTGGATATCAAACCGGTCAATTGTTTTTTTCGGCTGAGCCGGAAGAAGTAAAAAGAACATGACGGTCATGACAACGTAACGTTTGAACATATTCACCTCAAGTAGTTTTAATGATATAAAGGTCATTCGATTGACCATCCTTACTTCACCAGCAATAATTTTTTTGTTTGAGTAAAACCATTCGCATGAATGCGGTACAGATACACACCGCTGGAAAGAGCTGCAGCGTTATAGTGTATCGCGTACGTTCCCGCTTCCTGTTTTTCCCGGATAAGAGTCTTCACCTCCCGTCCGAGCATATCGAACACGGTCAACTCCACCATCCCCGCTTCGGGTAGTTGATACCGGATCGTTGTCGACGGGTTGAACGGATTGGGATAGTTCTGCATTAAGCGATATTGTTGCGGCACAGCATTTGACGTGATACGTGGAACGTCGAGCAAAACAATGTCCAGCTTTTCATCTGCACCGATGTATGGCGCAACGTTGTGCCGTGTTTCGCCGTCGAAATCTGTAGTGACGCCGGCAATCGGTGTTCCCTTATAATTCAGATTCTGCGATGACACGTTCAAATGGAGATCGGATGCCGAGGTATAATCCGGTTGAAAACTTTTCGAGTTCGCATCACGGTTGGGAGTGAAAACTGATTTCCATCCGGCAAGATCGGCGACGGCAGTGTAGGGCAGTAATGTTCCTACTCCGCCCAGTTTCATTTGAGTATTCGATGCATTGATATGATAATTATTGAAGTCAATTCCTCCCGTTCCCCACGTGTATGAGGATGAAGGAACAACGATCGCGTAATGATTCAGTGAAGCGGTGTTCGAATTCATATCAACGGAAACAATATTGTTCATCAGCGTGAGGTTCTGCACGGAAAAAGATCCGACACGGATTCCCGCGGTGCTTCCCGTTGCCGAGGTAACCGATCCGGTATCAATATCACCTTCAAGACGAATACTGTTGAACACCACTTTATCTCCGTTCCCTGCACCGATTCCGATTCCTACACATTGTTCTCCGAATGTGCCGTTGGAGCGGACATTATAGATCATATTGTTGGCAACCACATTGTTGGATGGGTTTCCCGAACCGGAGACAATAATCCCTGCCGCCGACCTTGTTTTTTCTTCGACGATGTCGTGTATGATATTTCCGGTGATCCTTGAGTTTGTCACAGAAGTGTAACCGAACAATGACAGCCATTCATCCGTACCGATTCCAATACCAACTCTGTCGCCGCTCGCTCCAACAGGAATTGAGGGAGATGAGCCAATAGAGCGGATTTCATTGCCGCTGACTGTGACATTGTTTTGATGTTGAACGAAGATTCCCACCCGCCCCATCTGATCCGCTCCAAACGACGGCGGACCGATAAGATTCGACACAATCACATTTCCGTCGTTCAGATTTCACGATGCGCCGCGGAGGACAATTCCGTACCGGGCTTTAGTAATAAAATTATTTTCAAAGCGGTTGCTGTCGTTATCAGCGCCGTCAATGTTGTATATCGCCAGCGTGCCGGAACTCAATATCCCGTACGTGAACGCATTGCTCATCGATTGATCCACTCCGGCACTTAGGTTGCAGTTCTTGATCGTGTTATGAGAAGCGCCGAATCCTGCGCCACTGCTCGAAAGCCAAACGGCAGATGTTGCATCATTGAACATCGTATTGGCTATTGTCAGATTACGGGAGGATGTCCCGTTATTTGATCCGTCAATGGTTACGTGATCTGCACCATCCAATTTGATGACTGCCGAAAATGAATTACCGGAAATGATCGGCGAGATGCCTGCCGCCGGTTTTATCGTCAGCGTATTTGTTGCATTCCCTCCTGTCAACGCAGGAATGGCGATCGGCAACGTTTCGGAAGCGTACAGAGAATCCAACAGCGTCAGCATTACAGGACCGGTAAATATTTTCGATGTGACACTGTCAATTGCGGCAGTGAGCGTCGGATAGTCAGCCCCTGTTGCACCGACTGTTTTTGTTCCCGAAATGGTCTCGGGTGTCATACCAATGACGAAGTGACTGAACGAATTGATTTTTGATGTGGATTTGATCCCGTTGCCGGAAACAGGCGTTCCACCGATGCTGTTGTAAACGCCGTTGGAAGTTTCCGATTTCCCGATTCGGGATCCTCCTCCCATTTGATTGACTGACTCGAACAATTCTACAAAAGCATCAATGAAATCTGTCCCTCCTGAAACGACAGACAATTCCCACGATCGATCATTGTTGAGTGAACTCAATCCGGTGCCGGCAGTTCCACCCGGATTTCCGTCGGTCACATCTGCTTTTATCAATACCCATCCTCCCGCTCCTGTCGTTGGATCGACCAATGCTGCTCCGCTGTACGACCCATCGCCGACAGGAAATAAAAATGTTTGTCCGGGAAAAAGTGAAGGTGGCAGCGAACGGATGAGCGGACCATCGACAAAACTTGTTGGCGATCCACCGAAGACATCATTGCCATCGCCGCCGGTAATGGTGAGAATGTTCGTGTTCGTTGTAATAAGATTTCCCGAGATCAGTGATAACCGATCTGCCCCGGTGGAGCCGTTTAATATTACTCCGTTTGGATTATTGATCGTCACCGTTCCGCTGATCGTCGGCGGAAGTTCGATACCTGTCGTGATGCTCGGAGTCGGGTTGGATGAGTTGGATGAATATGTGACATTGTACGTTACGCCGCTCAGATTGAAAGTCGGCGGATTAAGAATGCCTCCACCTGAACGAATCACTGTCATATTGTTCGAGACAGTGGAATTGCCAATCGTCAGTGTCCCACTTCCGCCGAGAATGCCGGAGGTGAGCCGCAATGTATTTGTAACGGTCAGATCAACATCCAACTCTACAGAAGGACTTTGTCCCGAAAGATTGGCAAGAGCAATCTCTTTCAGTCGGTTATTCACCACCACTCCGCTGATAGCCCAATTGGAATTGTTGCATCAAGTTGAAATGTTGTTGTCCCCTGCAACCGCAGCGTCCTGTCTGCTACGGGGTTGAAATCAAAACGAGGAAGCACACCCTGCACATTGTATGTCGTGGGATTCACAACCGTTGCATCGCCAAATTGCAGAAGTCCGTCAGGAGTAACGACGAGAGTTGCAAAAGGAGATGGTCCGCGATAATCCCTCGGTCCGCTTGCCGCGGTTGAAGGATTTACGATGATCTGCTTTCCTCCCGTGAACGTGTGGTGAGTGAATGAAGAATTTGCAAAGTCGAGTGATGCAACTGCCGTTGAGTTATGATTGCCGAACACAACAATCTCACCCGCCGTCTGCGTAAAGTTCAGCGTGTTGGAAGAAGAATTCGGACAAAACGCGCCGAAGACATTCACTTTTCCTCCCTCGATCGTCACTGCGGTATTTGAAGCATACGTCAGAGAATTATTAAGTGTGGTACCGACATTGAGCGTTCCATTTCGTACGATAAGAGATCCTTTATTGCCGATTGTCAGCGAACCGTTCTGACCGGTGATGATCAGATTGGGATTATCGATGATCAAACCGTCTCCGAGACCGATTGTTGGATTGGGTGATGTAAATACCGGACCCGAAAACGGATCGGTGCCGGAGAGTTCAAGTTCGCCGTTCAGCAATGTGATGAACGGCGGGGCTCCGTTGCTGACCCCCTGCACTTTCACGTTGTTCAATGAAATCGTGAGCCGCGATGCCGCCGATGTGTCCGTGCCGCTGGTCTTATCGACGATCACTTCCCGCAGATCGGTGCTTCCGGATCCCCGGATCGAATCACTTCCCGTGCCCGTCGCTTTCACGGTGATGCCGGCGCTGTTCGCAGTGTTGTTCATCTCTACCAGTCCCTCGTTGGTCAAGCTCCCTTCAAGGAACAATAAACTCGACGCAATGCCAAGGTCACTCTTTTCCAATTTCCCATTGAGCACGATCGAAATATCGAGCGCATAAAATTCCTGACACCCATCGTTGATCTGGATGTTTCCCATAACAATCAGGAATTCGCATTGAGCATTCGCATTCACCGTAACCGTATGCCCGGGATTGATATACGTATAGTCATTTTCATTCGGCACCCTTCCCCCATCCCACACCGACGGATCGTGCCAGTCTCCCGATTTGACGGTTTTCAGGCTAGTGATCTGTGCAAATGCAACACCTGTGCAGATCAATACGAACAGACAAAAGCCAATCTTCTTCATGACTCTCTCCTAAAAAAGTGAACGAAAGCAACGGTAGGAACAACTCCCCCGGCAGTTGTCTTATTGGTATAGTTTCGTTCGTCTCAAAAAACTTTCAGAGAGAATGGTCCTTTTTACAAGGCGTGTTCGTAGTCACTTGCCTCTGGGTGCGAAAATCGCTTAATTTCCAACGAATCAAACAGGTTCGCCACTGACAACCGATAAACGGATAAGATGAAAATTCGAGCACGAGGAATTTTGTGTTTTGCAGTTTTAGTATTCGCAAAGACCCACGGTCAGGTGTCAGTTGAAAGTCAGGTTGATACCCTCCACGCTCACTCTCTAATGACCCAAGCATTGCAACTGCAAAAACGTGCGCAGTACGACAGTGCCATTGTTCTTTTGGACAGTTCCGCCGCGATCTTCGATCGATTTAATCAGACAGGGAATAAATTCCGTGCACTGATCAGAAAAGCGGAGTCGCTTCGATCAAAAAATAATTTCGACAAGGCACTTGAAGCGATACGGATCGACCGGACCGGCGAAGAACATCTTTTGAAGACCGACACGCACGCTGCAACTCAGCGCTTGGTAATGATCGGCTCGATCCTGCGTCAGCAAGGTAAACACGACTCGTCACTCACTGTTGCCCGCAATGCATTGAGTATTTATCAAAATCTCTCCCTCTCGGACATGATGCTCCAATGGGATATCTACACGCTCCTCGCAGGGACATATTTCAACTTCGGAAATCACGACAGTGCGTTTGCATACTGTGATCGTGCGCTGCAATTGTTCCCGTCGCCAAATGAAGAACAGCAATTGAAGATCGGCAACACATACAATTCCATTGCGGGTATCTACGAAGCGCGGGGAGATTACCAAAAGACACTCGATTATTTTTCCCGGTCACTCGAGATCCATCGCAAACTTCGCGGAGAGCATCACCCGGATGTCGGCAGATTATACGGCAATGTCGCTGTCGCATATTTTAGACTCGGAGATTACGATCTGTCGCTGGAATATTATTTCAAAGCGCTCGCCATTCTCAACGAGACACTTGAGAGCGGTCATACGAGCATCGGTGTGAATTACAACAATATCTCGATGTCGTACCGCAGCAAAGGGGAATTCGATAAAGCGGTTGAGTACGGGGAAAGATCAAAAGAGATCTTCGTTAAAAAGCTGGGACCGAAGCATGCCAACGTTGCGGGCGTTATCAACAATATCGGCCGGACATATTCCGATATGAAGCAGTACGACAAGGGGCTCGAGTATTATCAATCTGCATTCTCCATCTGGAAGGAAGTGCTTGGCGAAAAACATCCGAACGTTCTGCAGAGTTACTTCAACATCGGCGAGGCGTACGGAAACATGAAGCAATTCGCCGAAGCAAAGCGATGGCTCGGTCAATCGTTGCAACTCCGCCGCGAAACACTCGGCGAAAAGAACGTGAAAGTCGCTCAAGCGTACAATGCGATCGGAACAATATATTCCGAGCAAGGACAATATGATTCCGCTTTGTACAATTTCCATCACGCTGTCATCGCATTGGTGGAAAGTTTTGACGATTCATTGATTGCCGCGACTCCGTCCGCGTTAAAAAGTCCGTCGGACCTCGATCTGCTTGCGGCTCTCTCCGGCAAAGCGAGATCACTCTACCTGCGGGGAACAAAGTTGAAGCACAGTTCAGATCTTCGCGCCTCTCTCGATTCGTATGAGAAAGCTATCCAATTGACCGAAAACATCCGTCGCGGATTCGGCTCCGAAGGATCGAAACTGCAATTGAGTCGTATGTCGTTCGATGTGTATGAACGTGCAATAGAATGTGCAATGAAACTATCTGACATGACGAAGGATGTTTCATTCATTCCCACGGCATTTGCACTCTCCGAGCGGAGCAAAGCAGGAATCCTATCCGATGCAATAGCAGAATCCGATGCGAAACAATTCGCCGGCATTCCTGACACACTGCTGGAGCAAGAATCCAAACTGTTGACCGATCTGACATACATCGAGACACAAATTCAAAAAGAGAAGGAGAAAAGAGGGAAGGCTAATGCATCGAAGATCGCTGTGTGGGAGAATACTCTTTTCGATCTGCACAGGAAGTATGAGAACCTAGCGGAGATTTTCGAGAAGAACTACCCCGATTTTTATTCATTGAAACACCAATCGAATTACATAACACTGAAAGAGGTGCAGGAAAGTTTACCGGACAATACGACAGCCCTTTTGGAGTATGTTGTCGGCGACAGCTCCGTGACGATCTTTGCAATTACAAAAAAGGAATGCCTCGTCAAATCGCGGAAAATACCTTCGCTGACCGATCAGGTAAAGCAATTTCGATTGTCTGTTTACAATGTGGAATCGGAGAAATATGCTTCACTTGCTCATGCGTTGTATGCACAACTGATCGCTCCGGTGCAATCCGGGCTGAAAGGAATTCAAAAAGTGTACGTCGTTCCCGACGGCATCCTGAACTATCTTCCGTTCGAAGCGTTGATGACGAAGAATCCCGGCAAGGGAATAAATTTTTCAACTGCGCCGTACCTTCTCAATCAATATGAGATCAATTATCAGATCTCGGCAAGATTTCTCGTGGAACAGAATCGCCGCAACTCCCTCTCCCCCCTTGAAGGGGGATTAAGAGGGGTGATGACACAATTCGTTGGATTCGCGCCGGTCTTTTCTGACCGTCCTGTTCATTCCAAAGTGATCTATGCCGCATCGAGTGAACGGGTGACGAGATCGAGAACGATCGACGGTGAAGAGTTTGCCGAATTGAAAGAATCTGAGAGCGAAGTGAAAGGAATTTACGATCTCTTCAACGCCAATAAGAATCGTGCAATGATATTCCTGCACAACAATGCGACGGAATCCAATCTCAAATCGGCGGATATTTCGCGCAGCCGATTCATCCACATTGCCACGCACGGATTGATCAACGAAGCGAAGCCGAAACTTTCGGGAATTATTTTCGCCGCACCGGAAGGACAATCATCTGACGATGGCATTCTCTATTCGGGTGAAGTGTACAATCTTAAACTCAACGCTGACCTCGTCGTGCTGAGTGCCTGCGAGACGGGACTTGGAACGATCGTGAAAGGTGAAGGGATGCTGGGACTGACGCGCGGATTCATGTACGCAGGGGCAAAAAATATTCTGGTCTCTCTCTGGCAGGTCGCAGATAAATCGACTTCAGAATTAATGGTGGAGTTCTACCGGAACATCCTCAATAAACAATCATACTCCACTGCGCTGCGGAATGCGAAACTGGCGATGATCAAAAAAGGGAAATATGCGCATCCGGTTGAATGGAGTCCGTTTGTGCTGATGGGGAAGTAAAGACTATCTGACGCCTCTCCGAGGCTGGTTATGGTTATGCATCTCTCTTCCCATGACGTCTACGACGTCATGGGTTTATTTATTATCTTCTGTCCCTACGGGACGGTTTTCATCCATTCTTAAATTAACCAAAATCTCCTCTGCCCAAAAGAATCACATTCATTCCCGATACGGAGTGGCGACAAAAAGAATTCAGGATATTCTCTGATTGGATTTTTTCCCCTGCCGCTTAGCGGTAGCAGCACCTAGCCCAGGAGGGGCGACAGAAAACAATCAATCCCAGATATACCGCTCATCATATTCAATTTCATACTCTTTCAGAAATTGAAGAAATTCTTCCTGAAAAGTTTTTTTCCTGTGATGCTCTTCCTGATTCGCGATATAATTCTTGATCTTCTCCAGATCCCAGCGGCTGACACTGAAAGCAGCATACCCGGTCTGCCATTCGAATTTTGATTTTGACGAGAATTGTTCATGTACCCAGCGGGAAGAGTTTGATTTCACTGTTCGCAGTACATCCGAAACTGCCATTCTCGCCGGCAGAAATGCCAAGAGATGGACATGATCTGCAACGCCGTTAACAAGAATAGGTATTCCATCCAACTGACGGATGATCCCTCCCATGTACGGAAAAAGCCGCTCCTGCAATTCTGCATCTATAAAAGGAAACCGGTGCTTTGTACTAAAGACGATATGCGTGAGCAACTGTGTGTATGTATGTGCCATAGTATGTTCGCCTATCGTCCCTACGGGACTCTATACATTGTCTTTCCACTTTCAAACCCATGGCAATAAAGCTGCCATGGGTTATTCCACTTCCGTCCCTACGGGACGGTTAAGTTTTGAGGTATGTGCACTAAAGTAAATTTACTCACACTAAATCATTTTCTCAACTGGCGCACTCTCGGTTTTATCCCCTGCCGCGATCGACTGAAGAAGCTTTGCCTGCGAGGTCAGCCACTAGCAGAAGAGGACTCAGGTCGCAATAAACCACGGGGTGGCGAAAGAAGGAAATTAAGATATTCTATCCCTTGCCGCGCAACGGCAGTACCTAGCCCTTCAGGGACGGCATAAAAAAATTCAGATATTCTCTCACTGCCGCGGAGCGGCGGAAGATGCTTTGCCTGCGACGCCAGTCGCGGAAATATAAACTCTGTAATTGCATGAGCTTCGGAGAGGCGATAGATATTTGCCAGCGACGTTAGTCGCGGACAGGGATTGCCAAAGAATTAGGAAAAGCCCCGTAAGGGCGTCAGAAAGAAATTAAGATATTCTCTCCCTGCCGCGGAGCAACGGCAGAAAATTGCCTTTGATTGGATTTTATTCCCTGCCGCGGAACGGCAGAAGCATCTCGCCCCGGAAGGGGCGAAAGAGGGAAATTAATTGCGGAAGCCATCCGATTGCTCCGCCAAAGGCGGACAAGTCCAAGCAATCGGATGGCTCAAACTATTTCACCACCACAAACTTACCCACCTGCACCAGTTTTTGATCTGTCGATAATTTTATGTAGTAGAGTCCCGGGGCTAACTTTTTTTCTGAGGTGAGTTCCGATGAAGAAGAAGTTTCACTCCACACGTCGCTGTTAGTGTTGTCCACCACTGTTACTACGACATTCTTTCCCAAATCATTTCCTTTCCATTTGAATGCGAACGGAAATGCGACTGTGTCCCCTGTGGTGGGAGCGATCAGCGTTATGCCGGATGATGAGCGGACGGTTCGTTCGACAAAGTTCTCAAGGACCTGATTGGGAACGAACCTTTCCGGATCCAATGAAACTTCTGCGATGTTTTGTTCGGAAGGACATTGCTGCGAGGTGATCTGTTCCTGCTGCTGATTCTGCATAACAACAACCACTGCAACGCCGACCGCGATCACCAATATTGCTGCGATCGCATACCGGAAGAGATTCGGCGACATGCTGAATATGTTTGACGGTCTCGCTGCGACGACTTCCCCTTCGATCTCCGCGATCTCCTGCAGCCGCGCTGCGCATGCGGGACATGAATCGAGGTGATTCTTAAAGAACGATC
>JACPGG010000048.1:0-8784 GCA_016182545.1 Ignavibacteriales bacterium
CACGATTCTCATGAAATGAAATTCAATCTTTCGTTGCCGGAGTGTTTCTTGAAGAGCGACGCGATCTCATCCTCCCGGTTCAAAAGTATGTAAGTTGAAAATTATTTACTTCTAATTTCCGATTAGAGTTTTCTAATATTCACTCCAGATGACTTCCAACCGCCGTACATTCAACAGCCGTTCTGTGAGCGGCTGTTGAATCAATCATTATCGCCTATTCCATGGAAAGGCTTTTACTTTTCGTGTTGTGCAATAATCTCACAAACTGTACCTGTTACATTCGAAAAAATCACTCTATTCTTTGAGATCGGAATCGGAGTATGTGCTATAACAACATCTTCCTTAAACTTCCATAATACTTCACCGGTTTTCGCATCCACGGCAATCAACAATCCATTCTTTGTTGTACAAAAAAGGACCCCCTCCTTCTCTCTGAGTTGAGAAGAATTTATGTCGTACCCGAATCCGGCATTCAAACTCCATATAACTTCCGGTTGGATTGCTTTTGTTGAAAGAGCGTACAACGAATCGTTCATCGTGCGAATATAGACCCGTTCTCCGTCCTCAGACATTCCTATTGTTTCGCGCACTTTGAATTGATTCGTCCGCCAAATCTGATTCCCTGTATTCAGATCAATTGCCGTCATATATCGATCCGGGGCAACAACAAAAATTTTACCATGCCCGTGAACCGGCTCGCATGCCGCAGGTGATAATAATGTGCCCGGTTTGTCCCCTTTCCATTTCCATAATAACTGTCCTGTACTTTGATCGAGACAATAAAGATACTCATCCCATGCACCAAAAATAACTTTGCCATGTGTGATCAATGGTCTCACTTCAACATGTCCGCGCAACGAATCGAAACTCCATTTTAATTTTCCTGACCTCACTTCTAGTGCGCGAAATTTCCTGTCGCTCGCACCACAATACGCTACACCATCCTCAATAACCGGTGGAGCAACAACTGCCGCGCCTGTTTTGAATTTCCATAATAGTTTTTGAGATGCAATCGAATAGCAATAAATATTGCTGTCGGTCGATGGGATAACGATCCTGACATCATCCGACGCGGGTGAAGCAACGATCGATCCTTTGACGGTGATAGTTGAATATTCATCTTCAGTAATATTGTGCATGCGAACCGTACCATCTAAATACGCTTGAAGACGATATTTTTTTGTTAGAACCGGTGGAGCCGGCATGGACGAGGAATAAGTATTTTTCCAAACGATCTTCACATTTGGAGATTTGTCTCGATGATCAGATGAAATATTTGATCGCGGTGTTTGCATCGATAAATAAATTCTCTCCCCTAGGGGAACGACAGCCCACAGTATTCCCATCTTGCACCCTGCAATTCGGGTCGAGTAGATCATTGAATCATTTCGTATCTCCACAATATTATATCCCCCAATCGAATCTCGTCCCCGTAGATTCGACCTTCCTACGACACTTGGTATCCCGTCGAAGAGATCGAAATAATTCCTGTGCCAGTGACCATTAAGGAATGCCTGGATGTTGTATCTACGGACTATGTATGTAACACGATACCAATTTGCAATCCCCGAATCAGCGGGATAGTGAGTTGCAATAAAAAATCTCTGCCTGCTGTCCGGCATGGCTGAAAGGATCGAATCGAGCCATACCGTGTCTTCATTAGTCCAGTATGCATCCCCCATTCTCATTCTCGGTCCCTGATGCATGCCGATGAATTTATATCTGCCAAAATCGAAAACAAATCTCTCGCTGCCGAAAATTGCCGCAAACGAAGTACCTCCGGATTCAGACCACTTCATATCATGGTTGCCGGGAACAATATGCCATGGGATCTTGAGACTGTCCAAAATTTGCTTTGCAAGACGGAATTGATCGTCAGAACCGAACTCGGTAATATCTCCTGTAATGAGAACAAACGAAATATCTCCGAGTGTATTGATATCGTTGACAGTCCTCCGCAAATCCTCTGCACCTGTTGCGCTGCCGATATGTGTATCGGATAGATGGACAAAACGAAAATTCGATTGGCTGAAAAGATGTGTTGCGAGAATAACACAGAGTATAAAATACTTCATATTCTTCTTTGCTTTTTACTGAGCGAATGTTGATTTTTACTGCACCTAAGTTCCGTAAATTTTTGACCTCAATCAACATGAAAACGATCGTATTCTTTCTCCTCTGGTTTCAAATTCTCTCAGCACAATCATTTATTCGTATCAATCAACTTGGGTACACTCCTCATTCAACAAAGGTTGCAGTCCTTCTCAGCAAAGATTCCAAACTCTCGGTTCCGATATTCACTGTTCATAATGCGTTGACCGATCGAGTTGTGTATTCGTCGACGCACGCGCAATCATACGGCGCCTATGCGGCATTCGCATCCACGTTCCGTCTGGATTTTTCTTCGTTCAATCAGCATGGTGCATTTTATATCCGGGTCGATTCCATTTACTCACCCGTCTTCAGAATAGCGGAACATGTGTATGATAACTCCGCCGATTTTCTTTTGAACTATATGAGGCAGCAGCGGAGCGGATATAATCCGTATCTTAATGATTCATGTCATACTCACGACGGATTTATTATCTACCATCCCACGTTGGATTCAACTCACATTAATGTTTCAGGAGGATGGCATGACGCATCAGATTACTTACAATATGTTACAACCTCGGCAACCGCAACATATCAAATGATGTTTGCATATCAACGAAATCCACATGCATTCGGCGATTCGTTTGGTGCGAACGGACGTCCCGGTTCAAACAATATTCCCGATATTCTTGATGAAGCAAAGTGGGGGCTCGACTGGTTGATAAAAATGAATCCGGAAAAAGATTTCATGTTCAATCAGCTTGCCGATGATCGAGACCACAGAGGATTCCGCCTGCCGACAGAAGATACGGTCAACTATGGAAAAGGAAAAGAGCGTCCCGTTTATTTTATCACGGCAAAACCGCAAGGTGTATTTCAACATAAAAACAGAACGACCGGTGTCGCGTCAACAGCAGGCAAGTTCGCATCGTCATTCGCTCTCGGCGCGGCAATGATGAAACGGTATTATCCGGAATTTGCGGAAGGGCTACTTCAAAAAGCAATGGATGCGTATGATTTTGGAATTCAATTTCCCGGAGTATGCCAAACAGCACCGTGCGGCGCACCCTATTTTTACGAAGAGGATAATTGGACAGACGACATGGAACTCGCCGCCGCTGAACTATATCAATTGACCGGAAATAAAAAATATCTAACAGAAGCCGGAACATTCGGTGCAATGGAAACAACAACACCATGGCTCGGTTCCGACACAGCACGACATTATCAATGGTACCCTTTCATCAATCTCGGTCATTATCATCTCGCCGTGCAAAAAGAAACTTCGAAAGAATACGTCGCCGCAATTAAAAAAGGAATCGATACAGTCTATCAACGGGGAAAATCGAATCCGTTTCTTTTTGGTGTACCGTTCATCTGGTGCTCAAACAATCTGGTGAGTTCCTTGCTTACTCAAATTCAGCTCTATAAATCGCTCACGAATGATCCGACGTATGATCAAATGGAATCGTCACTGCGGGATTGGTTGTTCGGATGCAACATCTGGGGAACAGGTATGATTTTCGGTCTTCCGCGATGGGGCGATACACCTGTTGATCCACACTCTGCATTCACGCATGTATACAATTACCCGATCAACGGCGGGTTGGTTGACGGACCGGTCCGTGCGTCCATTTTTGAACAGCATAAAAAATATATCCGGTTGACAAAGAGAGATCCGTATGCCGACGTTCAATCCGATCTTGCCGTCTACCATGATGATTGGGGTGATTACACGAATAATGAACCAACGATGGACGGTACGGCAGGATTGACGATGTATCTTTCATCTTTGGAAAATAAAAATCCACGGGTTCAAATCACTAGCACAACCGAATACGGCGGCATTGTTAGAATGGATACAGCCAAGAAAGAAATTTTCCTGCTGTTTACCGGACATGAGTTTGCCGACGGCGGACATTCAATCTTGGCAACGTTGAAAAAACATAATATTAAAGCATCGTTCTTTTTCACTGGTGACTTTTATCGGAATAAGAAATTTTCTTCACTTATAGAGCAAATAAAAAATGATGCTCACTACTTGGGCGCACATTCGGACAAACATTTACTCTATGCATCCTGGGAAGACCGTGACTCAACACTTGTATCGTACGATACATTCATTCATGACATCAAACAAAACTATAAGGCAATGGCAACATTCGGCATCACCACTGCGGATGCGCAATACTTTCTCCCTTCGTTCGAATGGTATAATCACACCATTTCCAATTGGACAAACGAGTACGGCCTGCATCTGATCAATTTTACGCCGGGCACACGATCGAATGCGGATTATACGACGCCCGAAATGCCGAATTATCTTTCATCAGATACAATCGTAACACTGATCTTGCGCT
Organism: Ignavibacteriales bacterium; assembly: GCA_016182545.1. Taxonomy (GTDB): domain Bacteria; phylum Bacteroidota; class Ignavibacteria; order UBA10030; family UBA8401; genus SpSt-333. The sequence continues at coordinate 4,455 of JACPGG010000048.1, forward strand.
ACGAAGCAACGAACCCGCATGGGTTGAACGGATTTCTGCTGCTCTCACATATCGGAACAAGCGAGAAACGTACAGACAAGTTTTATTCAAAGCTGGACAATTTGATCGTGGAGTTGAAGCGGAGAGGATATTCGTTCAAGAGATTGTAGATCATTTCATATACTTCTTCGTTCTCTTGGTCGGCTCTGCCACCAAAGGATTTTCGGGCCAGTAATGTTTCGGGTATTCTCCCCGCATATCTTTCCGTACATCCTGGTAGGCATTGTTCCAAAAGCTCGGCAGATCCTGTGTAACGGCAAGAGGTCGCCGAGCCGGCGACAACAAATGCAGCAATACTTTCACTTTTCCTCCGGCAACAGTCGGAGTCTTCGTCTCACCAAACATTTCCTGCAATCGTACCGCCAATATCGGCTGCGGATTCGTATAATCAATCGGAATCTGCGAGCCTGTCGGGACTATAAGATGAGTTGGCGCAAGTCTGTCGAGTTTTTTACGTTGATCGAATGTGAACAGCGAGCCAATGATACCAGCCATATCAAGTTTTTGCAATTGACTTCTCTTTTTGATTCCGTGTAATGAGGGTCCAAGCCATTCTTCAAGAGTTGACAACATCCGTTCATCACTCAGATCTATCCAATCATCAGCAACAATCTTTTGAGTGCGCAACCACTCACTTCGTCTTCGCAACGATTCAGATTCCTTATCCCATGGTAATGATTGTAATCCCAATGTGCGGATAGCATTGCATACCATCGGCATCACTTTCTCCGGGGTAGGTTCGAACGGTTGCTGCGAAAGTTCTATCGATCCGAGCCGCGTTACGGATCGCGCAACTATCCCCTCAAGTTTCGTGTCCCAAAATATTTCCTCTTTTGTTTCTATCTGTTGGGAAAATATTTCTACAATGTCTTCTTTGGTGATCGGTGCGGCAAGGAATATTTTCACTTCGTTCCCGGCGCCATCAACTTCGGCGACGGCGAGATACTCTTCGCGAACGAGCGCACTATGCTGCGGCAAAACACCGACCGTATTCCCCGACAATTGATATTTCCCGTTTTGCTCTCTTCTCTTCGCCACTCGTTCAGGATATGCCAACGCGACAAGTTTTCCTATTTGATTGTGCACCTGATTTCGTTCAAGATTGGTTGCCGGAGGTTCATTCATTGATTTAAGCAATCGCGCCGATTGCTCCCGGATCCTTTGCAGTGCATATGTGTCGGAAGATTTCCCTTCCTTCAACGCACTGTAGCGAGTGAAGAGATCGATATCAGAATCCGATTTCCCGCGAAGAAGATCACGCGATTCCAATAATGCCGCAATGTCACACGCCAGTATACCTACGCCGAGTTCTTTTCCCCGGATCAGCATGTGCGCTAAACGGGGATGGATACCGAAACGGGCAAGCGCTGTTCCGTGAGGAGTCATTTTTCCTTTCTCATCGATCGCATTGAGATTTTTCAAGAGTGCCCGGGCATGCTCCAAATGTTTTTGCGGAGGGGGATCGAGGAATTTGAGATTACTTCCCGAAGGATCTCCCCACTGAGTAAGTTCCAATACAAATGTTGAGAGGTCTGCATCTAGAATTTCAGGTCGCGAATAGCGCTGAAGCAATACATGTTCGGCTTGCGTCCAGAGTCGATAACATACTCCCGGTTGTTGTCTTCCTGCACGTCCGCTCCGTTGATCAGCTGAAGCGCATGAGACAGCAGTCGTCACAAGCCCGGACATCCCTCGTCGCGGATCGAATGAAGATCTGCGCACAAGTCCGGAATCGATCACAACCCTAACGCCGGCGATCGTCAAACTTGTTTCTGCGATACTGGTTGAAAGGATGATCTTCCGTTTGCCGGCCACTGCCGGCTGTAACGATGCCTTCTGTTTTTCAGGGCTCGCTTCACCGAATAATAAATGGATTTCGACATTCGATGAGAGATCCTTTTCCGACAGAAGCGACTCTGTCCGTCGTATTTCTCTCTGTCCAGGAAGAAAAACAAGAATGTCTCCTTCCTGATCTCGAAGCGCTTTGGTAATTGTTGAAACGACCACCGGCTCAATCGGTCCGTTTTTTGGTAAGGGAAGATATATCGTTTCAACAGGGAACATTCTTCCTTCACTTTTGATGACGGGTGCTTGATCGAGCAACGATGCTATGGCAACACCATCCAACGTAGCAGACATGACCAGAATACGGAGATCATTACGGATCTGCTCTTGAACATCGAGCGTTAACGCAAGACCGAGATCGGCGTTGAGACTCCGCTCATGGAATTCATCAAAGATAACAATGCCGACATTCGGCAGTGAAGGATCATCCTGCAGCATCCGTGTGAGTACACCTTCGGTAACTACTTCGATTCTTGTCCTCGTGCCAATTTTGTTCTCACCGCGTATGCGGTAGCCGATTGTACTCCCAGCTTTTTCATTCAACTGCTGAGCCATATATTCCGCTGCACGGATAGCGGCAAGTCTGCGCGGTTCCAGCATGATGATCTTTTGATCGTTCAGCCACGATTCGTCGAGCAGCGCCGGAGGAACACGCGTCGTTTTTCCCGCACCGGGGTCGGCAGAAAGAATGACATTGCGATGATCCGCAAGAGCACTTCGGAGTTCAGGAAGGATGATATCAATAGGAAGGGAATTCATTTTAAAAGATAGGAATCTTTTCAGCAGCAAGAAAATGAGAAAAAAAAATCCCGCAAAGCGGGATAGTAATTGTATCGTCGACAGAATGACAAAAGAAAATCAATAACGATTTCCGCCTCCACCACCGCGTCTTCCTCCACCGCCGCCATATCCGCCACCGCCACCGAAACTTTTACGGGGTGCATCGGTTTTTGGACGTGCTTCGTTGACGTCGATGTTGCGTCCTTTGAGTGGTTTCCCTTTTAAGCCTGTGATCGCCGCTTCTGCTTCTTCTTTATTCGGCATCTCAACGAAACCGAATCCTTTCGAAACATTATTCACACGGTCCCGGATGACGATAACCTCACCAAGCTCTCCAAACGGTTTGAAGAATTCGGTCAAATCTTCCTTCGTGACTTCCCGATCCAAATTTCCTACGTACAATTTCATTGTTCCTCCTATGTAAATGATTGATCCACCGAGACTGATATGTTGAAGATTGCCGTGCTGATGATGGTGTTCAGGAAGGCAGCCCTTATAACATACGGTTTAGAACGTTAGAAACCTAATCACAAAAATAAATGGCAGTGTTTCGGTTTGAAATTTAATCAAACCATAATCGTCATTCCCGCACGTGCCGCTTTACGGCATCCCGTACAGCGGGATTTTTGGCGGGAATCTATTTATAGATGCCCGATAAAATCATTCGGGCATGACGCTTGAATTCAAATTGAGACACTACCAAATAAATTCCTTTATTTCCGTCATTTTACGGAATAGTGCAGGCTCTTGAGCTTTTCGGTGACACGCAGTCGCTGATCTCCTTGAATCTCGATATTCCCATCCTTCACTGTCCCTCCCGCCCCGCAATATTGTTTCAACATCTTCGCTATCTCTTCGATCGTCTGCGGATTGTGCTGTAAGCCGGTCACCACAGTGACGCTCTTCCCTTTTCGGTCTTTCGTATCCAGCAACACGCGGACTGTTTTTCCCTTGCCGTCATGTTCCCTTTTCTTCGGTTCGTTCTTCTCCGTTTTTTCTCCTCGTTCGGATTCGGGCAATAATTTTTCGAGGTCTGCCAGCGATTGTAACTTCATTCCATCCTTTTAACGATGTTTTTGTTTTGATGATTGCAGATATCCTTCCCTTCGGCGGTAAAGAGAAAATCAATTCTCTCTTTGTAATAGTCGGTGATCTTTCCCCGCACCATTTTTAATGTGCTGTTCAGGAAAAGATTCTGTTCCGTGAATCCCTCACCCAAAACCGCTACAGCAGCAGGAAGCCATCGTTCGGAAAACTCTCCGCTCAATTTTCCACCCGATTTGTATTCAGAAATTTCTCCTTCCAACAATTGTAACACTGCGATTTGACCTTCTTCTGTCCGAGGGGAGAGATTTTTTTGAGTGAGATACTTCAACAGATTCTCTTTATTCGGCACAATCAATCCGACGGTGTACTGCGATTGATTGTTGTACAACATCACCTGATCAATATAGGGCGAATTCCCGACCAAAGCCTCTTCAATTCCTTCGGGGCTGTATTTCTCTCCATCATGCCCGATGAGCAAACTTTTTACCCGTCCGAGAACGTACAGGAAATTGTCGGCATCGAGATATCCGAGATCTCCGGTGTAGAGCCAGCCGTCCCGGATCGTTTCGCGTGTTGCTTCCTCGTTCTTCCAATATCCCGCCATACCATTTTCGCCGCG
>JACPGG010000048.1:8869-12879 GCA_016182545.1 Ignavibacteriales bacterium
TAAATGTTTCGCCGCGAATGACGATCTCTCCCTGTTGACCAACAGGAAGTGCATTCCCCTGTTCGTCACATATTTTTACTTTAAGATTCGGAACAATTGATCCGGACGAACCGAGTTTATGCTTCTTGGGAACATTGGCTGAGATAATCGGCGCTGCCTCGGTCAATCCATACCCTTGAAACATCGGGATCCCGATTGTATAAAAGAATTTCTGCAATTCAATATCTAGCAGCGCTCCACCTCCGATAAAAAATTTCAATCTACCACCGAATCCCTGACGGATTTTTTTAAAGATCAGAGCATCGAATAATTTGTATTGTAATTTTTCAATCAGTGTTCCCTGTTTTCCCCTGTCCCACCCGATGCCGTTGATCTTGTAACCGAGTCCTACTGCTTTCGTAAATAATTTTTCGACCTTCTCCCCTTTGTCACGAATCCCTTTTTCTATATTCTTTTTGAAATTTTTTGCGAGGGCAGGAACACTCAGCAAAAATGTCGGCTTCACCTCGCGAATATTGATCGGGACATTCTTCAATGTCTCCAACGGCGTTTTGCCGATCTGGACAGAAGCCATACTGGCTCCATTTTTCATCAACGTATAAATACCTGCTGTGTGTGCAAAAGAATGGTCCCAAGGGAGAATAAGAAGAGAACAATACTCTTGTGGTATCGGCAGAAGGCCCGATGCCTGTTCAACATTCGCTGTGTAATTACGATGAGTAAGGATGATCCCTTTGGGATCAGCGGTCGTACCTGACGTATAGCAAATATTTGCGGGATCGTTTTCCTTTACCGATGTCCACCGATGTTCAAAATCAGACGCATGAGTCTTGAGATATTCTTTTCCGAGATCCAAAAGTGCACTGAATGTGATTTCATCTTCATTCCGAGGTTCGCCGTCAAGGATGATAATTTTTTCCAATTCCGGAAGATCATTTTCAATCGACCGGACTTTGTGTGCATGACCGCCAGAAACAATCACCATGCGCGCACCGGAATGAGCAATGCGGAATTTAAGATCGGATAACTCATCCAATTTAACGGAAAGAGGAACATTGATCGCTCCTGCATACAGGATTCCAAGTTCTGAGACAACCCAATCATTTCTTCCCTCTGAGATCAATGCGAGCCTATCTCCCGGCACGATACCAATACTCATCAAACCGGCAGCACAAAGTCTCACGCGCTCATGAATTTCGGTATACGATGTACCTTGGTAAGCATCTGATCTTTTTTCCCACATTAAAACGTTTGCAGGGTATTTTTTCACACTCTGTTCAAGCAACCGTGGTATTGTGCGTTCAGAAGTTGTGTCCATGGCAGTATAATATGTGGTGTCGTGTGGAATGGTGTTACATCAGCGTAAATGTAGATGAAAAGAGATGGAGAAGCAATGAAGGAAAGTGTACAATAAAAATCCCCGCATATGCGGGGATAAAATCTGTGATCGCGGATGGTCTCGAACCATCGACCCTCTGCTTAAAAGGCAGATGCTCTACCGCTGAGCTACGCGATCATCACTTATACAAAGTGATGTCAATATAGCAATAATTACGACGCGAAGCAACGGGAGATTACATCCCTTGATTCAACTGCGATTCATCCGATGGCGGAACAGCGTGAGCATCATTTTTTTTCTTTTTATAAATAATGCCGACAGGAATGATAACACAATAGCCGAGCACCAGCAAGATGGGAGCGACATTCAATGCAATCGGATTATCCCAGGGACTGGTGCTTAAAGCAAAGTAACCCGCAATGATCACCGCTAATCCGAGGGCAATGATTTTATAATTGATCGATTCGAGAACCAACACATCGGAGCGTTTGATTTTCTTCTTGATGGACATCTTATCTTTTGAAATCTGTTTTGACATATGAAACTCCTTTATAATAAAAAGCCAGACGTTGGGGGGACCGTCTGGCTCGACCATGAATTTGCAACACTCAGGGGAGGAAGCGTTGCAGAGGTCACCAGAAATATAATGAGAAAATTGTTAAAATCAATGAGAAGATTTGCGCGGTGAGCGCTTTGTGATTTTTTTCACATTGGACGATTTCTTCCGTGGTTTGGTTCCCTTCTTCTTCACTGACGGTCTGTTTCCTTTCTTGGTCACTGTTTTTTCCGATTTCACTGACGATGCTATGCCAGCAGTTGCTTGTGCAATACTTAATTCTTTCAATTTCTCAACTTTGTATTCCGATTGCACTGAAAGAGTTTGAACAGTGTTGAGTGCATTCACAAAATGAGCTATTTCCTGTGTAAACGGATTGGCTGTTACATTCCCTTCTCTGGTGTAAAAAAATTGCACGGTAAGCAGCCAGGTGATCAACAATTCAAATTGCTCCTTGTTAAAATACCATACATCTTCATGCTGATTGACGCCGAGGAAATCGGCAGTAGCAAAATCATTCAGCAGTTGATCGACAATTGTAGAAAGTGGAACCTCTTTTGATATGAGCGTATCATGATGACGCAACAACACAGACATGAGCCGGGTAAAATTTTGCGCAGGCTGTCCTCTGCTGCCGAATATTTCATCAATCACTGATTGAAACTGTAAATTCTCAATGACATCAAGTGAAGGAGATGTTTTTTCAATTCGTTCACTCACCAGCTTGCACGCAACAAGCAAGTTGTAGAATAGGACAGACTTGAATGAAATAATCGAAGACAATTGGTTGAATTGAACTGAATTTTTTGCCTCTCCGAAATACATCTGAAGAACTTCAACCATATTGATAAGTTCTTTTGTTGTATCGTTACCGCCGGCATCGGCGTGGAGATATTGCTTCAACAACGAAATAATACCGTTGAATCTTTCTTCAATTTTTTCTTTTCGTTTGAAATCGGTCTTGTTTAATAATTCCCTCACTTCGTTATGGAAGGGACGTAGCAAAACCGAGTGCAACAGTTGATCGAGTTTCGGGGTACCTGATCCGTTCAATTGGTGTGCAACGACGGAAAGGTTTCCCGTATCATCGTACATCTCCGCGAAGTCCATGAAAACGGCATACTGAAATGCATGCAGTTCAATCCACCATCCTCGTTCCGCTAGATGCTTTCCTGAAACAAGATATTCAAGGTTCGTTCTTCTTTCGCGGAACCGATAGAAGATGCTCTCGGATGATTGCAGAGCGAGCGCCTCCACTAATGATATGGAACGAACTCTTCCCCCTTCATTTTCCGCTTTTTGTAAAGAATATTTTATGTACCCTTTGCATTCGGCATAGGTATTATGGAAGAATACGAGAGCTCGTTCATTTCCGGACCGATTGGAGTATGCAAAAACATTCTCGCTCACAAATCCCCGCGCATCAAGAAAATCATAGAGTTCAAAATGCCGCACTTGACTGAAAAGATAACGCTTTTGCGTCAACGGAAACAATTCGCGTTCGTGCCTGCGCATCAGCCATTCATCGGGAGTCTCGTTATAGTACGCACGTTGATACTCCATTCCGTATTTCTCGTTAAATCCTTCTATCTGTCCGTGGGCAAACATCGGCAGTCCGGGGAGCGTTACCATCATCATCGCCACGCCGAAATATTTATCTTCCTTTCCAAATTGTTCAACGGCGGTCTGTTCGTCCGGGTTGCTCATGAAGTTCACATACCGTTTCAGTATTTCAGGGTTGAACTCCAATGTATTCTTTATTAATGCCCGGAATTTTTCATTCTCTTCCTTCATCATCATGTGCATGAATGCGCTGTTATAAACGCGGTGCATACCAAGTGTGCGGACAAAATATCCTTCCATCAGCCAAAAGGCTTCGGCGAGCAGAAGGGTCTGCGGCATCTCTGAATTGAACCTGTCCACCACCTCTCGCCAAAATTCTTTCGGGAAGAGTTCGTCGAATTCAGAACGGGTCAACCCGTTATCCTGCCGCGACGGTACCCCGGACGTTCCGGGCATCGGAAACCAGAGACGCTGATAATGTTTTTTTGCCAGTGTCATTGCCGCATCAAACCGGATGATCGAGAACTTCCGGGCGACATGAAAAATATTTTG
>JACPGG010000049.1 GCA_016182545.1 Ignavibacteriales bacterium
GAGTAGCATTCGCCTCATCCTTCGTCTCATCCCGCAAACAACGCAAGATTCGCTCAGGATGTACACAGCGAAAGGTCGTGAACAGGTTCTGCGCCGGAGGCGCATCAGCCGTTTTCTGGCTGAAAGTCCTACAACGTCCACCAACAAAAAATCCCGTCTATCTGGCGGGATTTTTTTATTATCTCTTCACACTTGTTGAAACGAATCAAGAATTATTCAAGTTGCTTCTTATCCAGCAACTCCCTCACTTTTGAGAGTATCAATGTCGGTTCGTATGGCTTTTGTATAATTTCGTACACGCCCAGCTGATAAATTTCCGATCGTTGATGCGACTCGAGATATCCGCTTGCCATCAACATCCTGGTACCCGGTTTTATTTCCCTCATTCTCTTCAGCATCGAATACCCATCCAATTCCGGCAAACCGAAATCGGTAAAGACCATCGCAATCTCATCTTTGTACGCCATGAATGTTTCCACCCCCTGAACCCCCGTTGCAGCTGTCAGAACAGTGTATCCCTTTGTTTCCAGCGTCAGTTTTACCAATTCGAGAAGCGATTCTTCATCCTCGATCACCAATATTTTTTCATTTCCTCCTTGTAATTCTTCAACGTGCTTGACCGGTTTTACACTTTCAATAGTCTGGACATCAGACAATGGAAAATACAAATTAAATGTCGTTCCCTGTCCCGGAGTACTTTCCACACCGACAAAACCGTGCTGGCTTTGCATGACGCCGTACACGACCGCCAATCCAAGCCCGGTCCCTTTTCCTATCTCTTTGGTGGTAAAGAAAGGATCGAAAATCCGTCGCTGTGTTTCTTCATCCATTCCCACCCCCGTATCAGATACACGAATAACAATATAGTGATCAGCAGTGCAGTCCTGGAATTGGTCCTGTAAATCCTTTTTTGTTGCTTTGGTGGTTGTAATGGTTATTGTTCCTGCACGTATTCCTTCGGATTTCCTGTCGAGGATCGCATCGCGGGCATTAACACAAAGATTCAAGAGTGCCTGGTGCACCTGGTTCGAATCGACGGTGATTGCGGGAAGCGACGCATCGAGGTTAAGATTGATCGCAATGGTTTTCGGAATTGTCACCTCAAGCATCTTTGACAATTCTACGATGATCTCATTCAGTTGCACGGAAGCAAACTGGGCATCGTTCTTGCGGGCGAATGTCAGGATCTGACGGACCAACATTGCACCTCGCTGCACGGTCCGGTTGATGGTTTCAACACTTGACTTGAAATTCTTATCGCCGGGATTTGCCCGTTCCATCAATGTTGAACAGGCAAGTATGATGCCGAGGATATTATTAAAGTCGTGTGCAATTCCTCCCGCAAGCGTGCCGATACTTTCCATTTTTTGCGATTGGCGAATTTGCCCTTCCAGCCGTTTCCGTTCTGTTATATCGCGTGCCACGCCGAAAATTCCGACAAGTGCACCATTGATGTACTGCGGAGCGGTCAATATCTCAACATCAACATTTGAGCCTGAAGCAGTAACGATCCTATATTCATGGACCGGGACATCTTTCCCCTCCAAGCGTATCTTAAAGTTTTCAACAATCGCCATCCTGTCATCAGGATGAACCAGATCAGTGAAACTTCTTCCAATCCACTCCGTACGCTTCCATCCTGTGATCGTTTCAAACGCAGGATTCAAGGAGGTAAACAACCCTTCTTTGGACACGGTAAAAATAGCATCGACTGCGCTGTCAATAAGATTTCTATACCGTTCTTCGCTCTGTTTCAATGCATCTTCCATCACTTTGCGTCGAGTAATATCGTGGACAAAACCCTCAAAGAATAAGGTCTCTTCTTTTGAATTTTTAATCGCGTGCGATGTCAACTGCACCCACACCGGCGAACCATCTTTTTTCTTCCATCTGACTTCATGATCTGTGCCGGAACCCTTCGGCTCGTACATTCTGATAAGAGCATCCCGCTCTTCCTCGCTGAAATAGATATCCCTGCCGAGATTTTTTTTCTTCAGCTCTTCCTGCGATGAATACCCGAGAATAGACACGAGCGTTTTGTTGACAGTCAAAAATTCTCCGCTTCTGTTGGACTGGTAGATGCCGACAGGTGCAAACGTAACAAGATCACGGTATTTCGCTTCGGAAATTTTCAGCGCTTTCTCTGCCTGCTTCTTATCGGTCACATCCTGCACAACGCCGTGCATTTCTATCGCTTTCCCTTTCCCGTCGCACACAATTTCCGCCTGCTCTGTAACCACTTTAATTGTACCGTCCGGTAAAATAATCCTGTGTTCAATTTCGTACCGTTTGCCGGTACTAATCGACTCCCTAGAAACCGCCATCACTGCATCGTGGTCATCGGGATGGACTGAAGCGAAGAATGCCTCGTTGGAAGGGTGAAATGTTTTCGGATCTCTGCCGAAGATATGGAATACTTCATCCGACCATTCCAGCGTAAATCTTTCGATATCGACGAACCAGCTTCCCGTCTTGCCAATGTGCTGCGCGCGCCGACGGTTTGCCTCGCTTTTCCGGAGATCCTCAAGAGCACGGATTCTCATAAATGCCGCTCCGCACTGATCTGCCATTCCCTGAATCAGCACGACATCATTTTGATCGTACTTATTGTGAGCGTAACTCTGGATCGAAAGTATGCCGATTGTTCGTACACCGTACCGTATCGGGACGAACAACAGCGATGCGGAAGGACGCGAGGTATCGCCGAACGCAATTGCATCGGTACCAAATCCCTCATTCTCACCTCTGAGGATGAGAAGCGCTCCTTCCTTGAAAATTTTTTTCATCCGTTCGGTGGGGGGTCGATTGATAAATATCGGAGGAATTTGCATCCGTTTTCCATCGATGATATCCGCATTCCATACTGAATTCACCGTATTGGTCTCTTCAGAGTACAAGTCAATGGTGCAACAGTCCCACCCGAATAATTTGTCGGCAACATCGACAACGATCTCTGCCGCCTGCTCGCTGGTTTCGACCGAGCTCAGCTGATATCCCAGATTGGAGATCAATTCATTCCTTCGTTCGATCTGCTTGCGCTCCGTAATATCCCGAACGATGGCAACGATATATTCTTTGTCAAGTTGAATATAATTAAGTGTTATCTCGACAGGAAAAACCGAACTATCCTTCCGTCGATGGACGCTTTCGAGTATCGTAACCCCTGCTTCTCTCTCAGCAGCTGTTTCTTTTTCAAAGTTTTCTTGCCGCACGTTCGGATCGATGTCAAAAATCGACAATTGAAGCATCTCTTCACGCGAATAGCCGAGGTCGATGCATTCGCGTTCGTTCATATCGAGAAAACGTCCGGTGCCGGGATCGATCACTTCAATTGCGTCGTTTGAACCGTCGATAAGCGTCCGGAAAAGTTTTAGCGATTCGACCGCCTTTTTCTGCTCTGTAATATCGGTATGGGTGCCAATTGAACCTATAACCTTTCCCGACAAATCGTAGATCGGCGCACCGCTGATCTTGAACCAACGGACATCACCCGATTTGACCCTCATGCGGATCTCGTACGAATCCGCAACACCTTCGTTACGTGTCCGGTTTTTTACCTTGATCAAATTCCTGTCTTCTTCGAGCAGCAGCAGTTCGTGTGCGACCTGCCCGATCAGTTCTTCGCGCGTGTATCCGACCATAGCACAGAACTGATCGTTCGCGAACAATATAACATCGTTGTTGTCCACCTGAAGCACCCCTTCGTTCATCGCTTCGATCAGTGTTCTGTATCGCTGCTCGGAATGGATCGTTGCTTCTTCCGCTTCCTTCCTCCTTCTCCGCTCGTCCCGTTCGTTTATCGCCCGCTGGATTGATGGGGCAAGCCGTGTCAAATCACTTTTGAGGATGTAGTCTGTTGCGCCGAGTTTCAATGCTTCAATCGCACGAATTTCACCGATCGTTCCGGAGACAAATATGAACGGGATGTGGGGATTAATTTTCCTAACATCCCGCAATGCGGAAACACCATCGTATGCCGGAATGGTATAGTCGCAGAGAATGACATCGTATGATTGGTGACGGACGGCAGAAAGAACCCCCACTTTTGTGTCGACACGATCCCACGAAAGGATAAATCCATCGGACTTCAACCGCTCCTTTATCAGGAAGGAATCGTTCTCACTGTCTTCGATATGGAGTACGCTGAGTTTCATCGGTACTTGCTACTGATAACATAGATTAAACTTAAGAGCCAACCAAATTAAAATTTTCTAAAAACACTCCTGCTGATGTTGTAAGTATCTCTGACGGCATTTTTTCTTTCGATACTTGAACTGTACGATGGACAAGAAAATTTTATCGTATTGCTTTCCTGAAATGTTATTGCGGCAGACTCATGCCGGTCCTTTTCAATTCGGCAGAAAATAATTTCAGACAAGGAAGTTTGGAAGTGATTTGTTACGGCAACAATAAAACCTGAAAGACAGCGGGATGTTTTGTTCCAATGCGCGAGGCTGTACTCACGCATCATTACTTTGGGGCATTCCTGGGATTTCGGTATCACTGCTCGCATGAAATCCGCCGTTTTGTACTGACGTAATCGATCTTCGTTACAAATTAAAATCGGATTAAATTGTCCTAATTACAAGCGCGATCATCTCCCTTTTTCCATCAGCACTAATTGGAATCCCAACCGGCGCATTGCGGAAGCAAAACTATCAATATTGATCGGTTTTATAAGGTATTCATCGACCCCAAGATTGTGGCACCGTTCTTTATCCGCGTCAGACATTGAAGAGGTCAGTATAGCAACCGGAATGTCTTTTGTCCTTTTATCTTTTCGAATCCGCTCAAGAAGATCGAATCCGCTCCCGGCGGGAAGCTTAAGACCAAGCAGAATTGCCGTTGGAACAGGCGCGGCATTATGCTCTTCCGATTTTTCGTCAAAGA
>JACPGG010000050.1:0-5298 GCA_016182545.1 Ignavibacteriales bacterium
AAATACTCAAAGAGGTCCGTCGGGAGGGGATGGCGGGAATTTTCGGAGACATCAGCAGTCTCGATACGCTGCAGCACGCGCACGTCAACAAAGCGAGCCTCATCCTTTCCACGCTGCCGGATTTGCTCTTAAAAGGGACAAACAACAAGCAGATCGTCAAGTTGTGCAGAATGCTGACGAAGGATGCGGTCATTGTGGCAACTGCGGATACGAACATGCAGGCAGATGAACTGAAGGGAGCCGGCGCAACAGAAATCATCTTCCCATACGAGATGGTGGGCGAATACCTGCTTCACCATATCGAAAAAACGTGTGGGTGATACGATCCAATGAAAGAAAATTGTTTCAAAATCCCGCACGGTAAGCGGGATTTTTTATTCAAAAATTTTTACCTTACCATACCTTACATATTTACGCAAATACACATACATGTCTGAACTTGCAAAACAATACAATCCTCAAGAAGTCGAAGATAAACTCTATCAATGGTGGGAGTCGAGCGGATTCTTCCACGCAACGATCAACCCGGAGAAGAAGCCGTACACGATCGTCATTCCCCCGGGACATATCCTCAACAATACGCTGCAGGATGTCTTCATCCGATGGAAACGAATGCAGGGATATGAAGCATGCTGGATACCCGGAACTGATCACGCCGGCATTGCAACACAGCATGTTGTTGAAAAAGCATTGCTCAAGGATGGCGTTCAACGTCGGGAGATGGGACGCGAAAAATTCGTGGAGCGTGTGTGGGAATGGAAACAACAATACGGCAGCACAATCAACAAACAGTTGCGTAAACTTGGTGTCTCCTGCGATTGGGAACGCGAACGGTTCACAATGGATGAAGGTTTGTCGGAAGCGGTCAAAGAGGTATTCGTTCGCCTGCATGAAAAAGGGCTCATCTATCGCGGAAAATATATCGTCAACTGGTGCCCGAAGGATCACACTGCGCTGAGCGATGATGAAGTGAATCACAGCGAAAGCAAGGGGCATCTGTGGCATATCAAGTATCCGATCGAACATTCAACGGAATTTATTGTCGTTGCAACAACCCGTCCTGAAACGATGCTGGGTGACACTGCTGTCGCCGTCAATCCGAAAGATGAACGGTACAAACATCTTGTCGGGAAAGATGTGGTGCTGCCGATCGCGAACAGGGTCATCCCGATCATTGCTGATGACTTTGTCGATGTACAATTCGGGACCGGCGCGGTGAAGGTAACTCCCGCACACGATCCGAACGATTATCAATTAGGTATCCGTCACAACCTTCAGCAACTGATCGTCATGGATACATCGGCGAAGATGAACAACAACGTCCCTCCGAAGTATCATGGAATGGATCGCTATGAATGCCGAAGAGAGTTATTGCGCGATCTCGAGAAAAATGGGTTCCTCGTAAAAATTGAAGATCACACCCATAGCGTGGGACATTGTTATCGCTGCGACAGTGTGATTGAGCCGTATCTTTCCGATCAGTGGTTCGTGAAAATGAAACCGCTCGCTGAGCCCGCATTGAAAGTCGTTCAGGAAAGAAAAATAAAATTCTATCCCGAACGCTTCACAAAAATTTACGAACATTGGATGACGAACATCCGCGACTGGTGCATTTCGCGGCAATTGTGGTGGGGACACAGGATTCCTGCTTGGTATTGCGTCGGCACCGATCATTGCACCATCGATTGCAAGGAACCGATCGTCGCGCGAACGGCTCCCGAAAAATGTCCCCATTGCGGTTCCACCAATTTGCGGCAAGACAGTGACGTACTCGATACGTGGTTCAGCTCATGGCTCTGGCCCTTCTCTGTCCACGGCTGGCCCAAAGAGACCGACGATCTGAAATATTTTTATCCGACCGATACTCTCGTTACCGCACCCGATATTATTTTCTTTTGGGTTGCGCGGATGATCATGGCAGGATTGGAATTCCGCGGCGATATTCCTTTCCGCCACGTCTATTTCACGAGTCTGTTACGCGATGCGCAAGGCCGCAAGATGAGCAAATCGCTCGGCAACTCGCCTGATCCGCTCGATGTGATCGCAACATACGGCACAGATGCATTGCGGTTCACAGTTTTATTTCTCGCACCGATAGGCCAGGATGTTCTGTATGACAACGAGATGGTCGAGATCGGACGGAATTTTGCGAACAAGATGTGGAACGCCGGACGGTTCTTGATGATGAATCGAGACCAAGTATCATTGGACAACGAGCAATTGACAATTGCATCTCCGACTCCGTCTCAAGATTTATCCGATCGCTGGATCATTTCGCGATTCAATTCCTCGGTTCGAGATACCACAGCGGCGATGGAAAACCTGCGTGTGAACGACGCGGTAAAGATGCTGTACGAATTTCTCTGGAAAGATTTCTGCGACTGGTATGTCGAGTTCGTGAAGCTCCGCGTTCAGGAAACGAGCGATGTTCATTTGAAGCAAGCGATCCTTAATCGCGCTTTGAAGATCTATGAAGAGACATTGAAACTCCTCCATCCTTTCATGCCGTATGTGACGGAAGAGATCTATCAGCACCTCGGCGACAGGAATAACACGGAAACGATCATGCGGGCAGCAATACCTGTCAACGATGAACGTATGATCGATGCCGGCGTGGAAAACAAAATGGAATTTTTACAGGAGGTCATTTCTGCCGTGCGGCAGATACGGAGTGAAATGAATATTCCACCTTCAAAGGGAATCGAACTTGTCGCAAGTTGCCATGATTACGATAAATTATCGATATTGGAAGAGCAACAGCCGTCGCTTCAAAAATTCCTGCGGCTGGACAAGATCACGCTCGGCATGGCGTTACCGAAGCCGGGATATTCCGCCAGTTCAGTCGTCAAGGGACAGGAGATCTTCGTTCCGTTGAAAGGATTGATCGATGTCGCCGTAGAAAGAGAACGGCTGCAGAAAGAGATCGACCGTTTGACCGGACAATTGAACGGTGTGGTTGCAAAGCTAAGCAACCAGAATTTCGTGGGAAAGGCACCAGCCGATGTCATTGACAAAGAAAAATCAAAACAGCAAAATTTCGAACAAACGATACAAAAGTTGAAAGTCAATCTGGAACAACTCATTGGATAGCACGCGTGCTACATCAAAGCACGGTCTGGTACATGACCGTGCTTTTTTATTTTCCGCATTGCGCGCACCGAACACGGTGCTGTTGGAATCGTCCCGTCAAGACGACCAGAACCGGCAGAACTTCCTGTTCAATTTGCCCGTCGATATTCTGACAGCAAACACATTGAAAGATATTCCGGGAGTGTTCGCCAAAATTGAGAACTACCTGAAACAGGGAAAATGGATCGCGGGATATTTCGGGTACGAAAGCGGATATCATTTTGAGAAGGTTGCGCGCGAGTTTGACAACAGAACATCGCTTCCGCTCCTCTATTTAGGGGTGTACAATTCGCCTCTCATTGTGCCGCCCGATTTAATGGATGTCGAGATCCACGCTTCAAAAATCCGGGTGCACAATCCTCACCTTTCCATTTCAGTGAGCACATATTTTCACGGTGTCGAGCGGCTGAAAAGATATATTGCCGGCGGGGACACCTATCAGGTCAATTACACGGATAGGTACGAATTTATTTTTTCCGGCGACGATCTTGAACTGTACTTGCTCCTCAGAGAAAAACAACATGTACCGTTCGGAGCATTTCTCAATCTGGACGACACACAGATTTTATCATTCTCACCCGAACTCTTCTTCCGGAGAAAAGGGAATTCCATTTATACGAAACCGATGAAGGGAACATGCCAGCGGGGGAAAACTCTTGCGGACGATGAACAGTTGTCCGAGTGGCTCAAGAACGACGAAAAAAACCGGAGCGAAAATCTGATGATCGTCGATCTGTTGCGGAACGATCTGGGGAGGATCTGTGAGACCGGCAGCGTTCAAACGAAAGATATGTTCAACGTTGAAAAATATGAGACCGTACTGCAGATGACATCGACGATTTCCGGAACGCTGAAGCGGGGGACACCGTACTATGAAATTTTCAAAGCATTATTCCCCTGCGGCTCCGTCACCGGTGCGCCAAAGATACGAACGATGCAGATCATCAATGAAGTAGAACGGCATCAACGGGGAGTGTATTGCGGCGCGATCGGTTTTATCTCGCCGGACGACGAAGCTGTTTTTAATGTCGCAATACGGACCATCGTGTTGAATAACAGCAGAGGAATTTTAGGGATCGGCAGCGGCATCGTGCATGATTCGGACCCGGCAAAGGAGTACGAGGAGTGCGCTTTAAAGGCGGCATTCTTATTGAATGACCTCGATCGATTCGAGATCTTGGAAACCATACTCTGGAAGAAAGAATTCCTGTTTCTTGAGCAACATTTGGAACGGATGCAGCAATCGGCGCAATATTTTTTCTTTTCGTTCGATATGAAAAAGATCAGAACGTCCCTTAAGGTTGCAGAACGGGCATTCAGTAAGGATAAACAATATCGAGTCCGGTTGTTGCTCACCAAAGCCGGCATCCCGGTCCTTGATACGTTTGAATATCACCCGTCGCAAAACAAATCGATCATTAAAATCGCCACCGAGCGAACCTATTCCAACGATAAATTTCTCCTCCATAAAACGACCAACAGACGCCTTTACAATATGTATCAAGAAAAAACTCAGGCTGAGGAAATTGCTGATTACATTTTCCTGAATGAGCGGGATGAGATCACGGAGGGGTCGATCTCGAACATTTTCATTGAAAAGAACGGCAAACTCTTCACACCGCCGCAGTCAAGCGGACTCCTTCCGGGTATTTACAGAAATGACATGCTCGTGAACAATCCTGACGCCACGGAGAAGGTCCTGACACTCACTGACGTTAAAACTGCCGATAATATTTACATTTGTAACTCCGTGCGTGGCTGGCAGCACGTGACGCTTTCGCAGCATTGATTTTTTTCATACTTTCAACGTACAACCTTCACCAATTTGCGGGACGTAATGCATAAAATATTCCTTCTCACTACTGTTGCCTTTTCTTTTCTCTCCTCTCAAATCAGTTACAACGTCTCGCTCTACGGAACCATGGACAAGTATGACGGCGGTTCGGGTGATGCAGATTATTCAGAAATATGGGGATGGACGGACAGTGTCAAGAACCGTGAGTATGCATTCATCGGTACGTCGCAGGGAACATCAATCGTAGACATCACTGAACTACCACTGAAAGAGGTGTCGTTCCATTTCGGTCCGCCGTCGACTTACAATTATCACGAGTTCCGTACGTACAAAAATTATTTGTACGTCGGCGCCGAAGGAAGCAATATCTCCTT
>JACPGG010000050.1:5322-45695 GCA_016182545.1 Ignavibacteriales bacterium
CCTGATTCTGCATCGTTTAAGAAAGTATTTGTCTGGATTGATACCCTTGTCGGTGGTGGAACAAAACCATACTATCGTTCACACACTGTCAGTATCGAAAAGAATTTTCTTTACGTCAACGGCGGTGATTTCGGCGGAACCCGCATTATGGATATCTTCGATCCGCTCAATCCTTTGCAAGTCGGTTCATACGGAAAAGGGAGCACCCCGTATGTTCACGATGCGATCATCAGGAATGATACCCTTTACGCTTCAGCAATTAACGGAAACCGATTGGATATTGTGGATTTTTCAACGAAAGGTCACTACACACAAAATACAACCGGGAAGATCGTCAGCAAAACAACGACAGCCCCTGAAGGAAGAACACATCAGGCATGGTTAACTGAGGATGGAAATTATATGTTCGTCGCTACCGAAGTAACCGGCGGACATCTGCACATTTATGACATTACAAATAGAACCAGTCCAATTGAAATAGCAACCTGGTCCTCTGATCCAATAGCGAGCATCCACAATGTTTTTGTGAAGGGCGATTTCCTCTACATTGCATATTATGGTGAAGGCTTCAGAGTGCTTGATATTAAAAATCCTTCCAATCCGATCGAAGTGGCATTCTATGATACGTATCCCGGCTCAACTCAACCCGGCCACAACTCTGTTTTTCACGGAGCGTGGGGTGTTTATCCTTATTTCCCATCAGGAAAAATTGCTGTCTCAGATATGAATACAGGTTTGTATGTACTGACAGTGAATGAGAAGCATGGCGGAAATGTAACCGGCGTCGTTCGTGATGCCGGCACAGGTCAAGTGCTGGAGAATGTAGAAGTGCTTGTTCAGGAGATGGGGAGAAAGTCACTCACAAATGTTTCCGGAAGATATGCGTATGGAAGCGCCTCGGGTGCGCATACGATAAAATTTTCAAAGAGTGGATATATTGCACGACTTGACACTGTGGTCACCATAGCAGGAACAATGGACACAGTTGATATCTCACTTACTCCCGTCTCAACCGGTGCGGATATCGTACAAAACCACGACGTGCCGAGAGAATATTCTCTTTTGCAAAATTTCCCAAACCCGTTCAACCCGGAAACACAGATTGGTTTCACAATTCAGGTTTCAGGTTTTACGTCTCTGAAGGTGTTCGATATGCTCGGACGTGAAATTGAATCGTTCGTGAACCGAACTGTTTCCCCCGGCTTCTATACTATTACAATGAATGCAGGGAGTCTTTCAAGCGGTGTATACTACTATACACTGACATCAGGAACATTCTCCTCAACCAAAAAAATGGTCGTCACTAAATGAAATCATTCGTCTGCCTCCTCTTCCTTGGTTCTCTTCTTTATTCTCAAGAACGATACAGTCAAGTCCGGATCCCCGTCCACTCTGCGGAGGAGTTCAAACGGATCGCCGATCTTGGTATTGCAATTGACCATGTTGAGGGAAAGATCGGCGGAACAATATCGGTTTTCCTGAGCGAGACCGAATTGAAGCAGTTGGATGAAGCAAATGTTCCGTATTCGTTCATCATCAAGGACTGGATACAATTCTACGCCGAACGGCAACGCCGGAAAATCGGATCCCTGCAAAAATTCTCATCAACCGCACCGAAAAATTTCAGGTACGGTGCCATGGGTGGATTCCTGACGTACGCCGAAGTGATTCAGCAATTGGATTCAATGAAACTTCTCTTTCCGGCTCTCATCACTTCAAAGGATTCCATCGGTCACACCCACGAGGGACGAGCGATTTACGCACTCAAGATCTCCGACAATCCCTCGACCACCGAACCGTCCGAACCGGAAGTACTTTATACCGCACTCCATCATGCCCGCGAGCCGCAGGGAATGATGACAGTGATCTATTACATGTGGTGGCTGCTTGAAAATTACACCACAGATCCGGAAGCAAAATACCTTGTCGACAATCGACAGATGTGGTTTATCCCCGTCGTCAATCCGGATGGCTATGTATTCAACCAAACACTGCAGCCGAACGGCGGCGCGATGTGGAGAAAGAACCGACGTGACAATCTTAACGGAACATTCGGAGTCGATCTGAACAGGAATTACGGTCCCGAGTTCATGTGGAATGCTCCGAATGGAGGATCAAGCACGAGCACTAGCAGTGACGTCTATCGGGGAAGTTCACCATTCTCCGAACCTGAGACGCAAGCGATCGATGCGTTCATGCGGGCACATGTTATAAAGACTTGTTTCAATTACCACACTTATAGCAATCTATTGATCTATCCGTGGGGATACAAATCGATGGAAAGTGAGGACTCGATCCTTTTCCGTGATTGGTCGTTCGATATGACATCGGTGAATCGGTATGCGACGGGAACAGACCTTCAAACGGTCGCGTACTCTACCAGAGGCAATTCAGACGACTATATGTTCGGAGATACTTCCGGTGCAAAAATACGGACGTATGCGCTGACGCCCGAAGTAGGCGCCACAGGATTCTGGCCATCGATCGAAGAGATCTATCCTCTTGCAGAAGAGAATTTAAACGCAAATAAGTACCTGGCATTTGTTGCAGGAGAATATCTTTCTGTTCAGACTTTTTTGAATAATGGCGTAAACAGCGGAATGGTCATCGATAATAAGGGCCTGAGTGAATCGCAACCTCATCTCTTTCACTTTCAAACTTCCGATGGCGTTGTCAGCTCATCTGCCGCATCCGGCACTATTCCTTCTCGGTCCAGCGATACAATACAGTTCGCCTTCGTCCTTGGAAATCCTATCCCATCACCAACTGCAAAAATTTATATCAAGGACGCAGTTGGCGGAGCGATGGTAAACGACAGCGTTATGTTCCTTACAGGATCATCGACGATAGTATTTCACGACAGTGCAAACTCCACCTCACAATGGTCCACCGGCACAGGATGGAGCGGCGTCGATGATCTTCTTGCGAACTCAAAAGTATTCACCGACAGTCCGAACGGAAAGTACGCTGCGAATGTCGATAATTCTCTCACGCTCCTCTCTCCCATCGATCTTACCTCTTATCAGTTCGCTGAACTGCAATTCAAAACAAAATGGTCGATCGAACCGGTGTGGGATTTCGGCGTGGTGGAAATTTCGACCGACGGCGGTTCGGTGTGGAAACCGGTAAAGACGCGATATTCGCGAAAAGGATCTGAACGATTCGGCAGCAAGCAGCCCGCGGGAAGTTTCGGATACGATGCGTTCTCCCCTACCAGTGGATGGATCGATCAGAGAGCGGACATTTCAGAATTTGCCGGCAAGCAGATAGCGATCAGATACCGACTATCATCCGACGGAGGTGAAGAACGCGATGGATGGTATCTGGATGATATACAGGTCATCGGATATTCACACCCTCCTCTGTCAGTTACGGACAAAGAAATTCCATATTCATTTATATTATTGCAGAATTACCCGAATCCATTCAATCCTGTCACGCGAATTAACTATGGAATTCCTCGCTCAGGTTTCGTAACATTGTATGTGTATGATGTGCTGGGAAGAAGGATTGCGGAGTTGGTGAACGGATATCAAGAAGCGGGAAATCACAGCACCTACTTTGATGCATCGGGGAATTCCTCAGGAATATATTTTTACCGGTTATCAACCGGTTCGCACTCTTCCGTGCGAACAATGACAGTACTCAAATGAACAGACAAGAGATCATTGAAAAGCTTATTGCGGAGCTCCTGAAGGAGCAATCCGCAGAACACAAATGCCTTTGCAAGGATGGCATCTGCGCAGACGGGCATTGTGTCATCCATAACAAAGAAGGGGTCCGTTCCATTGTTGAGAACGGAGCGACACGCATCTCGGCGGGATACGGCGTTGAAAAAGAAGGGGGCGTTGAACCGAACCTCGCGCGGATGATCGACCATACGTTATTGAAGCCCGAAGCGACCGTCCAACAGGTGGAGCAATTATGCGCCGAGGCAAAGAAATTCCTCTTTGCCAGCGTCTGCATCAATCCTTCGTATGTGCCGTTGTGCGCATCCCTGTTGAAAGATACTGCCGTAAAGGTCTGCACGGTGATCGGATTTCCTCTCGGCGCCACATCGACCGAAACAAAAGCGTTTGAAACCGAGAATGTGATCAAGAACGGCGCAACGGAAGTTGATATGGTGATCAATGTCGGCAGGTTGAAATCGGGCGATTACGAATATGTGGAACACGATATCTTTGCCGTCGTCAGTACGGCAAAACGGTACGGCGTGCTGAGCAAAGTGATCCTTGAAACCGGCTTGCTCACCGACGACGAAAAGGTCGTTGCCTGCATGCTGTCAAAACGTGCCGGGGCGGACTTTGTAAAGACATCGACAGGATTCTCCAAAGGAGGAGCAACTGCCGGAGACATCGCATTGATGCGCTACGTTGTCGGCAGTGCCATGGGGGTGAAAGCATCCGGCGGCGTCCGCACACGCGAAGATG
Organism: Ignavibacteriales bacterium; assembly: GCA_016182545.1. Lineage (GTDB taxonomy): Bacteria > Bacteroidota > Ignavibacteria > UBA10030 > UBA8401 > SpSt-333. The sequence goes on from JACPGG010000050.1 coordinate 9,753, forward strand.
CACTGAAGATGGTCGCCAGCGGCGCAGACCGAATCGGTGCAAGTGCGAGTGTTGCCATTGCAAGCGGTGCAACAGCGACCGGAGGGGGATATTAGAAATTTTTTACATATCGGACTCTTTCTTGGTGCAGTACTGGTCGCCGGCTGTACTTCGTCAGGCTATTCTACTTTTGGTAGAAGCGACGGCGAGTACGTGACTGAAACCGAGCCCGACGACACCACGACGGCAGCGGAAGAACCATCGGAACAGGAAGAGACGCAAACTACAGCAGCTCCTCCCTCAACAACGCAACGATTCAATGTTCAGGCAGATACGCTGTCGGCTCATACGCGGAAAAAGACGAACGGCGGGAATGCCACCATTTCTGTCCGCGCAGCAGCACCGACGAAATATTATAGCGTGCAGATCGGTGCGTACAGAAAGAAGATCAATGCCGACCGGAATTACACAGTGACGCAGAAACGCTTCAAGTTACCGATGATCAGGCTGTATGAAGGGGGGATTAAGATGGAACGGATCTGTGCCGGGCGATTTGCAACGAAGAAACAGGCGGAAGATTTTCTGAAAAAGATTCAAGAACAATATCCGAAAGACTACACCGAAGCATGGGTCTGCATGTTCAAAAAATAAAGCAATTCTCCCTCTCTCTCACTTTATTCCTCTTTGTAATCGGCGTATCGGGATTTTACCCATCGGGAAATTTATCACTGGAATCCGATTCGCTGCAGTATCAACCACACAAAGAAAAGTTGAGTACATTCGAACGATCGTTCAAGCCGTCATTTTACGATACTGAAGTATATCGCTATAAAAAAAATGATACGCCAAAAGCATCCGGCATTGCGATCGATAATCCGACCTCCGCACAACCCGAAACGCTGCAGGGATTCCGCGTTCAATTGATCGCCACGAGCGAGTACGACCAGGCGATCACGCTGCGGAATGAACTGAACCTCAAATATCCCGACCTGTGGATCTATACCGTGTACGAAGCGCCGATGTATAAAGTGCGGGCGGGGGATTTTTCAAACAGGTATGAAGCAAAAACGCTGCTGGATAAAATTCAGACTGACGGATACCGCGCTGCGTGGATCGTGCCGGATAAAGTGATCAAGAACCAACCTCCTAAACCTCCCCTTCCTGCGCAGATCGACAGCACGGCGGTACAGAGCAACATCGAAGAGTGATCATTTTTCTTTGAAGATCACCCCATCCACAGGCCAACGGGGACGAACCCGAATCGTATCTTTGTAATGAGAAAATTGTTCCGCACGGAGAAACGGAAACGGCTTCCCCGCATCGTGCATAAAGTTTTTGTTCAGATCGTCGAATGCTTTCAGGACATATCTCCCCTCCGGCAAACGGCTGAATGAGAATTTGCCTGCGGCAGATGTCTTCACTTTTTTTTGCGGCTGCTTTTTGTCAACAATGTTCTCTGTCTGTATCACGGAAGTCTCGCTCCGGAATCCGGCAAAATTCCCTTCGATAGAACCGTAATTCTCCGGATCATCGATTGAAAACTGAACTGTCGTGATGCTGTCTTTGCGCATGTTTCCCGCCAAATCGGCAATATAATTCCACACGATGCTGAGTGAGTACGTTTCATTGACTGCGAACGGTATTGTCGGTTTGACCGAGACGGCGGCAGGATCCAGCCACGTGAAAATACATGGAACCGATGATGAATCTTTGTTCCTCAATATTCTAAATATCGAATCTGCCTGTGCTCGACGGATAACATCGGAGAACCGTACCATGATGCTGTTATCGCTGAAGATCTTTGACGACGAATCTTTGATGGAGAGGAAGAGTATCGATGCGGGAATCGTATCTTGCACTCCGCTGCCGGTAAAGAGTTTGCTCTGCGCCAGCGGACTCATCCCGTATCCTGCTTTATCTTTCACTGTTTCCTGCACATGAAGAAGATACAACGAATCGCCATACTGCCGATCTGTTATGAGTGTATAAGCCGTTAGTTGGAAATTCGTAGGAAAGAGTTCGAGTACGTTGACGAGCGTTCTTCCCATTGTGTCGGTGATCGCGAATGACGAAGATCGTATTGTTGTGGTATCCATCGGTTCACTGAACTGCACCGACAAATGGCTGCCGTCAACCGGCTGCGCCGATGTAATACGCGGCGCGGTCGTATCCTCTTTTGCAATGATGAATTTCAATCCTGACTTCATACTATCGGATTCAGTCAGCGTAACATCATCCGTTGTGCCGACACCATCGGTTTCCGGATCGTAGAGCAGATTGCGGAACTCGTCGCGGACAGCAAAGAGCCGGTACATTCCCGGCGCAATGTTCGTCAACCGGAATTCGCCATCCTTCCCTGTCTGTGTCAGGTAATCGGGTTTCGTGTACTTCGGGTCGAGCGTGTCCGCTTTGATATCATTCAATCGGTACGAAAAGATCATCACGCCATCCGGCTTTTCGTCGAACACCTTCCCTGTGATCATGCCGTTGTCGATCTTGTCCCCCGTTGCAAACGAAAGGGAAAATGAATTCGCCATGCGGTTCGATGCCCGCACATCTCTCACGTCGGTACCGATCGTAATGACGTACGTCGTGTTCTTCCTCAACTCTTCGTGAAAGATCAGTTCAACTTCGGTCCCGCTCCAATCGAATTCTTTGTCTTGAATATTTGGTGAAATGAAGATCGCCTCTTCCGTCGACCGGCGGTCGACGTATTCGCTGAATTCCAATACGATCTTGTTGTCCGTAAAATTTGTCGTCTGCGGAAGAGGATAGACTGAAGTGATCTCCGGCGGAAACGAATCGACCGGCGCAGCCGGAGAGGAACATCAGAAAGAATGCAAATGATATTGTCGTTTTAAGTATCGACTTCACCAAAAACAATTCTGTGTCATTCTGAACGGAGTCCCGACGATTTTTGTCGGGACGGAGTGAAGAATCTGGTTTGCGGGGGGGATTCACTTTGCTTCTCTGCGCTGCAACCAGATTCCTCGCTTCGCTCGGAATGACACATGATCTTTTTTCCTTTACCATGGTTTATTATACCCATAAATCACGAGAGATAAAATATTGAATTTCAGAATAGTGTTGACTACATTGAGACAGGAAACCTTGCGAAGGTTCTAAACCTTCGCAAGGTTAGTGAAAACATACGAGGAGATTTCGATGCGAACGAATAAAAGTATTGCCGCACTATTCTTTATCCCCTTCTTTCTTATTTCCGGCGAGCGCCCCACATACGATTTCCTGCGGCAGGATGTCAGCGCGAGAGCATCGGCAATGGCAGGAAGTTTTGTATCGATGAACGGCGATCCGACCGGTGTTTTTTATAATCCCGCAAGTATTGGAACCGCATTATCCCCGCAGGCGGTCTTTGGATATACAAATCATCTGCTCGATATCAACGCTGGATTTGCCGTCTACTCTCAAGAACTTCCGGATATCGGCGTGTTCGGATTGGGTGTTAATTATATCAACTACGGCACGTTCGATGAAACAGATGTCCTCGCAAACAAACTCGGCACATTCGGCGCGGGGGACATGGCATTGTCGTTATCTCTTGCACGCCTGTATGACGAGAATATCTATTATGGCGTCACTGCAAAACTGATCTATTCATCCATTGCAGATGTCAGTTCATCTGCAATTGCAGCAGATATTGGTCTGCTCTATTTGATTCCCGGTGATGATCCGATGTCATTCGGTATCTCACTGTCAAATATCGGAACGCAACTCGATCCGTACATGGAGACGAAGGAATCTCTCCCCTTTGAATTGAAGATCGGCGGAACGATCAAGCCGCAGCATCTTCCTCTTCAGTTGAATCTGAATTTCCACAAGTTGAATGAAGAACGCGATTCGTTCGCCGAACGGTTCAACGCATTTTCCCTCGGCGGCGAGTTTACACTGAGCAAAGCATTGCGATTCCGATTCGGCTACAACAATGAGCGGAGAAAAGAATTGAAGATCGGCACATCGGCAGGTATGGCGGGCTTTTCACTCGGCGGCGGACTGGTGCTGAACAAATTGCGTCTCGATTACAGCTTCAATTCCCTCGGCAAGATCGGCAGCATGAGCCGAATTACCGTGGCGCTGGATGTATAGAATATCTTTGTAAGTGATGTTACACAAAACAATAAAAAAGTCATGGTGAGCCTGCCTGCACGAAGCCTATGCTTCGTTTCGGCTAAGGCAGGCAAGGCGCAGGCTAAGTTATTGAAGTCATCTTTCGGTGCATCCTTCAAATTCATTAGTCATGCTGAGCGAGCGTAGCGAGTCGAAGCATGCTCAGGATGGCTGTTATTCCTGCGCCGCGTCGAACCACTTCCCAACTCTCTGCACAACATGAATTTGTAATATGTAGATGGGCTCCACCTGACAGGTGGAGCCCATCTGAGTGTAGCCGGACAACACGTTCCGGCTTTTCTTTTTTGAACAAAGAAGATGTCTGACATCTCACCTCAACAAAATTTCCCACCTTCTCTGTTGATTTAGTGATGCATGCTTTTTAGATTAGCGCAATCCTTTGGCGACAGGGCTAACGTGCAGCGAACCATCTAAATTAATTTTGACAATCAATAATTACCGAAATGGATAATACTAGAGTATTCAAAATGTCTTTTGCCAGCATCTATCCGTTATATATACAAAAAGCGGAGAAGAAGGGACGCACAAAAGCGGAAGTCGATGTCGTTATCTTTTGGCTAACGGGGTATGATAAAAAAACATTGAAACAACAGATCGACAAGAAGAACGATCTTGAAACATTTTTCGCTCAGGCACCGCACATGAATCCGAATGCTTCAAAAATTACCGGCATGATTTGCGGTTATCGTGTGGAAGAGATCGAGGACAAACTGATGCAAAAGATCCGTTATATGGACAAGCTGGTCGATGAACTGGCAAAAGGAAAGACAATGGAGAAGATATTACGGGAGTAAGGAGAAATACCTTATCCTGAAAATTAATAAAGATCTCTCCCCTAAATTATAATCTCAAATGAAAAGTTCAATTCACTTGATGTTGTCAACAATTTCCCTGCTGATGTGCCAGTGCCAAACAAAGGAGACATCATTTATGAAAGATGAAGAACAGGCAATCTTAAAGGAAGCAAGAGCCTTCGCTGAATGCTGGAATAATGGCGATGCAAAGAGCGCCGCTTCCTTTTACACCGACGATGGAATCCGGGTCGGAGCATTCGGCGATGTCCAACATGGCCGAACAGAAATCGCGATCGCCTACAACAGGCTTTTACACGAAACGATGCCCGGCGCGCGGGTCAATCAAGATGAAGGGACGGTTCGCATGCTTTCGCATGAGTTGGCAATATGGCAAGCAGCAATTGAAATCGTCCCTCCGGATAACCGCGGAGTTCTCAAGGGTCATGTAGTTCAAGTGATGAAGAAAGTTGAAGGCAGATGGCTAATTCTGGAAGCACATCCGAAGATTTTTCCACCGCCTCCGGCAAAACGATAATGAAAAAAACGTAGACGGTATTCATGATAAATCAACCGAATGAATCTTTAGATTGAAATGAAAAATATGGAAGAACAACGTTCATTGCCAAAATGGATACTGATCGTATCGGGACTGTTTGCGTTGCTTGAACTGATGGTGAGCGTGCAATTATTCTTTTCACCTCAATCGGTGTTGGAAACAGTTGACCTTACCGCAAAAGGGATTGACTACGTTATTTCCATGTGGGCGGCACGGCAATTTGCCCTCGGCTTTATCTTTGGGTTTGCGACATTGAAAAGATCGATTCCTATGCTGACTCTTGCATACATTTTCTTCCTCGTCATGTTTGTCGGCGATATCTTTATCGGAATTTCGCAAAAAGAGAGCTCATTGATCGTTGCTGCCGTCGTCATGTGTGGTATTTCTTCGGCAATGATCTACAGACTCAATAAGAAAAGATGACGAAGGTTGGGAAACGAGAGAAAAAATCCATTCAATGCCCTATCACCTCATGCACCAACAACCCGCTCAGATAAAACAACACCATCCCGCCGAAGACAACTAACGAGAGTCTGCGGTTATCCGAACGGTTGATCTCAGGGATCAGATCACTGGCGCTCACATACAACGCCGCACCGGCTGAAAATGCGAACGCATATCCGGTAATTTTCGGATCGACGTTCTGTAAAAAGAAGATCATCAAAATTCCGATCATCGTCCCACCGGCGACTCCCGCCGAAGCGCGAAGCGCGGTCTTTTTGGTTTGCTGCGATGCAAGCATGATCGATGCGATCGTGAGCCCTTCCGGAAATTTGTGCAATGTGATCGCGAGGAATATCATGATACCGAGTGAAAAATCAAAGTACATTCCCGCGGAGATGGCAAGCCCGTCAAAAAATGCATGGATGAACAATCCCCAGAATGCCGAATAGCTGGCGATCTTTGAGATCATGATATCGGAATGTGTCTCTTCGCCGAAATGCAAATGCTTCACCACCGTATGTTCCACAAAGTGGATCACGCTGAATCCGAACAACATCCACAACGGAGCCGTTGCGCCCAGATGGGCTATACTTTCGGGAAGCAGATCGATCATCACCAGTGCGAGCAGGAATCCGGCGCCGAGCGCGATGAGATACTCCTGAATTTTTTTCGATACGTCTCTTCTCCATGCGACAAACGCCCCGCCGAGAATCTCAGCACCAGCCGCAACAATACCCGCAATAATGATGAAAATCGTCACCTCGTTCATTGTCCGTACGGCTCCTTTAAATATTGATCTGCAAGTTCATGGGCGTTCTCGTAATTTCTCATCTTCTTCACTTTTTGGTACTGCATCACGGCATAGTCTCTTTTTTTCTGGAGATCGTAGATGATCCCGATCCGCAAATTCGTCAGCACCATATACCCGGATGTCTCGTCCTTATCGATCGTCCGGCATAATTTATCACATTGGTAAAAATATTTCAAGGCTTCAGCGTACCGTTGTTTGCTCATCTCCACCATGGCAAGATAGAATGCCGCCTCGCGCTGCGCGTAGTTGCCATAGCCGCGCTTCTTCAGTTCGCATCGAAGGGTGATCTGCTGGAATGCTTGTTCCGCTTCGGCGTATTTCGAAAGCACGTATGCACTTCTGCCGACGTACCGATGGAACAATACATTGTTCGGGAATTGCTTCAGCAGCGAGGTCGCCAATGCATATGCCGTATCGAACTGTCGTTCGTAATTGTAATGCAGTTGAAGCAGGAAGTACTTCGCTTCAAATGCAGCATACCGCGCATGTTCGGACGCCTCCCTGAGCTGCTCGATCCCCTTTTTTTTATCTCCCGCAGGAAAGAAGATCATCACCGGCTTGACAATCGGATATCTTTCGGGGATCGTTGAGGCATAGTAATTATAAATTCCAATACCGAGAAGGATATCATAATTGTCCGGAGCGAGTTTGAATGCGCGCTGCACGATCGGGAGCGCGAGCCGTCCGTCATTCGCCGCTTTGATCCAGCTGCTGCGGTTTGCCCGCAACCTGCCTTGAAAACCGAGCGCTCCTCCTTTGAAGAAGAGCGCGCTGACATCGTTCTCGTTCACATCCAGCAGACTGTCGCACAGATCGATCACATCGTCCATTTTTTGTATGAAGAGGTCGTCCCGCGACTCGTCGTCAATATCGATCAGGATCTTCCACCATTCGATCATACCGAGAAAAAATTTTCCGGCAGGATGAGACGGATAGTGCTGTGCGAGCTCTTCAAATTCCTTTTCCGCATTTTCAAATTCAAGATTGTACACGAAATTGATGCCGCGTTGCGCGCGGTCGTCAAAATCCGGTGCAGTCACCCATTGGGAAAATGAAACGGAGGAGATAAAAAGAAGGAAACAGCCGGTTTTGTACACACTCTTCACGACTGAACCGGCACCTGTTCCTGAGATTGTTGCGCCAGTTGCTGCTTCCGGTCTGCGACCCAATTCCGGTACATCCATGCACCGTCGGCAGATTTGAACCAATCGAGTTTATAAATAAGCGCGATCGAAATAATCAGCATCAATGTTGCAAGCGCTCCCCCTTCGGGACCGAATGTTCCGCCGGTCAGCCATTCAGGACCGGTGACGATCGCTTTGCCGATCTGTTCTTTGTCGGATGTTGTTCCGCTCACCGGAAGAGAATACACGAATCCCTGGAAGAAATTCCACGAGATGTGTAAACCGATGGCAAGCCAAAGCGCATTCGTTTTGTAGTATGCAACGGAAAGCCACAATCCCGCAAGCCCGACATTGATGAGTCCGAATATCGATACGTTCGGGTTCTTTGCATGCGCGAATGCAAAGAGGATCGAGATTGTCAGAGCGGCAATAAGCCGGTTTGTCCCTTCGGCAAACACTTGCAGGATGTATCCGCGAAACATCAACTCCTCGCCGTAACCGACCACTGTATAGAGTGCAGCGCTGTTCAGGAAAATCAGCATGATACTCCCTATCTCCAATTCACGAAATTCAATGGTGATCATCCCGCCAGCGAAAAAAATGATGACGATCGTTGTCATCATTCCTGCACCGAGCAGGATCCCCTGGAACAATTCTTTCCCCCAGCCTCCATGAAACAAAAGCCCGACGGAGTACAGTGGACGCTTATCTACAAACCGAAGCGTGATCCATGTCGCCAATGTCAGTGCAACATACGTGGCAAACGTCGGCACCACGGCAATTTTCAATACTTCAAATTGTTTTGCAAGGAGAACGAGCGGTCCGCCGATGACCAATGAACAGGCGGAAAAAATCAGAACAAAAATTCCGATCCTCCACCCGGCACGCATGTATTGCAGTTCGGGATTGATGAAGATGGTTTTCATAATCAATGTAGTAGTGAAGAAAACTCCAAATCACAATAAACAAATTCCAAATAATATCAAATCACCAATGAATCAAAGGCTGAAATTGGAGATTGAAATTTGAGTTTTATTTGTTCTTTGGAACTTGTTATTTGGAATTTGCTAAATCTTCTCAAGCAAATACTCTTTCACTTTGCTCATCGCAATCCGCTCCTGCCTCATCGAATCGCGCTCGCGTACAGTGACTGTTTGATCCTGCAGTGTCTGCGAATCGACCGTAAAGCAGTACGGCGTACCGATCTCATCCTGACGGCGATACCGGCGACCGATCGCGCCGCTGTCGTCGTAGAAGACGCGGAAATATTTCTGCAAATCTTTGGTCATATTATGTGCGATGTCGTCCATTCCGTCGCGATTGACCAACGGCAGGATCGCCGCTTTCATCGGGGCGAGTTTGGGATGAAGATGAAGCACTGTGCGCATCTCACCTTCGACCATCTCTTCATCGTACGACGCGCAGAGGAACGCCATGAACGAACGGCTCGCACCGACAGATGTTTCGATCACGAACGGGACGAACTTCTCTTTCGTCTGCTCGTCGAAGTACTTCATCGCTTTGCCGGAGAATTTCTCGTGGTTCCCCAGATCAAAATCGGTGCGGCTGTGGATCCCTTCGATCTCACCCCAGCCGAACGGGAATTTGAATTCGATGTCGAACGCCGCTTTTGCGTAGTGCGCGAGTTTCTCATGCTTGTGCCATTGCAGGTTCTCCTGCTTCATACCGAGTTCGAGGAACCACTTCATCCGCTCTTCGCGCCAGTACTCGAAGAATTTATCCTCTTCTCCCGGCTTCACAAAGTACTGCATCTCCATCTGCTCGAATTCGCGGGTGCGGAAGAGGAAATTCTTCGTATTGATCTCGTTCCGGAATGCTTTCCCGCTCTGCGCGATGCCGAAGGGGAGTTTCTGTCTCGATGCACTCTGCACATTCATGAAGTTGACGAAGATCCCCTGCGCCGTTTCGTGACGGAGATAGACGACGTTGTTCGTATCTTCCACTGGTCCGACGAATGTCTTGAACATCAGATTGAATTGGCGTGCTTCGGTGAATGTCCCTTTGTTGCCGCAGTTTGGGCACGGGATGGATTTTTTGAGAGCATCCGTCACAGTCGCCTCGTTGGAGAATCGTGTACTAAATTCAGATTCAATCCGCTCGTCTTTTTGCTGCCCTTCAAATTCAGTCGGGAACATCTCGCGAAGAATATCTTTTTTCTTTTTAAGAGATAGTTCGTCCATCAACACATCCACGCGATATCTTGCTTTACACTGCTTGCAATCGACCATCGGATCGGTGAAGTTTGCAACGTGACCTGATGCTTCCCACACACGCGGGTGCATCAGGATGGATGCATCAACTCCTTCAACATCGTCGCGGAATGTCATGGAACGCCACCACGCCTGCTTGAGATTGTTCAGCATCTCAACGCCCAATGGACCGTAATCCCAGCAGCCGTTCAGTCCGCCGTAAATTTCGCTTGATTGAAAAACAAAACCGCGACGCTTTGCGAGCGAGACGATCTTTTCCATGATTGCCGTTTGATTTACTTCTTTACCGATGGTGATGCTCCTTTCTTCACTGCTTGAACAGGTTCTTTACTGAATATAAAACTTTTGAGAATGATGTCGCCGTTCTTGATCTGCACGATAGAGGTCTTTTCGCGGGCATTATCGACTGAAAAAACCTCTGCGTTGTAATCGTCGAGTGAGTCTTTCATCGCACCGATGAAATTCAAGACATCGAACTTTGCGGGATACAGAACGCGAACATCGTTCCTGTTCTTGATAGGTCGAATATATTTCTTGTCGATTCCAAGCGCACGAAGCGTCGTATCTGCCATCGTGAATACACGATCCGCCGAAATATCCTGCTTCGACGAAAACGGAAGTGACATCGGTTCCGATTGCATCCCGCCCGATTCCCGTATGACCGTGAGGATGACTGCAAGAACAGCAAGAGCGGCAATGATATAAATTCGTTTGTCCATGCCTTGAAATGTAGAAAACGTTAACGCGATCGAATCAACAAAAAAAAATTACATGTCATGTTGAGCGAAGTCCCGATGCTTACTATGCGAAGCATCCTTCGGATCGGGACGAAGCGAAACATCTGGTTTGTGTGTTGGTGCTTGCCCATGCTGCAACCAGATTCCTCGCTGCGCTCGGAATGACAAGATTTATTTGGCGCGGTTTTTCACTACCCTTAAATTTTCACTTCACTTCGAACTCTTTTCGAGAAAAGGGAAATCTTCCCATTTCCGTACTTCTCAACCAGTTCCCTTGCAACATCAAAATCCCTTCCGACGTCGGTCGGTGTGTGTGCATCGGAACCGAGCGTGAGTGGAATGCCGAATTCCGAAACGATCTTCAGTATCTGTTCACTCGGGTAGACCTCTTTCACCGGTTTCCTCAAACCTGACGTGTTGATTTCCACCGCCATGCCCGATTCTTTTACCACCTCGAATGTCGCGCGGAGGATCTCTTCGATGTTCTTCTTGGGACGGTGTCCGAACTTCTTGACAAGGTCGCAGTGTCCCACAATGTCAAACAATCCGCTCTGCGCGGAGCGTTTGATATGATCGTAGTATGAGATGTACAATTCATCGATATCCACATGATCGAACTTGCCGACGTACAACGGATTGTCAAATCCCCACTCGCCAAGATAATGCACAGAGCCGATGACATAATCAAATTCATTTTTACCGTTGAATTCTTCCACCCACTTCTCCGTCCCGGGGAAAAAATCACCTTCAACGGCAAACTTGACCGTAATTTGATTTTTGTACTTTTCTTGAAGCGCCAGAACAGTCGGTTTATAGTCGGTCCAGAACTGCTCTTCATACATCCTCACCTCAATATCCCAATCGTTCGGCATCGGTGTGTGGTCGGCGAGACCGATCTCATTCAATCCTAGTTGTATTGCATGCTGCACATACTCTTCAAGAGCGCCGTCCGCATGTTTGCATAATTGATTGTGAGTGTGGTAATCTACGAGCATTATTTTTTATGAGGTGAAGCCCACCCTTTTACATTGGCGTGGTAGATCGGCATTAATGCGTGCCTACCGGATTTTTTTCTTCCGTGCCAGCCGCGCCGTTTCGATCCCCAGTGCGGAATAGAGCGGCACGAGATAGTTCAATTTTTTTCCGGAGAGTGCTTCCAAATGTCCGGCAACCGTTTCCACATCTCCCCGCGCGATCGGACCGGTCAATGCCTCTGCGGGTGAGGATGAAAGAACATTCTCCAGTGTCTGACGGATGATGTTCCCGTAGATCTTCCACAGGTTCTTTCGTTGAATGCCGCTTTCGATCGCAATTCGCTCAACAACCGATAGCAGCGTTACAAGATAGTTGGATGCAAAGACTCCCGCAGCATGATACAGAACTTTTTCTTCTTTAGAAATGGTAAAAGTCTGCGCATGAAAGATCTTTGCCAGCTGCTTTGCAAACTTCAAGGCGCTCCTTTCCCCTTCTACGGCGCACCAAACGCCTTTCAAAGAGATCCTTTTGTTTGCGGGGAATGTTTGCATCGGATGGAATGAACCGATTGAAGCCCCTTTTATTTTGACCGGCAACAGCTCGCTGCTTGAGTGCGCACCGGAAGTATGAAGCACGATTCTGCTTTTCAATGAACGGCATTGCTGCGTGAGTATTGTTGCAACAGAAGCGATCTCCTTGTCCGGAACGCAGAGAATCACACGCTCCGAAACGTCCGACAACGCTGATATCGGACCGGAGATCCGCGCTTTCACTTTTTTTGACAGCGCACGCGCAGTTTTTCCGCGGAGAGAGTAGATACCGTCAATTTTCACTCCCCCGTAAAACAACGCAAGGGCTATTGAATGTCCAACAGCCCCTGCACCGATGATCGTGATCGGTTTCAATTTCTTACTTCACCAGCAACATCTTCTTCGTCGAGACAAGATTCCCTGCCTGGAGCCGGTAGAAATACAATCCGCTCGGCACTCCCGATGCATTCCATTCCTGCCTGAATGTCCCAGCGCTTTTCACACTGTTCACCAGCGTTGCAATTTCATTTCCCAGAACGTCGAAGACCTTGAGCGAGACATGTCCCGACACAGGAATCGAATACCGAATCGTCGTAGCGGGATTGAACGGGTTGGGGTAGTTCTGATGAAGTGCAAATTCTATCGGCTGAACCGGGTTATTGCCCACACGATTGACAATACTATACTTGAGAATGAGTTTAGGACGATTTGCAGCAGTTACATCTTCCCGCGAGCTGATAACCTTAACAGACTGTGATGAAACCTCATCGCCAACAATCATCCACCCAAAGTTTGTCGATGTATCGCTTAGCCATCCCTGCACATCACCGATCAGCAGTGATGTTGAATCAAACGAATACGCTCCGGTGCCGGCAATATTGACCGTTGAACTGGCATTGGCAACAAAATCTCCTCCAAGGGTTCCCCAATCGACGGTGTTAAAGAATCTGTGCTTCCATGTTGCATCGCCTGTTGTCGCTGCCGCACCCTGCCCGGTCGCACCGCCATCGGAGGTCCCTTCGCCCCATTCTGACGTAACACGGTGCAACTTTGTTACTCTCGCCGTTGAGTTGTTCACCTTCTTAACATCCACGACAACCTGTGCGCTGACGATTTTTGCGTTTTCCGGCAAATCTGAGAGATTGAACTTGACAAGAGCCCTTCTGAGTTTTTCCTGTCCGTTCGGACCGATCTTTCCGACGAATAACGATGCACCGGTTCCGCTGCTGAGGGAGCCGTCAGCTATTTCATAAATGCCACAATCTTTCGTAGCCGTCAAAGTTACTTCCTGTTGTGAAAGACCAATAGAAACAATACACAACAGGGCGAGCAGTGGCAGTGAAGTCCTCATACATCTCCCTAATAATTATTATTGAAAGTACTGCAGGAATGTACCCAAAATTTATCTTTTTACAAACGACCACGACGTAATCGTTAATTTTTTTTATTTGGATTTTAGATACTGTTCTTTCCCATGTCGTACCGCTTCAAGGGCGACAAGCACATTATCCCAGCCGAAACTCTCCACATGCTTGTTCTCGAGCAATTTATAACTGGTAAAGAAATGTTCGATCTCAACCAGCAAATGTTTCGGTACTTCGGTGACGTCATTGATGTTGCGGTAGGTGGGATCGTTGACCGCAACGGACAATAATTTATCGTCGGGTCCCTTTTCATCTTTCATGCGCAGGATGCCGATCGGTTTTACTTCAACAATGACCCCGGTAAAAAGCGGTTGGTCGATGAAGATCAAAATATCGAGCGGATCACCGTCATCCCACAGCGTGCTCGGGACAAATCCGTACGCCTCGGGATAGTGCATGGAAGAGTAGAGGACGCGATCGAGTTTGAACACACCCAGATCCACATCGTATTCATATTTGTTCCTGCTCCCTTTCGGTATTTCGACGACGGCATTGATGATGCGGGGAAATTCATTGCCGATCGGCAGATCTTTGTAATTCATGGTGAGTTGCCTTCATAAAAAAAGAACCCCGAAATGCTCACCATCCCGGGGTTCGGATATACTCTCAACAATATTATTTAAGCTTCAACGATGCAACTACATTCTCAAATGCAGGCTGAAAATCAGACGACATCGGCTTGTACCACGTCAGGATCACCTGGTAGATCTTCTCTCCCTTCGCAACAAAATAGACTCTGCGATCGATCTGGGGCGTCGGGGCTGCGGTCAATACTTTGGCGTCAAGTCCGTCAACTTTTCCTGATGCAGTCGATTTCGGTTTGAACTTCCCTTTGTTGTCCTCAAAGAACCGTTCGAATTTCACTTCACCCTTGTCTGTCTTTGTAGCAAAGACACTGATATCGATTGTGCAATCTTTTCGCAACCCTTCAACGTGGAGCGAATGTACCGCTCCCCCTTTCTTTTCACTCACGGGTGTGACTGTAAAGTTATCCGGATGCATGAATTCGAGAAAATCGTTCGCAAATTTGGTCACTTCGGGGGAGGGCTTCGATGCCGCATTCGGATCGGTATATCGTTCCTTCGGGCGCGGTAATTTGATGGACGCGACGATCTTGTCGAGCAGAGGTGAATACACATCAAAGTATTCATTGAATCCTGTAACGCTCACCGTATAGAAAGCGCTGTCATGCGCCACAATGATCTTCTTGCCTGCCATGACAGTATTCTTGCTCACTTTCACTTTGTATGAATACGAGACTCCGTTTTCTTTACCCACCGTGACAGGTTGTTCATTGGCAAGGTTCAATGAATTTTTCCCAGGCAATGGTAACCTCCACGCCGCTTTCATCCTCCCCGGCTTCGCCGGTACCGGTTGAATACACTTCATAGAATTTATCTGCGACGACCTGTGAGGAATAGACACGCACGCTTTTTGGATCGGCATTCAACAGCCATCCTTTAGGATATTGGATCTCCATTCCGTTGATGGGGTCTTGATGCGTATCCCATTCCGTAACATTCGGCAGTTCCGCTTTTTTCTTACAGGAGGAAAATGTGCCGGCGATGAGAACGATCAGGACCATCAGTCCGAGAGACGAAATATGTGTCAATTGTTTTTTCATAGATCACCTTTTGTGGTTGAATGAATACTTATTTATCACAATTCATCTGTGCCGATTCCTTTTTTGCCGCAGCGTTCTTTGGGTTCAATTTCAGTACTACCCCGTATTCCTTGCATGCTTTTTCTCTGTACTCCTTCGCTTCAGAAGCGAGAAGTTCCTTATCGCCGCTCTGCACCGCGTACATCTGTGCCAAAAAGAGATGAAGGTTTTCATCCTTCTTATCTTTTTCGTAACCGATCGCCTTCTCCAATTTATCGATCGCATCTTTTACTTTCTTTTCCTTCCAGTCGAAGGAAGCTATCATCCTGTATCCGTTGATGGACATCGCGTTATGTTGTACCACTTTCTTTGCATCTGCTTTGTCTGCGGCTGCAGCGCTATCTGCAAGTTCAACAAGTTTATTACCGTAATATCGCCCCTGCTCAATGGAATCTTGTAAGCTGTATATCTGTCCGAGAATTTGGTAGGCTTGCAAAATATTCGGGCGGTGGATGATTAATTTTTTGTAATTCACCTTTGCACATTCATACCGTTCAAGAATATAACAGCCAAATCCTGCATAGAATAGCGCGGTAATGTTGTCAGGATCTTTCGCTAAGATTCGTTCGTACTGCACAACAGCAAGATCATACTTTTTTTGAGATACATAGATGAATGCAAGCGTCCCCACTGCATCCATATACTCCTGATCCATCGACAATGTCTTTTCCAAAAATTTGATCGCATTGATCGTATCTTTCAATTGAAAGTACGAATATCCCATTCGGTACACTTCATCTTTGCCGAGCGAATCAGCCGGAAGCGATTTGTACAAGTCGACCGATTTTTTGTATTCCTTCGTGAGATAGTAGCAATGAGCGAGCATCGGTTTAAGTTCGAAACTCTTCGGATTCAATTTGATTGCTTTTTCCAGTCCGGGAATGGCGTCAGGATACGCTTTTGCATTGTAGGCTGAAATGGCATACTTTTCCCACGCTTCGGCATTATCCTTCACCATATCGTTGAACTTCTTAAAGAACTCGGCTGCTTCGCGCCAATACTTGATCCGGTAAAATATATTCGCGGCATCAAGCACCGCCTTCGTGTTCGCAGGATCAAGATCGATCGATTTTTGAAGTGCAGCGATGATCTCCCGTATCTGATCGGCATTCAACACGCGGTTTTTCAAAATCGTTGTCGCCAAACGATACCACAATGCCGGGTCATTCGGCCGTAATTGCGTGGCTGTGCGGAGATTATCGACAGCGAGAACGATCACGTTCTGACGTGCGTAGACTTCGGCAAGACCGATGTAGGCATCGGCATTTTTCTCGTCGACCTCTTTCACTTTCGAAAAGTAAATGGATGCTTTGTCGACTGAATCGGCATCCAGGTATGTTTGCGCATACGCCAGCGGTGCGGCAATTCCTTTTTTATGATACTTTGCGGCTTCGTTGTATGCTTTCTGTGCTTTGTCCCATTGTTTCAATCCGCCATAGACGCGGATGATCGATGCAAGCGCCGGCTCGTACTCGTCGTCAAAATCCAGCGTCCGATCCAGCTGTTCATACGCTTTTTGGAGATCGCCTTTCATTCGGTACGACTCGCCGAGAAGGAAGTTCGCTTCAACATGGCGCGAATTGCTGACGAGATATTGCTGAAGGAGCGGGATCGCCGCATCGTACTCTTTATTGTTGAATGCTGTCCGTGCTTTTGTAAGATCATCCTGTGCCAGGAGATTCCCTGAGCAGAGAATGAGAAGTAGTGCGGTAAAAAACTTCATCATGCTTCCTTCACGTTATTGTTGATTGAGTTGGACTAACCGTACCGGCATCGTTGCAGGAACAAGGCCGTTCTTGACGATGATCTTCTGACCTTCGATCCCCGCCGCAAACGATGAAAAACCGAGAGCCACACCTCTCCCTGCCTTATGAGTATAAATATAAATGGTCCTGCTCAAAGGATAATAATTCCTGTAGATATGCGCCTGATGGGGTGGAAAATATTCCAATACTGTCGATGTGCTGTCCCTTTTAAAATTCGGATCCCCGATATCAAGCACGCGGATATTGTCGGAAGCATGCGTTAGCCAGCTTATTCCGACAAAGCCGATGGCATTGGGACGGCTACTGACGACGGAAAGAATTTCATCCGTTGTGGCGCACGGTAACATCGCCGTTGAGAGGTCCGCCGATCCGGCAATTCTTGTTCTGAGATATTCTTGAACGCCGCTGTTGGCATCTCCCATTGCGATGATGATGGCGCTGGAAAGATTCGAGCCTTTCACATCTGTCCACCGCTTCATATCGCCGGTTAAGATCCTCTTCAGATCTGCAACGGTGATTTTTTCGAGCCCATTTTTCTTATTGACAATCACAGCAATAGCATCGTACGCTATTTTTGTTGTCGAGACATCAAGATCGTTCTCAGCGATGACTTTTTTTTCTTCGTCGTTGAATTCCCGGGGACTGACGATCAATTTGACGCTGTCGTTCAATAATTGTACGATCGCGTCGCGTGTCGACGATGCCAGGTGGGTGATCTTTACCTCTTCGTACACCCGTGAAAAATCCTTCACCTGCAGGTCGATGACAGGAAAGATATCTTCGGAAGTAATGATCGTAAGGCTGCCGCGCGTCGGCGATTCACGTTGTTCTTCTTGGCATGCTGACAGTGCGATGACGAGGAAGCAGATGAGAGTCGGTATGGAGGATTTAGCGATTTTCATCTTCGTGCTGACGTTGCTTGAGTCGGGTCGATAAGGCTCGGTAACTACCATAGAGGAGCAGCACAACGCCAAACATTACCCGGAATTTTTCAGGGACGCGAAATTCCGGGGGGAAAAAGAACAGAATATATGCGCCCATGAAAATGAACAACCCTGCCATCGCGTACCCGAAATACGCAAACATTTTTGAGGGGTCCATCAGATGAAATTACCGCCCTTGGTTTAATCTGAATTTGAACGGAATCGACACCCACACTGCCACCGGTCCGTTATTCATGATTGCCGGAGTGAATTTCCATTTCATCGCGGCATCGATCGCCGGTTGATTAAACAACTCTGCATCGGATTTCAATACCTGTGCTCGCTTGGGATTTCCTTCTTTATCGACCCAGATTTTCACCCACACGGTTCCTTCGACCCCAGCACGTCGCGCAATCTCCGGATAGACCGGTGAAGGATTATTTCCGGGAATCGGGTTCGGTTGCTTTTCAACGGGAACGAAATCCGGTGGCGGACCTTCATCTTCGATCCTGACATCCTGTTCGATTTCAACAGGACCGCCCTCTCCCGCTCCTTCTCCGATAGGACCGACAGCAGCCATTTCTTCTTGTGTTGCAATTGTCTGCTCGGGATTAATTTCCGCATCCGGTACGGGAACAGGCGTTCCCACTGTGGGCTTTGCCACCGGACCCTGAACCGATACCGCGGGTGCTGCCTGCGAATTGGTAATAGACGGCGGCGGACCAAGATCGCTGTACTTCATGATGCGTACGGAATAGACCGGTTCATCTTCCTCCAATAATGCTTCCAAGCCGTAGTAGGCACCCATACCACCGGCGTGTAACAGTCCTGCTGTTACAAGCGCCCATGAAGAGTACTTCCGCGTCAAGATGCGGAGTTCTTGAAAGCCATAGGACGAATTTACTGCTGCAGTTGTTGCCATAGTTTCTTCTTACCCTAATTTGTTATAGCGTTCCAATTATTCTTCGATCATCGTCAAGCATAGGCGCAAGACTGAAGCGGGTGATATCGTTGATATTCAACTCATCCATGATATCGACCATATCGATATATTTTGCTTTCCCGTCCACTTTGATCAACGTGATCAATTTGGGATTGGCGCGGTTACGATCCTTCAACAATTTCCCCAGGTTGATCAGCTTTTCTTTTTTGTCTGTCCCATCTACTGTAACAGGTTTTTCAGTTCCGACATTCCAGAATAACCTGAAATCTTCAGTGACTCTGAGGGTCAGCAAATTTGATTCTGCCACTTCAGCTTTTGTCTCAGACGGCGGGAGGTTAATTTCCATCGTCTGAGGTTTATTCATAGTCGTCGTGAGCATGAAAAACGTCAACAGCAAGAATGCAACGTCGACCATCGGTGTCATATCAATTCTGACACCGACACGCTTCGATTTCTTTTTACCTTTATGTTTTTCTTTTCCCTTCGACTGGGATACTTGTACATCTGCCATGACGGTCTCTCTTAAATCAGATTGATGAAATTAATTTTTTATCTTCATCTTTCATTGAAGCAATGCTGAATCTTGTGATATCGTTGACATTCAGCTCATCCATAATATCCACCATATCAATATATTTTGCCTTATTATCGATTTGAATAAGTGTTATCAATTTCGGATTAGCCTTATTATGCTCCTTCAAAATTTTGCCTAAACCAATTAATTTTGCTTTACGCTCGGAACCATCAACAACTGCTGGTTTATCCCTTCCGATATTCCAAAATATCTTAAATCCGTCCAAAACTCTCACCGTCAAAAGATTGGATTCTGGCACCTCTACAATTGGCTGTTTTCCACTTGGATCATTTGGTGGGAGGTTGATCTCCATTGTTTGAGGCTTATTCATCGTTGTCGTGAGCATGAAAAACGTCAGCAGCAAGAATGCGACGTCGACCATCGGTGTCATATCGATACGGACACCAACACGTTTCGATTTCTTTTTGCCTTTATGTTTTTCTTTTCCCTTCGACTGCGATACTTGTACATCTGCCATACTAAATTCTCCTCAGGTTATTTTTCCAAGTCCGTTACAAGGTTGAAACGCGTGATATTCTCCCGCTGGAGAGTTTCCATCACACCCTGGATGACGGCGTACTCGGATTCACTGTCTGCCTTGATGACGGTTCTGAGTTTTGGGTTACGAATACGGGCTTCGCGCAACAGCGGACCCAATTCCGTTAATTGTACCTGAACACCCGCTTTCAATTTATTCTGTACGCCAAAGATCGCTTCCCGGATCGGCTGAGCATCAAACCCCAAATAGACGTTCCCTTCTTTGTCAACGGTGACAGTCATAACATCGGAATCCGGAAGTTTGAAAACAGAATGCGATGAAGGAAGGACCACTTCGGCGACATCAGAGGGTTTGAACTGCGTCGTCAGCATGAAAAATGTCAGAAGCAGGAACCCGACATCCACCATCGGCGTCATATCAAGTTTAAATCCAACCCGTTTTGTTTTCGACATAACAACTCCTTCGGGTTTACTTTATTCGTGTTTCGATTGTAAGTTCATTAAGATATCTTTGCTTGCTTCGTCGATCATGTAGGTCATGCCGTCGATCTTCGTTGTAAAAAAGTTGTACGCCACGATCGCGCAAATAGCGATCGCAATTCCGCCTGCCGTGTTGATCAACGCTTCGGAAATACCGAGTGACAACTGTGTTGCATCGGCAGCGCCCGCTTTTGCAAGGGCGGCAAATGAACGGATCATACCAAGCACCGTTCCAAGCAATCCCCACATTGTGGCGATCGATGCGATCGTCGAGAGGGCGATCAGGTTGCGTTCCAGGATCGGCATCTCAAGCATGGTCGCCTCTTCGATCACACGTTTCACCTCTTCCATTTTTTCTTTCTTGCTCATATCCTTTTTTGTGCCGAGTTCTTGATACCGTTCGAGTCCGGTCTTGACGATGTTCGCCATCGAACCGCGTTGTTGGTCGCAGACGGAGATCGCTGCGGAAATGTCGTTTGAATTGAGGTTGGTCACGAGAGATTTAAGGAATTTCGGGAGCGGTCCGCGGCCTCCGGCTTTCTTCAACGAAAGAAGGCGTTCAATGACGTATGTAACGACCATAATGGAAAGAGCCACAAGACCGGCAACCAGTGGTCCACCCTCTTTGATGAACTGCGGCAACATAAATTCGTAAATCAAATACCCGATAACTGCGGCACCAAAAATGATGACCATGTTTAGTGAACCTTGTTTCATAGAACGACTCCTTTGATATGAAATAGTTTATTGTATAATGAAGTAATTTACTTAGCGATAGCGTAGATCGCGTCTTCACGCGCCTCCGCTGTACTGAAGATTGTTGACAGTTTTGTGACGACAAAAACGTTTGTAATGCTCTTGTTGACATTGCACAGTATCATTTTGCCTTGACGATTCATGTACGACGTATGTGCCGATACCAACACCCCAATAGCGGAAGAATTCAGATATTCAACATCGCCAAGATCGACGATCAATTTCCGATTTCCTTGTTCCAGAAGCGTATGAACTGTTTTCTTTAACTCGTCCGTTTCATCCCCGCCTACAAGGGAACCCTTTGGTTCGAGCACAACAACACGGCCTTCGTCAACGGTTGAGGATTTTATTTTCATTTCCGAATCCTTTTTGGTGGTTTTACATGCTGCTTTGACAGCCGTCTATCTTTAGTATAGAGAAGATAAAGAGAGAGAAGTCAAGTTGCAATAAGAAATTTTGAAGAATTTAGAGATGTACGCTGTTCAACTTGAAATATACCACCCGTACTTAACCGGACAGAATTGTTATCGTATTGTTACCTCACTTTGGACAATAGTTGACGCTCAATCTCTTCCGGATCGTTTGTCGGAAGCTGACAAGTATACTGTGTACAATAATATGCCGAAACTTTTGTTGTTTTTAACATTTCCTGCATAAAAGGAAATTTTTGGACGAAATATTGGGACGTCCCGCGCTGTAATTCAATAATATTCAAGTTCGGTAAAAAGTTTTTCGAAACAATCGAAAGAAACGGAGCGGTGCTCTTATTATCCGTCGAGACAAGAATGAGATGTTCCGGAGACGAGAGAAAATATTCAACTGCCGCCATGCCGTGAGGCATGATCTGCGGGGACTGGGCGAGAAGAGTACTATAATATTGCAACGAAGATTGGGCGTAATTCTTGTATGACTCATTGTTCGTTCGGTGATACAATCGTATGAGATCCATAACCGCGACAGCATTCCCCGTCGCTTCTGCACCGTCGTATGTTTCTTTCATTCTCACAAGTATCGAAGCATCTTTCCCCGATGTATCAAAGAACCCGCTCTCGGATGAATCCCAAAATAACGTGATCGTCTTCCCCATCAGTTCATCTGCCCATTGCAGCCATCGAAGATCGAATGTCGATTCATACAGGTCGATCAAACCTGAGATCAAGAACGTGTAGTCGTCAAGATGTGCCTCAAACTTTACTTCGCCGTCACGATAACGCCGGGAAAGCAGCTGCTTTTCTTCGTCATACATGTGTGATCGGATAAATTCTGCGGCGTCGAGTGCGGCTTTTCTGTATTTGTCGTTTGCAAAGACCAGCCCCGCCCGCGCAAATGCACCGATCATCAATCCGTTCCATGCCGTCAGTATCTTGTCGTCAAGATGAGGACGGGGGCGCTGATTTCTTGCCGCAAATAATTTTTCACGCGAACGCTCAAGCAGCATCTTCACCTTCTCAACCGACATGGAAGCGAATTGTGCCGTTTGTTCAACGGTGAATGGTGCAAACAGAATATTTTTTCTGATAAAGTCATTGTGCGGGTCGGACAATGCGTTCCCTGATTCTTCAACGGAAAAATGATGACAGAATACCTTCGATTCATCGGATGTCAGCATTCCATCAATCTCCGATTTTTTCCAAATATAGAATGCCCCTTCGGATGTATGGTCGGGATTTTCATTGTCGGTGCTGTCCGCATCTTCTGCCGAATAGAATCCTCCTTCTTTCGAAGTCAAATCCCGCAATACGTAGTCGAGCGTCTCTTTTGCTATTGTCGCGAAGAATTCATCATGTGTAATTTGATAGGCGTCGAGATACGAGTGCACCAACTGCGCCTGATCGTACAACATTTTTTCAAAATGCGGCACGCGCCATTGTCCGTCAACGGAGTAGCGATGAAACCCGCCGCCGAGATGATCATACATTCCGCCGCTTGCCATTGCCATCAACGTGGTCAACGACATCCGTAAGGCTTCCTGATCTTTTGTTCGATAGTAATAACGGAAAAGAAAATTGAATACTACTGGACGGGGAAATTTCGGTCCCGCACCAAATCCAGCAAATTTAGGATCGTAACCGGCGGCGATTTGATGATACGTGCGCTTCAGAATTGTTTCGTCAATTTCAGTATTCTTGCTCTCTATGTAATGACGGTGCTGAAGTGAATTAGTAAGCTCTTGGCTCGAATGAACTACGTTCTCTCTTTCATTCTGCCACACTTCGTGAATGCGTTCGAGCAATGTTGGAAATCCCGGTCTCCCGTATCCATCTTTTGGAGGGAAATATGTCCCGCCATAAAATGGTTTTAAATCCGGTGCTAAAAATACCGACAGAGGCCATCCTCCTTGTCCCGCCATCGTCTGAACCGCTGTCATATACACCTTGTCCACATCGGGACGTTCTTCGCGGTCAACTTTGATGTTGACGAAGTATTTGTTCATCAACTCCGCCGTTGTTTTATTTTCAAACGATTCACGCTCCATCACATGACACCAATGACATGTCGAATATCCGATCGATAAAAATATCGGTTTGTTTTCCGTTTTTGCTTTTGCAAATGCTTCTTCTCCCCACGGAAACCAATCGACGGGGTTGTCTTTATGCTGAAGAAGATAGGGGGATTTTTCTCTGCTTAGTCTGTTCATTTTCAAAATTACAGTATTCTCACGATTATCAAAATTGCATTATTCTCAAGATTGATGACTTACCGTATCGATTTGCGTAGATATTTTTCAAAGTTTGAAATTTGTAGCGAAACATTAACACATTTGTCATACAACTCGATAAACTTACTTGCAGTAATATATTCCTGATCCTTTGCTACACACAATAAATTTCTCCCTTCACCAGCAGATCCTTTTGCATAGCCCAAGAATTTCGCAAACTCACGCTTGCTATCTCGTTCATATCCTTCTGCGATATTCGACATAATTGAAACACTCGCCCGCTGAATTTGATCTCGCGGACCATAATCACGTGAAAATTTGCCGACCTTTGAAATATCATAAATGTGTTTTGTAAGTATCCGAGCATCCTGCCAAACCTTTATCTCTTCAAAACGTTTAATCAACATTTAAAACCCCTTTCTGTAATTTTAATAATGTTGAATTAAGAATCTGCAAATATTTTGTCTAATGGTCTTTCAACATCACGACCCGGTTTTGATAATTTTGATAATTTTGAAAATCCTGAGAATCTTGATAATGCTTTAGAGTCGATCATTATTCTGCTTCGTCACTTTGATGTCCTGCAATTGAGGTGCCTTCACACGGATCTCGAATCGATAACCGGAATACACACCGAGCGGGGTCCACGAAAAATTCATCAACCAACAATGAAGGTCACGGGAGATGTTGATTTGAGGAGCGGCTAATTGTTTTGCAACAAGGTCGTAACTCGAAGAAGCAGTGAATTTCCAATTCTCTGTCAGATTAAAGTCCAAACTGCCGCTGACGTTGGCGGAACGGAACTTGCGCGCCGGATTTTCCTGACTCTGCGAGAAATTAAAACTGAGCGACAGACTCCACGGAATGCTGAAGTCCGGTTCCGGAGTATCATAGATGCCACGGTAACTGCTGAAGTTCTGATTCCGCTGATGCTCGGCAACGCGCGCACTGTCATCGACCTGTTGCTGCGTCTCCGCTGCTTTCCGTTCTCCGCGCAGAGATGTGGAGAGACTCAACGATACAGCGGTCATCTCGACAGGAAATTTGCCGCTTTCAAACAAATATTTGTTGACGCGTCCCCCCGTCGCTCTGTTGAACTCATAAAATCGGTATGAACTGCTGCCGCTGATGCCAAGATATTCGCCGATGCTCGTCCTGTAACTCAGCGAAAGATCGGAGAGGTTCATACTGTCCGCAACAAAGTTGTAACCGACGGAAGCGTTGAGATTCAACAACTGATACTTTTGTTCTTTTTCCGTCGTGTCTTTTGCCGACGTTTTCATTTCAAAAATATTTCCGAGAGACAGACTCACTGCCTGCTGTTCACCCGCAGGTGCGCCGCCATAAATTTCCTTTTGAAAGCGGTTGAATTTTTGCTCCTGTCCCAACTTGTCTTTATAAGCGATGTAATAACCGAATTTCGGATCGGAAAAATCAGGCTGGTAATTATATGTAATAGAAGGGAGTACGGTATGACGGAGACCGGCGACTCCCGGAATCGGCGGTTGTAAAATGCCGTACAATTTTGTCGACATGCTCACTCCCGTATTGAATGAACGGACCGCTTCGAATCCTTTCCGGTCTTCCGCAATGGCAAAACCTCTTGACGTATCGTATCCTGCAATTATTGAACTTTTATCATACCACTTTTCATTGTAACTGAAGTATGGGGAGATTGTGAAGTATCCGGCTTTGGGTGCCGCATTGAATGAAAGAGAATGATTGATTCCTTCTCGTTGATAGAAATTGAACGGAAGTGTATCAGCACTACGGGTTCTATTATCGACTCTTTGTCCGCTTGCTCCATAACTCATCCCGATCATTTCATACCAGGCGTAATCGGTTTCACCTCCCCCATTTTTTCTGCCGAACCGGAACGGGTAACTCTGCGAATGCGAATATGAGATCGACGGCAGTGTATTGGTGATCGAACCGTTGATCAGATTCTGACGGCGATTGACATTGATACTCATGCTGCTGCCGGTTCCTTCCCAGCTTTTACTGAGTGTGGCATTGGAGGTAATTTCCTGATTCAGGTATTCGTTGAGCGTCAACGCACGACGAAAATTTTCAGAACTGGCAAATGTGAAATTCACATCCAATCGTGTTGTGGGATTGAACGTCTGATTGTGTGTAAGGTTTGCAAAGTAGTCCGCGCGATCAACATAATCGGGATCACGCGGTTCGTTCTGAATCGCGCGCTGATAGTAACCGGAAAGCGAGCCGGAGAAATTATACCTCTTCACATACCGGAAGTTCGGACTGACGCGCCATGTGCCGCTCGTGAGCCAATCGCCAACAACTGCAAGATCGGTGTAGTCGCTGAGTGCAAAATAGTAACCGAAATGTTCCAGCCCCGTGCCGCGCGAACCTTTGTCGACAAACGCCGGGGCGAGAATTCCCGATCGCCTGCCGCCTTGACTCGGAAAGACACCGAACGGCAATGCAAACAGCGGCACATCGGCGATATATAAATAGATGGGACGCGCGACAATCTTGTCACGGATTGTGACGCGCATTTCGGGACTATAAAAATAGAAGTGAGGATGCCCAAGTTCGCAAGTGGAATAAAATCCGTTCGCAATGAACATCATGTCCTTATCAACCTTCTTGATCTGTTCTCCCTGGTAATATCCCTGATCCTCTTCCGTCTCGCCGAGCGTCACTCTCCCTTTTTGCGATTTAAAATTGTACGCGATCTTCCATCCTTCATACACATCGCCGCCATCTTTCATGACAGGCATACCTGTGTAACGTTGTTTGAGCGAGTCCGATGTCTTCGCTTTGACAGAATCGAGCACGCCGTACGCGGAGATATCGTTCGTGTTCCAATTCACTTCGATGATCTCCGATTTGAGCGACAGTTCTTTATGCTTCACATCGCTCTTGCCGAACATCTTCATGTTTTTGTTATCGAACGTAAAGATGATGGAATCGGTCGCAGTATAATTGACAACGGAATCGATGCCGCCGGAGGGCTGTTTTAAAGTGTCGATGCTTGTGATCGTCGTGTCGGATCGAAAGGAAAGAGTATCTGAAATTTGAGCGGACGACAGATTAATTATCGAGATTATCAGGATTATCAAAATTCCAACATTCTTTTTCTCTGCGTTTAATTTTATGCGACGTTCCATCATCGAATCTTGATAATCCTGCAATGTTGCAATCTTGATAATTATGATTTAGAGAACCATTCCCGCCGCGCCGAAAATTCCGGCATCGTTGCCGAGTTCAGCACGGATCACTTTAATGCCGTCACGCAGCGGCTTCTGAACATTCTTCTTTACAGACTCAGTGATCGCGTTATAGACAAAATTCCCCACTGCAGACACTCCGCCGCCTATCACCGTCAGGCGGAAATCGAGCGTGTTCATTACGCCACCAATCATCACACCAAGTAACGTACCTGCTTCAACAAGAATATCGGTCGCAAGTTTGTCTCCCATCTCTGCCGCTTTGGAAATATAGACAGGTGCGACCTTGTCAAGATCCCCGCCGACAACTTCCATGATCTTCGAGTTCGGATTCGCCCTTAACTTTTCGATGGTCCGGTTCGACAAGTATTTTTGTCCGATATACGCTTCAACACATCCGCGAGTTCCGCAGTTACACAACAATCCTTCATAATTAATGGAGATGTGCCCGACTTCTCCGGCACCGCCGCTCGGTCCGCGATAGATCTGATTATTCATGATCACTCCCCCGCCGACACCGGTCCCCCAAATGATGAACAGGAAGTTCGGATAATCTTTTCCGGCTCCGAACTTTGCTTCGGCGACAGCAGCAACATTGGCGTCGTTATCCACTTCAACCCGCATCTTAAATTCTTTCGCTATCTCGTCGGCAAGCGGAACGACGTCCCATCCTTTCAGGTTCGGCGGATTTTTTACAATGCCGCCGGGATTTTGAATCAGACCCGGCGCACCGATACCGATACCGGCAACCGTGGCGCCATTTGTGCTTTTGAGAACTTCGCTGACCGATTTTTTTATCTGCTCAATGACCGCCTGCGGATTTTCATCGGCGCGGGTGGGAAGTTTTGATGTTGCAAGAATATTTCCGTCAGCGCTGATCAGTCCCGTTTTTACCGTGGTGCCGCCAAGATCGACACCGATTGCGAGTTGTTGTGCCATAGTGTTCTTTATTTTGTCGCAGTTGTCTGCGGATGTGTGTTGAGTAAGAAAATGTAGTTCGATTGAATATACTGTAAAATTTTTTCCGCTATCACTTTGTGTCCTTCTTTGTTCGGGTGGATGCCGTCGTCGCAAATCAGCGTTGAGTAATTTTCATTCTGTAAAAATGCAGAGCGAATATCAATCAACCGTGTTTTGGTTTCTTCTGCGACGCGCAGAATAGCCGCGTTATATCGTTCATGCCACGAATAAATCCGCGAGACATTGCCGAGGAATTTCAGAATATTATTTTTCGCCTGATCTTTGTTGTGGCTGATCCAGCGAAAATATTTTTCAGGATCGAGCGGAGGGAGCGACACAAGGACCGGAACAATGTCCAGCGTGTTCAGCTGTTGCACCAGACCGAACAGTTTTTCGTAGAATGTCGAGCAGTCGGTGTTCGGATGGAACTCTCCCGAAGGATTTTCTGCGATCTCGTCCCAATGAAAGTCGCAGTCGTTGCCGCCGAATTCGATCAGCACGATGTCCGGTTTCCTTTTAAGAACATCGCTCTGCAGCCGCTGCAGACCTTCGATGATCGTGCTGCCGAATTTTGCCGCATTATAGACGACACCTTTCAGATGCTCTCGCACGAGATTTGTAAAACTTTCGAGAAGCAAAGAATGTTTTTGTTTTTCTGTATCGTAGATGATTCCACGTGAAATGGAATCGCCGTAGACGACGATGGTGTAATGGTCTTTCTGTGGTCGAGATTCTTGTTCTGTTTTCATATTACGTATTTGTTTTCCTGTATAATTCTATTGTATTCTTCTGCGATCTGAAGGTCGCGGCTACCCAACGGCAATTATTTTTTCCTTTTCTTCCAGAGACTTTCCAATCTTTCCTTGATCTGTTTTTCTCTGCCGTTCTCTGTCGGTTCATAATAGATTTTATTTTTCAATTGATCGGGCAAGTTCTGCTGCTCGATAAAATTCTTATCGTAATCGTGCGCGTACTTGTATTCTTTCCCGTAATTTAATTCTTTCATCAACTTCGTCGGAGCGTTGCGCAGATGAAGCGGTACGGGAAGATTCGGCAATCGTTTCACATCTTCCATTGCTTCACCTATCGCAGCAACTGCTGCATTGCTTTTCGGGGCGGAGGCAAGATATGATGCAACATGCGACAAAATGATTTGTGCTTCGGGCATTCCAACATAGTCGACGGCTGTAAACGAATCGACCGCAAGCATTAATGCGACCGGATCGGCATTACCTATATCTTCCGATGCAAGAATAATCATGCGGCGCGCGATGAATTTCGGATCTTCGCCACCTTCGAGCATCCGTGCAAGCCAATAGACGGCGGCATCGGGATCGCTCCCCCTCATACTTTTGATGAATGCCGAAATGATGTCGTAATGCTGTTCGCCTTTCTTATCATAGAGCGAATAACGACGCTGAAATGCTTCTTCAAGAATTTCTTTTGTGAGATGACGGATCCCTTGTGCGTCGGGGGTAGAAATCTGAAAAGCGATTTCGAGTCCGTTCAACAATTTTCTCGCATCGCCGCCGGAGAGAAGATAAAAATAATCTTTGTCGTCGATCTCGAGCGAATCTTTTGTAATGATCTCATCTTGTTCGACGGCTTGATTCAGAATTTGTTCCAACTCTGCTTTTCCCATCGGTTCCATCACGAACACTCTCATCCGCGAAAGGAGCGGTGAAATAACTTCGAACGAAGGGTTCTCGGTTGTCGCGCCAATCAGGGTGATCGTTCCTTTTTCAACGCTATGCAGGAGCGCATCTTGTTGCGCTTTGTTGAACCGATGGATCTCATCGATGAACATGATCGTTTTTTTGAACGCCCGCTGAAATTCTTCTGCCTGTGCGATCACCTCACGAACATCTTTCACGCCGGATGAGACCGCATTCAATGCGAAGAATTCCGATTTGGTCTGGTTGGCAATAATGCGGGCGAGCGTTGTCTTTCCAACGCCGGGCGGTCCCCATAAAATGAACGATCGCAACTCATCCTTTTCCACCATCAAGCGAAGCGGTTTTCCATCGGCAAGCAAATGCGATTGACCGACGAACTGATCGAGCGTTTGAGGGCGGACGCGTTCAGCGAGGGGAATGTTTTTAATTTCTGTATTCAATTTTTTTTGCCAACATTACAAAATTACAAGAGTATCAAGATTGGATGACTATTCTGTTCTATAATTTTGTACTCTTGCAATTTTTGAAATTTCGATAATCGTGAAAATCATTTTTTCGGCGCAACTTTATATACCTTTTCGTTCTCTCTCACCATCCCGTACTTTTCGCGCGCCACTTTTTCTATCGCCTTCGGATCGCCGTCGAGCGCTTTTGACTGGTCTTTCAGTTTCGCCTGCTCTTCCTCCGCCTTCTCGATCTTCTCGATCATTTCTTTCTTCTGCAGTTCCAATCGGATACGCTGAAGAATACCGTTACTGTTGAAGAAGACGTAGAAGAAAAGAGCGATACCCCCGACGATCAGCAAAGAACCGACCTTGTTCTCCTTTATCTTTTGGAAAAGATTCTCCGGCTCGATCTGCTTCTTTATTTTGCGATAAAAATTCATAAATCGTTGAAATGTAGCAACATTTAGCGTAAGTTGAAACAGTTCAAAACTCAATCGCTCCAAGTTTCAAGAATCATGTTGGCGTTTGATTCACAGTACTTGAAACAGAATCCTGAAACTCGTTATGATGAAAACACTCGCAGATTTATTATCTCAACAGTATTCCTCCCTCCCTCAACGCACGTTGCATACCGGTGAGTGCCAAACTGCGAGCAAAAAGAGATGTTCGCTCTGTTTTGCAGGGAAAATTGACTACCCCACAGAATTGAAATACAAACAGCAAGCGATCACCGAATTTCTTAATTCATTGAAGATCGGCGTCCCCATCCGACCGCTGATTGCCTCGCCACAGGGGCGCACCTATCGCACCGTCAGCAAGCGGAAAGCATTTTTGGTCAACAGACAGTTTTCTCTGGGACTCATTGGCGTGGATGACGACACATTGAAAAATTTTCCGATGACAATCGGGCAGTGCGTGATTGAACCACGGGTGCACGCGGAAGTGTACAGGACCATGCAGGAATATTTGCAGAAGAAAGAACACCTTTCACTGGCGGAAGAATTCAATTACGTGGTTGTGAAGGGTAACGACACAGAATCTGCCGTGATCTTCAACATGAATCATTTCTCTTCCTCGAACAGGAAAGAGATCAACCACCTTTCAAAGCATCTCACGCACAAAGTAAAAAATATTGCGGGGATCTTTGTCTTTGTTGATGAAGAGCGGTCGCGCTATTACCTGCCCGGCACACCTAAAAAAGGGAATCAAACCAATTTCAGACCGCTGACAAAAATATTCGGGAAAGAAAAACTTTTCCATAAAGTGGGGAATACAAAATTTCTGCACGCTCCTCTCTCATTTTCACAGACGAATCACTCCATCCTTGAACCATTCGTCACCACTGCAAAGACTTTTCTTTCGTTGAACAAAGAGGATGTGCTCTACGACCTGTACTGCGGATACGGATTATTTTCGCTCACTCTTGCATCGGATGTTCGAAAGGTGATCGGAATTGAATTAGCGCGGACATCAATTAACGACGCTATTGACAATGTGCGCATCAATAAAATCACGAATGCAAAATTCATCCCGGCAGACATCACGGCTGAAACGTTGAGAAAGTACCTGAAACCTGAAACCACAAACCTCAAATTCCTGCTTGATCCCCCACGCAGCGGAACATTGCCGGATGTTATCGAAATGATCGGTGAGCAGAAACCCGAAAAAGTGCTCCACATTTTTTGCAACTCCGATATCATCGAAAAGGAATTGAAACGATGGAGCAAGTCCGGATATGCGCCTGCCGCCGTGCAGCCGTTCGATATGTTTCCAGGGACCACTGAAATAGAAGTGATGATCCTGTTGCAACGGGCGAAATAATTCGCTCATTTCCTCAATACCGACCTCGTATATTTCCGATACATAAAAACCGTATTTTCCTTCGCAACCTTTTTCGACGAGTCGAGTCTTACCTAATGACAACACAAGCGAGGATTCTCTGAAATCGACACTGGCAGACAATGAATTGATGGCGCACGTTCGTGACGGGAATGTTACAATGCTTGGTGAACTGTTCGAACGTTACTCGGACAAACTGTTCGGTTTTTTTGTCCGGTATACGAACCGCAGGGACGCAAGCGAAGATCTTGTGCAGGAGGTGTTTTTAAGAATCCTCAAGTACCGGCAGACATTCCGGGGTGAAGCACCGTTCGCCGCGTGGATGTACCAATTGGCACGCAATGCGGCGAACGATCATTTCAAAAAATCGAAAAAGGAGTTTTCCATTGATGAGTTATCGGAACAGAATGAACCGCGAAACACAATGGACGACATACTGCATGGCCAGGAACAATCATCAAATTTACAGATCGCATTGAGCAAGATCGCCCCCGACAAAAGAGAAGTGCTGATACTCAGCCGTTTTCAGGATATGAAGTACGAGGAGATCGGTGAAATTCTTGCATGTCCCGTCGGAACAATAAAAGCGCGAGTGCATTATGCATTGAAGGATCTGCGCGAAGAATATTTCAAACTGACCGGCGAACGTACTAAATAGATCGAAGACAAAGGTGAACCTATGAACAAAGAACAACATGTGCTTGAATTCATTCCTGATTTTTTAATTGGGAATTTCGATTCGAACAAACGCGCAGCGATCCAGTCGCATCTGCAGGTATGCGAACTCTGCAGGCGCGAGTATGAAACGATCGCAATGCTGTGGAACTCTCTAGGTGAATTGCCGGCAGTGCGGCCGAGCACCGGATTGCACGAGCGATTCAACGCGATGCTTGCGGCGTACGAGCACGGTCTGCATCATGCAAAATCCAAAACTACGTTCGTCGATTCGATAAACGTTTTTATAGAAATATTCTGGCCGAAGCAGGCTGCCATCCAATTTGCGATTGCACTCCTTTTATTTGCCGGAGGAGGCTTTATCGGGATGCAGGTCACTCGTCCGACCGAACAGAAACATCGTTCGGAATCAAATGTGGAAATCGCTGAGTTGCGGGGTGAGGTGCAGGCAATGAACCGCATGCTCGCTGTTTCGTTGATGCAGCAGCAGTCAGCAAGCGAGCGGCTTCGCGGTATCACGCTCACGTCGCAATTCCCGCAAGCGGACGGCGAACTGACTTCTGCGCTCTTCGAGGCATTGAACTACGATCCGAATGTCAACGTACGTCTTGCGGCGGTCGATGCGCTGCAGCAATTCGGCAACGATCCGGCAATCCGCAAAGGGATCATCGACGCATTGAAGAGACAGAAATCACCCATTATTCAGATGGCACTCATTGATGCTTCGGTTTCACTGCAGGTGCTGCAAACAAAACCTGTCATGCAAGAATTGCTGAAGGATACGACACTTAATGTAGCAGTAAAATCACGCATTGCATTCGCCTTGAACGAATTGGAAAGTTGAGGTGATAAATCCATGGTTTCTCATTCCCTAAAAACCGTTCTACTTGCTCTTGTCGTCACAACAGCGGCGCACTGTTTCGAGATCTACGACCGCGAAGAGATCAAGAAAACATTCTCCAGTCCGATCATTCAAAGAATCTTCGTCGACAACATCAGCGGTTCAATAAAGATCGTCGGGAAGCCTGTGAAGGAGATCCGTATGGTCGCAAAAAGAACAATCGGAGCGGAATCGTCGGAAAAAATAGTTGAAGCCAAAGAAGATGTCGTACTGGAGTTTGTCGAAGAACGTGACCGGCTCGAGATCGTTGTCAATGCGCCGGGGCGGAACGGAGAAAATATCAACTGGAGGGGGAAAGAATTTTACGGTTACGAAGTGAGGTACGATTTTGAATTGGAAGTCCCCTTGGATTTGATCCTGTTCGTCAAAACTGTCAACGACGGGAAGATCAACATTGAGAATGTTCGGGGAAAATTCAATGTCAAAAATGTCAACGGACCAGTCATTGCAACCGGTTTGACAACCGGCGGATCGATACACACTGTCAACGGAGCGATAGAAGCAGAATTTGTCGAATCACCGAAGGAACCATGCTCGTTCAAAACAGTCAACGGCGAGATCGAAGCAATTTTTCCGAAGAACCTTGCGGGACTGGTAAAACTCAAGACATTCAACGGAAAAGCATACTCCGATTTTGAATTCAAAGAGATCTCCCCTGAACCGGCAAGTTACGAGACCAAAAGAGGACGACGGATCTATCGGCGGGGTGAGAACACCCGCGTTCAGATCGGTACAGGTGGCCCGGAAATGCGATTCGAAACGCTGAACGGCAACATCAATATACTGCAACAGAAATAATTCAAAAATAATTTTTATCGGACGGAGGTTCCTATGAAACAAAAAATTTTAACTATTTTTTTTCTCTCACTGCTGAGCGTCGACAAAATCAATGTGCAACTTGCCGATCCAACGAGACCTGTAACATTGAAAGTCAATCTTCTCAGCGGCAGTATCGTGGTTCAAGGATATTCAGGCAAGGAGGTCATCGTCGAAACTTCCCCCGCCAAATTAAAACACCATAATGAAAGCGATGAAGATCACGACGAAGATGACGAAGAGGAAAAGAGCCGTCCCTTAAAACAGGGATTGCGCTTGATCCCCAACCTCGCTTCGGGATTGTCTGTTGAAGAGGATGATAATGAAGTCACGGTAAGTACGAGCTGGCGCGGGCATAATAATCCGATGGAGATCAAAGTGCAGGTACCATTCAACTGCTCGATGAAGCTGAGCACCGTGAATAATGGTGACATTGAAGTGAGCGATGTGACGGGGGATGTCGAGGTGAACAACGTCAATGGTTCGGTCACGTTGAATCGTATCAACGGATCGGCAGTTGCTCATGCATTGAATCACGAATTGAAGGTCTCCTTCGTTAAAGTGAATCCGCAACGGTCGATGTCGTTCAGTTCGTTAAACGGCGATGTCGACGTCACCTTCCCAGCCGACATCAAGGCGACGTTCAATATGAAATCCGAACAAGGGGAGATCTACAGCGATTTCGACCTTGACCTGGAAAAGACCACCAGCAAAGTTGAAGAGAAAGGAAAAAGCCGCGGTAGATACAAAGTGACTGTTGAACGGGCTTTAAAAGGAAAAGTCAACGGTGGCGGACAGGAGATTCTCTTCAAAAATTTTAACGGTAATATCTATATCCGCAAGGGGAAGTAGGACAACCGAAATCATTTCTTCTATTCATAGCCGGCACATGCCGGCTATTTTTTTGCCCAGTTCTTCGTGTTCCACAATACGGCATCTCATTGTCTTCTGAGATGCGGGGTCATAGGTACCCTCATCAAAAAGAGAAAAGGGTCTGAATCTTTCTCAATCCAAAAAGCAATGGTGTATCTCCAACAAATTTTTTCGTACATAGGATATACATTTACTGAAAGTATGACATGAATAAGAAGAGTAAAATTGCTGTAATTGTTTTTTTAAGCCTCGCGCAATTCTCATGCGAGCATTCCTCAGAACCCTCTTCATCCGAATTAATTTATCCGCCGCTTCCGGCAATGGCGATCCAATGGAACGATCAAAATTCAATAGTCTGTTTTGGAACGAGTTTGACGTACGGATACGGTGCAGGTGAGAAAAAACCGGCAGGTCCGATTTGGATAGGCGGACATCCTGATACGAGCCATACTGGTGATTCTTCCTATCCCCGTTTTTTGCAAGAGAAATTGAAAATTAAAGTATACAACGAAGGATTTGTTGGCGCACGAATAAATTACGCTCTTTCAAT
>JACPGG010000045.1 GCA_016182545.1 Ignavibacteriales bacterium
GAATCCGAGCCATGCGCTGCGCGTATTGGTCAGGATCAACGACAGAAAGATAGGGAGAATGGAAACACTAAAAAATATTCTGTCCTGTTTTTGAGTCTCTTTGCTGAGAATGAACGGGATCAGCAGCAAACTCACGATCATTTTCAAACCGCCCGTCGTCATGTAATGCTGAAATACTGAAAGCCGCTCTTTACCGAAATACACTGATAGAGCGATTTCGAGGATCGACAACAGAGCAACAGAGCCGGATATTATTTTGATTCCGGATTCGATCCTTTTCCGCGAATGAAACGACATGACAACCGCGTAGACGATCGCAATAAGAAAGAACCGTTTCATATTCTTGAACGCTTCCCTCCCATCTTCCGATAGAACTGCGGTTATTATTTCGATCGCAAGATATGCGAGAAAAGCATAATCGTACGGAGTTCGCGGGAAAATATTCTTGCGTTCAACGATGTACCATACTATGAGCAGCAAGAGAACCGCACCCAGTAACAATGAAGCGCCGGCGATGGATATCGAAATCACGCAAAGCTGCCCGAGCAACGCCCAATATACCAATGATGAGAATTCCAAGTGCCGGAGTTTAGTGAACATGTGTGCTACTCATTGGGTGTGTTTGTATTTTTTTCGGTTCAATACTGTGCTGACAGCATCGAATACTTTATCCGTGGTAATAAGTTGCATGCACTTTACCGGACGAAGAGTTTTGCAAATGTCCCATTGCTCGGGTTTCGGATCTCTGCGTACACAACCGATGCACGGAAGATCGACAGAAATGTTTATTGAATCCGTGCCGTATGCTCCAGTGTGATTCTTGTCCGCATACCCCATCAGCATCACTGCGGGCGTCCCGACGGCATTGGCAATGTGCAATGTACCGGTGTCCGGACCAACGATTACATTTGCGCGTTGAAGCAGAGCCATCAATTGACGCAACGGAGTCTTCCCGACAAGGTCGATCGAATCCGATCTCATCATTGATCGGATCCGTTCGACGGTGGTACGATCCTTTTCAATTCCGGTAAAAAGGATTTTGACTTTCCGCTTTGAGATCAATGTATCTGCAAGTTCAGCATATCGCTCCGGTGCCCACAATCGTTCAGAATTTTCTCCACTTGTTCCTACATGCAAACATGCAACTACATCACTTGATGTGATCCCGTACGATTTCAATTGAGAATCTAACGCGTTCCTCTCATCAGCAGAGACAAAAAGTTCCGTTGTATCTATTCCCTCCGGCGCTTCAGTCCAACCTCTGACAGTTGCAAGTTCAGCGTCAACAGCATGCACATCCTCCCGCCGTTCAAAAGCAGTGTCCAACAAATATGCGACCGATGTTGTATAGCCAACCAGATGCTTCCCCCCGGCGAGTTTTGCCATCAGTGTGTAATGTGTGTTCATTTCCTGCACAAAGACAAGGTCATACCGCTGACGCCGAAGAGAGAAAAAAAAACGAAGATGTTTCCACAACGAAAATTTCGGTGCGAGCCCATACGCTATGCGAACGTAAGAGTTTTGAAAGAGCTCGACTGAAGACGCACTTGTCACAAGATCAATTATCGCATGGGGAAGGTGAGCATGCAGTCTTCGAAGCAGCGGCGTGATAAATACCGCATCGCCCAAGAGTCCGTTCCTAATGAGAAGGATTTTTTTTGTCGATTCGGGATGTACGAATTTGTGCAGATCCGATCCGACCGTCGGAGAGGTGGATGCTCGTAAGGTCATGCGCCGGAAAATTGCATATCATGGAGTTTCTTGTACAATCCGTTCTTCTGTTTCAGAAGATCGACGTGCCGCCCTTCTTGCACGATCATCCCCCGATCCAAAACAAGAATCCGGTCGGCGTTCCTGATCGTGGAAAGCCGGTGTGCGATCACGAATGATGTCCTGTTTTGCATCAGCCGCTCCATCGCTTCCTGCACGAGAATTTCACTTTCACTGTCGAGTG
Source organism: Ignavibacteriales bacterium (assembly GCA_016182545.1). Classification (GTDB taxonomy): domain Bacteria; phylum Bacteroidota; class Ignavibacteria; order UBA10030; family UBA8401; genus SpSt-333. The sequence continues at coordinate 1,955 of JACPGG010000045.1, forward strand.
CCGACGTTGCTTCGTCAAAGATCATAATCGGAGGATTTTTCAGCAAAGCCCGCGCAATTGAAATGCGCTGCCGCTGTCCTCCGGACAATTTCACCCCTCTGTCTCCGATGACAGATTCAAACCCTCCCGGCATATCTTCAATAAAAGAGAGCGCGTTCGCTGCTTTCGCGGCATCCACGATCTTATCCAGCGGGCATTCGCTGAGACCGTACGCGATATTATTCCGGACAGTATCATTGAAGAGGATCGTTTCCTGCGTGACGATTCCGATCTTTTCCCGTAACGATTTTACGTCGATCGTTTTGATATCGATGCCATCGATATAGATCGCCCCCCCGATCGGATCATAGAAACGCGCAAGCAAATCGACAAATGTCGTCTTCCCGCTGCCGCTCGGTCCGACCAGTGCGATCAGTTCCCCTTTTTTCACTTTCATGTTGATCGATGAAAGAACCGTTCGGTGTTCCCCGCTTTCGGTTGAATACGCAAACGTGACATTGTGATATTCGATGGAATTTTTAATCGTGTCGAGAGGTGCTGCGCCGGGAATACTTTGAATCGCCGGTTTCGTATCGAGTATCTCGAAAATTCTTTTCCCCGCTGCCGAAAATTCCTGCAGTCTGTTGTTCACGCTCGTCAATTCTTTGATCGGCGGCATTACCTGGAAGATGACAAAAAGAAATCCGAGAAATTCTGCCGCTTTCATCTCACCGGAGATCAGCACTTGCTGTCCGCCAAACCAGATGATCACCGCCCCTGCAAGGATCGAAAGCAATTCCGTTGTTGGCGATGACAGATTCCGAATTCTCGACAAGCGAAGAATGATCCTGAAGTAGTTCTGCGTTTCGCGTTTGAATTTTTTAGTCTCAAAATCCTCCATAGCGAATGCTTTCACCACTTTGACATTCGAGATCGTCTCTTGCAGCACGGAAGTAATGTCTGCCATTTTTTCCTGCATCACTCCGCTCTGTTTATGCAACCGTAACGCAATTGCCGAGATAAAAAGAAGCGAGAACGGAAATACGACGAATGCCAGCAACGTGAGTTTCCAACTTAACGTGAACGCGATGCTCAAAAATACGATTATCAACAGCGGCTCTTTGACCATGGTGACGAAGCTGGCGGAGACGCCGCCGTTGACCACGTTGACATCATTCGTGACTCGGGAGATAAGATTGCCTGTTCGCTCATTGGTGAAATAGGATAACGAAAGGTTGTGAAGATGCCTGTACAGATCATCGCGAATATCGCGCATGAGGCTCTGCTCGACATACGCCATCAAATACGATTGAGCATATTCAAAAATATTCTTGAAGAAAAATACCACAAAGATCAAAATGCATATTCTCAACAACGCGTCGGATTTTGTTCCCCTGAAAAGAAAATTCCGAATTGCCTTCTCCACCGTTTGCTTGAACGTAATGATCTCATTTGGGACCAGTTCGTTCTTCGGCGGAGTTTGTATAAGAAGTGTTTCCGTTTCGGTCTGCTCGAACAATGTTTCAAGAAGCGGGATAGTCAGGTAAATTGAAGATCCGCTGAATATAGAAAACATGATGGTGCAAAGGATCGACAGGACCAAGGTCCGCCAGTAGGGCTGCACATACGCGAGTATTCGTAAAAATATTTTCATCGAGAATAATTGTTGTCGGTTTTATCTTTTGCGGGACCTTTATTGTCGGTTCACTTTCTTTTGCTTTTCCCAGTACTTTGCATTCGTGACGAGCGTGCTTAGTGATGCGTAATATGCACTTAAAAAACCGTGAAGTCTATCCATGAACCCCAATTGAACAACGTACCGGCGAAAAAAAACTGAAATCGGTGAAAAGAATAGCGTCAAAAAATTTATTTTTTTCTCACGCCCATCATCCTCAAGCAATCTGAGCGATGTATAATCATTCAGATGTTCAATAAACTGATGCGTCGATGTACAGACATGATTGATCAACAATGAATGAATGACCCCTGGCACTCCTTCTGTTTCAAATCCGGAATGTCCGGGGAGATAATTCATCCTTACTTTGGATTTTCTGAACAGTCGGAGTTGATGTTCGGGCTGCCAGCCGCCGTACCGGATCCATTGTCCGAGGAAAAAACTTTTCCTCGCGATCATATATCCATTTGCGCCGGTTCTCGATTGTGTAGCATGAAGAATTTCCGATTTTAATTCCTTTGAAACTTCCTCGTTAGGCTCAAGCACCAGCACCCATTCGCACAACGTTTGAAGGAGAGCAAATTCTTGCTGGATAAAAATGCCTTCCCACTCTTTTTCAATGACACGCGCGCCCGCTTGTGCCGCGATCTCTCTCGTCTTGTCGGTGCTCTGTGCATCAACAACCACAATCTCATCTGCCCACAGAACACTTTTAATGCACCGGGCAACAGTCGACTCGTCATTTCTCGTGATGATGGCAACGGAGATCATAAGTCTTTCATTACTTGACGACCAGATTGACCAATTTGTTCTTCACGATAATCTCCTTCACGATCTGTTTACCGTCCAGATGCACCTTCATATTGGGTTCAGCAAGCGCAAGATCCTTCAATGTGACTTCCGGTGTATCGAGCGGTGCCAGGAACTTTGCGCGGATCTTTCCGTTCACTTGCGCAACCACCTCCACTGTATTCATGATCGTCAATGATTCGTCGAACGAGGGCCACGACGCCGATTTGAAGATCGATTCGGTATGTCCGAACCGGCTCCACAATTCTTCGGCAAGGTGAGGTGCAAACGGCGACAGTACGATGATGAATTGTTCCATCAATCTCTTGGAAAGCGATTCCTGTTTGTTCGCTTCATTCACAAAGATCATCATCTTGGCGATCGCGGTGTTGAACCGGAGTGCGGGAATATCTTCGGTCACCTTCTTCACTGTCTGATGATAGACGCGAAGGAAGTCCTGAGTCGGTTGACCATCAGTGATTAACGGATTCAGCTTTTCGTCTTCGGTCAGATACAATCTCCAGACACGATTCAGGAACCGATAGACCCCTTCAACCCCTTTCGTGCTCCACGGTTTCATTTCTTCCAACGGACCCATGAACATTTCGAACAATCGCAGCGCGTCGGCGCCGTATTCGTTCACCACATCATCGGGATTAACGACATTGCCGAGAGATTTGGACATCTTCTTGTTATTTTCTCCGAGAATGGTTCCCTGATGGCGAAGTTTCATGAACGGTTCCGATGTTGTCACATAGCCAAGATCGTACAATACTTTGTGCCAGAACCGCGCGTACATTAAATGCAACACTGCATGTTCAGCACCGCCGATATAAAGATCGATCGGGAGCCAATACTTTTGTTTTTCTATATCACAGAAGATCGTATCGTTCTTCGGATCGATATACCGAAGATAGTACCAACAGCTTCCAGCCCATTGCGGCATTGTGTTTGTTTCGCGCCGCCCTTTCTTTCCTGACTTCGGCTCAACGACATTGACCCAATCGGCAGCAATAGCGAGCGGCGATTCTGTGGTGCCGCTTGGCTGAAACTTGGCAAGGTTCGGAAGTTTGAGTGGCAACTCCTTCTCATCGACGCAACTCATGGTGCCGTCTTCCCAGTGAATGATCGGAATTGGTTCACCCCAATAGCGTTGTCGCGAAAACAACCAATCGCGCAATTTATAATTGATCTTTTTTCTGCCGATCCCCTTTGACTCAAACCACCCGACTATTTTTGTGAACGCATCGGCGTACGACAGACCGTTAATGCTCACTTCGCTGTTTGAGGAGTTGACGCACGGTTCTTCTTTTGCTACATAGAAATTCTCATTTACATCATGCGGTGACTTCACCACTTCGATGATCGGCAGGTTGAATTTTTTCGCAAACTCCCAATCCCGTTCATCATGAGCGGGAACAGCCATGATCGCACCGAAGCCATATCCCATCAAGACGTAATCGGCGATCCAGATCGGAATTTCTTTTCCCGTCGCTGGATTGACGGCAAATCCGCCGGTGAAGACGCCGGTTTTGTCTTTATCCATTCCGCGGTCGAGTTCGGATTTAAGGATAGATTGTTTTTTGTATGTTTCAACTTCTTTCTTCTGTGCATTCGTCGTTACAGAATCGACAAGCGGATGTTCGGGTGCGAGGACCATGTAGGTCGCACCAAAGATCGTGTCGGGGCGCGTTGTGAATACGCGGATCTTCTCTGAACTTCCCGCAATTGCAAAGTCAACCTCTGCCCCTTCTGAGCGCCCGATCCAATTTTTCTGCATTTCCACGGTCGACGAGGGCCAATCCAGCTGTGCTGCATCTTCCAGCAACCGTTCGGAGTACGCTGTTATCCTCATCATCCATTGCCTCATCGGCTTCCGTTCAACGGTGTACCCTTTCTCAACCCATTCATCGACCTCTTCATTTGCAAGAACTGTTCCCAATGCTTCACACCAGTTCACCGGTATCTCAGCGATATAAACAAGTCGAAAATCTATCAGCACTTTCTGTTGCTCAAGTTCGCTCATCATCCTCCAGCCGTTTGCATTGAAGCAGCAATCATTGTTACCGCAATACAATGTACAGTCTATCTTAGAGCAACCCTGTTTCTCAAACTCCGCGATCAGTTCTGAAATCGGCCGCGCTTTGTTCACGCGGAAATCGAACCATGAATTGTAAATCTTCAGGAAAATCCACTGTGTCCATCTGTAATACTCCGGATCGGTCGTGTTGACTTCGCGGTCCCAATCGTAACTCAACCCGAGCATTTTAATTTGCCGGCGGAACGTGTTGATATTCTCTTCCGTCGTCACTGAGGGATGGATGTTGGTCTGCATCGCGTACCGCTCGGCGGGCAGTCCGAATGCATCCCATCCGATCGGATGGAGGACATTCACTCCGTTCAATCGTTGAAAGCGCGTGAAAATATCGGTCGCCGTATATCCTTCCGGATGACCGACATGCAATCCGGCTCCGCTGGGATACGGGAACATATCGAGGATGTATAGTTTTTTTCTGGAAGGATCTTCGACCGTTTTGTTGGTCTTATTTCTCTCCCAATACTCTTGCCACTTTTGTTCTATGTCAGTAAAATTATAACCCATGTTTTGATTCGCGACTGTTAATTCATTGTTTGATATAACTTCACGGTAGAGTCTTTTACGATCCTGAACCGCTTTTTAATCTCTTCCATATTTGCACCTTGAGCGATCATCAATTTTATTGCGGCATTCCGCAATGAAAGAGGGGTGATCTTCCGGACCTCGCCGTTTTTTATCCCCGCCTTGGTCAGATAAAAATTTATCCGTTCCCGAATGCCGCGTGATGTCATCCTCTGACCGCGCGTGCGGTTACCGGCGCTCATGAACAATGGATCGGTCTCGCCGGCGTTCGTTCTGTACGCCAGATACCCCTTCAATGCATCGGAAACATCTTTCGGCAGCGAGACGATCATCTCTTTTGATTTCATCCCTTTCGCCTGAAGCGCGACGATCATCCCCTCCTTTTTCCGTTTCACATCCCCGACATCGGCACGGACAAGTTCAATTTCCGACACGCCGCATCCGACCATCAACTTTACGATCGAAAAATCTCTGAAACCAATTTCGTCATTCCGGTCGATCGCTTGAATCAATTGCTGCACTTCAACAACGGAGATGCTCTTTCTGGTGTGACGTGTAGGCGGTGCGCCCCCTTTCACTTTCCGCGAAGCATTCTCGGTCAGTGCTCCCCTCTTCATCAAATAATCAAAGAACTTTCGCACGGATGAGAGATACATCGTAACCGATACTGGCGATAGCTTCCTTTTGGTGAGGAGATATTTTTTATACCGTTCAACATCTTTTACGGAATATCCCATATCAGGCTCGTTCCTCACCCACCGCATAAATTCGCGTAACGTGCGCTCGTACGTTCCCCGTGTTTCCGGAGAACGTCTTTGAAGGTCGTTCACATAATCCGAATGGAGTATGAGAAGTTTCTGCAGCGGTATCGTCGGTCCGTTCGTCTGTTTCATCGTCCGTTATGAAGATAGAAAAAACGGAGGTTATTAGCAATGAAGGAGCGCTTTCCGGACCACCGGGTCGTTTGTATATTCATCACTCACTCACTATCTTACAAATAAAAATGAAAAAAATATTTTTAGCTGTAACACTCCTTTCGACGGCACTTCATGCACAATTTTGGATAAAGATCGATTCCGTATTCAGTCCGTTCGGAGTGACGGTCCAAAGTTTTTCCGCACCGGATTTTTGCGACATTGATAATGACGGAGATTTCGATCTCTTCGTCGGTACTCTCGGCGACGACCGCGTTGCATTTTTCAAAAATACCGGGACATCGACCGTTGCGGTATTCCGAAGAGATACTTCATTACTTCAGTCGATATATGCTCAAGGGTATCAATTCACGAATGCAGATTATCCCGCTCTTGCGGATCTCGACAGCGACAATGATTTCGATCTGGTGATCGGCGGATTCAACGGAATCCTCTTCTACAAAAATGTCGGCGATTCCCTTCATGCGCAATGGCTGCAGGATACGGTACTCTTCGATGCGATCAATGATACAATCGGTACGGATGCAAAACCGGCATTCGGCGATCTGGATAACGACGGTGATCTCGATCTTTTGATTGGGATCGGTGAATCGTTCTTCGGCGAAATAATTCCGGCGGGTGTCACAATCGCATACAGAAATAACGGAACTCCATCGGCACCCAGTTTTGTCATCGACAATTCGCTCGTTGCGGGCATTCCCGATGTCGGATTGAACTCATATCCGTACCTCAAGGAGATGGATAATGACGGAGATCTTGACCTGATGCTGGGTCGCGATCTGCAGACGATGCTCTATTACAGAAATACCGGAACTGCACAAGCGCCAACATGGACTTCAACCCCGTCACTCGTTTCCCCGCTTGAAACGACCACCTATTGGAAAAATCCTGCAGTATGTGATCTCGACGGCGACAACGACAACGATTTGATCTACGGAACATCGGACGGCTCGATGTATTTCTATCAAAACACAGGCACACCGGCATCGCCGGTCTTACTGCGCAACACTTCATACTTCCAGATGATCCGCATTGACGGCGGCGCATCGACAACGTCATTTGCTGATTTTGATAAGGACGGAGATCTCGATCTGCTCAGCGGTGATTGGCTCGGCGGACTTCAGTATTTCCGTAATGACGGCAATTCCGCTCATCCCGATTTCAAAAAAACTACCGCTTCGTTCACAATCATTGATGTCGGTTCATACAGTTCTCCTCGGTTTGTCGATCTCGATAACGACGGTGACTTTGACATCGTTGCAGGAAATTTGAACGGAACAATTCTTTGCTACATCAATAACAGCGGCACATTCGCACAGAACACGACGATCTTTTCCGGAATCGATGTCGGCTGGCAAAGCGCTCCTTCATTTGCCGACATCAATAATGACGGATCGCTGGACATGCTGGTGTGCGGAGAAGTATCTGCAGAAGCAAAATTCTATAAGAACAACGGCTCCAATGTTTTTGCAGCCGATAACTCTTTCATTTCAGGGGTAACAGTTCCGAGTTATGCGTATCCTTGTTTTGCTGACATCGATAAAGATGGAGATTATGATCTTACATTCGGTAAGATCGGCGGTGAACTCGTATTCTATGAGAATACAGGAACCTCCACTTCTCCTGCCTGGCAATTGAACAACGATATAGTGAGCGGTATCGAGGTTCCGCAGAATTCGTCTCCGGCATTCGCCGATCTTGACGGCGACGGAAAACTGGATCTGATCATTGGCGAGTACAGCGGAAATTTTTCTTTCTACAAGAATTTGCTGCCAACTTCCGTTCAACAAAATGTAGAGGTGACGCCGTCACAATTTGTTCTGGAACAGAATTTTCCCAATCCATTTAATCCGTCGACCACCATCCGGTTCTCTCTTCCGAAATCCGGATTAGTTTCTCTGAAAGTGTTCGATCTGCTCGGGAAAGAGATCGCAGAATTAATGAGCAGCGAAATATCGGCAGGTACACACTCGGTTCGATGGAATGCTTCGCATGTTCCGAGTGGGATGTACTTCTATACTTTGCGCACGGATAAGTTTACGGGAACCAAAAAATTACTATTGTTGAAATAGGGACAATAACATCGTAACTTACACTAGTGGCTCCATAGCAATTTAGCCAACTTCAAATCAATGATGCGACTGTTCATCATATTCTTTCCTCTATTCTCTGTTGCACAAGATTCCATCTCCGTAACATTTCTTGTGAATACGGCGACTGTTCCTGATACAATTCGCAGTTTGGCGTTCGTTCAATTGCGGGGTGATACGCCACCGTTGAATTGGGACAGCACCTCTCCGGTTTTTGCAATCCGAATTAACGGTGATTATTGGAAAGCTACTGTACGGTTTTCCCAAAACGACACTATTCATTATAAATTTTTTGTCAATGGCGGGAGGAATAAGTTTTCAGGAGTGGAAGGAGCACCTGAGAGGATGTTAATCACTGGAACAACCGATTCCACCCTTCCGGTTCAATTTGTTTTTGGTACGGTACAGGATTCAATTCAATATTGGAAGCCATATTTCGATGAACCGGATTCGATCGAGATCCTTTTCAGAGTGAACATGGAGCGTCAGGAGGATTTCGATACGAATACCATGAGGGTAGGCGTGCGAGGTAATTTCCCACCGTTCATTTGGGGAGGAACTTACTTTCTTAAAAAAGAACCTCAACATGTAAATCCCATGAGCAGAGAGTACAACGGTGAACATTTTTGGAGTGGTGTTATACGGCTCCCGAGGACTCTTACTGATTCAATTATTTATTTCAGATATGTTATCCATAATGCAGGAGATGTGCCAACTGCCAATCCTCTGCGCTGGGAAGATGGCATTTCACGCACATGTGGTTATCCCGATATCGATCCTGATGGTGGAAATAATCCACCCCGAATTTTTAAATACAATAATGTAATGAACGACTCGACTCTTGCATGGAAATATTGGGGAGACAGCGAGTGTCCCAGACCGATTGTAAGACAATTGATTTTCGCAGTCCAATTCGTAGTCGATTTGTCCGAAGGAAAGCGTATGAGAGTTTTCGACGATGATGATTCAATCGCGATCAGATACTACTCAGACAGTTTTGGTAATAATTTGCGTAAACGCATAATGAAACCGATGCCTGCAACGAACAATTTATATACATTCCTCGATTCCTTCTTCCTATCAATGCCCGGGCTTTCCGACGTACACAATATGGCAACAGATTCAGGTAAATTATATTACAGGTATGTCATTCTGAAAAATGGAATCGAGTTTGATGAAACGTACAACCTAATAACGCTCGGCGGGCTAGATTCTTTGGAGCATCAATGGCGGTCCCAGATCTACAATCGGAAAGGAACAAACCAGTTTTTCCAACGGACTGATACCTCAACACGACTTACATATCAGACCAATATTCCACGTTGGTTTGTTACACTGAAACCCCAGAGAGACGTTGTGTTAACGCTATCGTGTGATCTTCGTCCGGCATACTATCAACTTGCAAAAGGAGACACGCTTTTCGATTCAGGTCAAAAGTTTAGTATTACAAATAAGGATAGTATATACCATTGGGGAGTGAGTGTCAATACAGGGTATCAAATCGATAATAGAGACTGGATTGAATGGGGTAATCAATTGTACTCAGATACCCTGCGGAAAATGTTTGACGATGGAACCCATGGAGATTCAATTCCTTTGGATCATATTTACACTCAACAATTTAGGCTGTACAAAGATTCGATTGGTACCGGTCTAACGCGACAAAAGTTTTTTAAGTTTTCCATACGAGGCTATGACAACGAAGGGGGAAAGGATATTTTCAATTCCTTTCGACATCATTTTATTTTGGTAAACGATTCTTCAGGCTTCCACACGGCTCGAGAACAATTTGGGAGTGAAACTCCCTGGATTTATACAGAGTGGAATTACAGTTTACACAAACCAATGAGCGTTAAAATGCAAAGCCGGTCTACTGAGATAAAATTTTCACTCGATCAGAATTATCCCAATCCGTTTAACCCTTCAACAACTATTTCCTACTCGGTTCCCATGACAGGCTTTGCGATGCTAAGGATCTTTGATATGCTTGGCCGTGAAGTAAAAACAATTTTGAATGGAAAAGTCGCTCAGGGTACGTACACTGCAACGTGGCATGCGGACGAATTCCCCAGCGGAATTTACTTCTATCAATTTCAATGCGGAACATTCGTTGATACAAAGAAAATGGTATTACTTAAGTGACGGTTTCAAGCGATTCCTCACCTTGCTTTTCCATCTCACTTTCGTTAGTATTTTGACATCTCAAAACGGAGAAACAATGAAAATATTTTTTTATGCTCTTTGCATCGTTCAACTCTCCCTTTCTCAAACGGATCTGTTGAAAGATAAATTTCTTCACAACCTGAAAGAGATCGTTGATAATTCCGACGCTGTGGTTGGTGTTGCGATCAAAGATTTGAAATCGGGAGAGCAGGTTCTCATCAACGAAAATGAGATCTTCCCGCAGGCAAGTTCGATCAAAATCCATATCCTCGCAGAAGTGTACAGGCAGGCGGCGGAAGGAAAATTCAAACTCTCCGACATCAAACAATTTCCAACACCGATGCGGGTTGGCGGAAGCGGAATCCTCTCAATGCTTGGTGAAAAGTCGGTCTCAATGTCCATTCGGGATTACTGTATATTGATGATCAATCTGAGCGATAATTCGGCAACCAATCTGCTCATCGATCTGGTCGGAATGAAGAACGTGAATGAATCGCTCGTTAAAAATGGAGCGCCGAATACGAAGTTGCAGCGCGTAATGATGGATTATCAGGCAGCAAAAGAGGGGCGCGAAAATATCAGCACACCAAAGGATGTTCTCACGATCCTCGAAAAATTATACGCCGGCACGCTCGTCAACAAACAATCGTGCGACGATGTGCTGGCAATCATGAAGATGGGAAAAGGAGGATCCATAAAGGATGGGATGCCCGCCGATGTTGAGATCGCAAATAAAGCGGGAGATGTTGAGGGAGTTCGTGTCGATGCCGGGATCGTTTTTCTGGAGGGGAATCCTTACATTATCTGCGTGATGACAAAGATGCTTTTGAATGAAAGCGACGGATCGAAGATCATCGAATCAATTTCCCGTGAGACGTACAACTACCTTGAACGCAAAGCACATTCCAATCAATATGGACGGCGTATTCCGAAGTAAATGAAAAAATTGACCGCCGCGATCGCTCTCATTTTTTCTAACGACGATTGGTTCAACAAGATCCTGATCGGAGGTTTTTACATCTCCATCGTTGTCACTGTCGTACCGATCGTAATGATCAACGGGTTCATTGTCGAATTCATGAAATCGGTCATGCGGAATTCGAAAGAACTTCCGTACTGGAGAAATTCAAAATCCATCTTCAAAACGGGATGGAAAGTATCGCTCGCATTGATTTTCTATTATGCCGCCGCAACATTGTTGTTGACGCTTACCGGCATCTCCGTAATTTCTGTTCAGACTGCGGTTTTATTTTTTATATTACACACTACATTGCATCCGGTCATTTTGCTTGCGTATGCCCGAGAACAACGGTTCTCAATATGCTTCAATCTCTCCGTCATCGGAACGATCGTAAAGGAACACTGGAAGGATTTGGTCCCCGCGCTTGCAATCTCTGCGGCACTCTTGTTCGTGGCAATAACCTTAGGCTGGATGTGGATCGTTGTCGGTTGGCCCCTGCTTGTCTTTCTTGCGTTGATCGTCCAGAACACAATGGTTGTGCTCTCCGTCCAACCTCATTTTCTCAACCACTCGTGAATCAGCTCTTCCATTCGACTCTTTTCAAATCGGGAATCTTCATACATATTCTTTTGTATACGCTGGCGTAACGCTTCATAGATCGTGACGGCACATGCGACCGACACATTCAAGCTCTGGATCATTCCCATCATCGGTATATACAACGTTGCATCTGCTAATCGCGCCGCGTCATCACTGACCCCCGCATGTTCATTGCCGAAGACGAACGCGGTCGGCTTCGTAAGATCGAAATCGTACAACTGTCTGGCTGAATCATCGAGGCGTGTTGCAAGAATTTGAAATCCCTCGTTACGGAGTGTATCGTAACATTCTTGGACAGAAGAGAATTTTCTTCTCTGAATCCATTTATTCGCACTCGATGAGCTCTTGCTTCCGATACGCGGAAATTTTTCTTTCGTGTAGACAAGGTTCACTTCATGGATACCGACCGCATCCGCTGAACGGAGCATCGCGCTCACATTGTGCGGATCGTGGATGTTTTCCATCACCAGCGTCAGGTCGGGTTGGCGCTGAGCAAGTACTTTCACTATTTTATTTTTGCGACGTTCTAACTTCATTCCTGCACCACGATCGGTTCGTTGTCTGATGATGTACGCTGCAACAGAAGAATCGCACCGATCACGAGTATAGCACCGACTAATTGCAAAAGCCCCATCGACCCTCCCAAAAACAGCCATTCCGAGACTATTGCAACGACAGGTTCCAGGGTGCTTGTGATGATTGCCTTGCTGGATTGGATATGATGCAATCCATAATAATACAACGAATACGGAATCAGGATCGAGATCAATGCGATTGTTGTAAATACCTTCCAATCATCAATTGAATAATCTGCCCGAATCACATCTCCGGGAGTGTTGATGAAGCTCCAGAACAATGTCGCCGCGCCGAACAGGTACACCAAACCGGTCCATACCGTGTACCGCTGGGTCAACTTTTTTCCACTGATGTTGAATATCGAAAACGAGACTGCCGCCAGTAGCGCCAAACCAATTCCATATTCTGTTCCCCGTAACACTGAAGGATCGTACGCGCCGATGGCAAGAAAAATCCCCGCAACCGAAAGAATCAGCGCTGATAATTTCGGCATTGTCAGTTTCTCTTTTTGGATCACAGTAACATATACCATCACCATGATCGGCGCGGTGTATTGCACCAAAATCGATGTGGAGACATTCGTTTCCTTGATCGCCGCGTAATAGAAATAATTGGAACCGGCAACACCGAGAATTCCTGCGGTCAGGAAGAGGGGGATGTCTTTCAGTTTGAATTTTAAGAGTGATCGGTTTGTAACGAGGAAGAAGAGAAAAAGAACTGCGAATGAGATCGTAACTCTCATTTGTACGAGGATGAGCGGGTCATAATTTTTATTGAAGAAGAACTTTGCAACGGTCGCCGCCACTCCCCACAACAATGCAGCGGCGGAGATCGCAAGATACCCTTTCCATTGTTTCATCGAATCGGGCTCTCCCCTGATTCATCCCCTTTCACGCGGTAGTATTCAGCGAGGTCTTTTTCTCCGATCGATTGATAGAGAACGGCAAGGCGAAGGCAGATCGATTTTTTATTGTGGACGAATTCCAAACCGATCTTCAAAAATTCAATAAGATTTTTTGCCGGCGGAATGTCAAGGTCGGGATTATAACAATCGCATGCATCAAGATACGGATCGGGTTCATCGGGTTTGATCGCGGCGGCTTTCTGGTAGTAGGTCAAAGCCATTTCGAAATTATCTTTTTTCCCGAACAGCACTTCGAAGATATTTGCCAGCCACATGTACACATCGTACGCAATGTGGCGGAACTCGCGTGCGAGTTTCTCGCCGAACAGGATCAGCTCGTCCGAACCGAGAGAATCGTTCCAGAACAGGATCCTGTACAATTCAACATCATCGATCCCCTGCAGAATCGCTTCGTCGAACGCATCAAAAAGTTCGTTGAAATTTTTCGAGGTGTTGAAGATGTGCCGTATTTCAGTTCTGGAGAGCATCCGGTTCCGCTGTCATACCATGAAAATAGCGAGGCGGTCTCTGAAAAGCAAGATGTCAAACAACTCCCGGAGTCTCGTTGACTTCGGGAGTTTATAGGGGGAAATTGCACCGCTTATTTCAACAACACCATTTTTTTGGTCTGACTCGTCTGACCAATTCTCAATGAGTAGAAATAAATTCCTGCTGAAATCCCTTCTGCATTCCACACAACAGAGTGTTCCCCTTCGCTCAGATCATTGTGTATCAGCCGAGTCACTTCTCTTCCAAGCAGATCGGACACGGTCAATGATACGAAATCGGATTTACGAATCCTGAATTTGATCGTTGTAGCGGGATTGAACGGATTGGGATAATTCTGTTCCAGCGAAAATGTCCGCGGCGCAACCTCTGTTTGTGCAACCGATGAGATCGGGCTGTGTGTTAAAAACGGTGCATACAGCACTCGTCCCAGTGTTCCGACATCGGAGCTGTCGAAAATAACAAGCGCAACCGAATCGGTATTGGAAGATCCCCAATAGTTATTCTGCGCTTTGATAAGGACATTCGTATTGTTATAGAGAGCGAACACCGTGTCACGATTTTTATTGTTGAGAAAAACATTCCCCCCGTCATCTGTTGTATCTGCGTTGGAAAGATCGCCGAGATTCGGTGACGCAATTCCCTGAATCGTTACTCCCCACGAGTTTCCCTGAATTAAATTCCCTACTATCACAGTTGTATTGACCGACGGCGACAACGTGAAACAGTTGATGCCGCTCCCCCCTGCGTACGGATCGAAATACGTGTTGTTGACAATTTTGTTATTACGGATTTCAGCAGCGACTGAACTGGAACCCTGACTCAGCATGGCAACACCATATGCGTTGTTGTGGAGATAGTTATTTTCGATGATCGCATTAGATCCCGATCCGGTAAAGAATGCACTGATGCTGATCGCCCCCGCACGGATATTCACAGTGTCATGATAAATTTCATTGTGACGAATCAACGGCGAATTTATTCCTTGCGGTCCGACACTGATCTGATTTTTAAATGCAGTTCCCTGCAGATTATTATTGAAGATAACGCAATGCTCAATTGTTGGGCTGGCGTTTGAATTGATATTGATACCATATTGGGCATTGTTATAGATACTGTCGTACCGGATGACAGCCGTTGAATTGAAACATTGTATGCCGTAATTGCCCGAACCGGCAAGTGACCCGGAGATTAATCCGGTATTTTTAATAGTGGAATACTGGACGGTCGGGCTTGCGCTGACGAAATTCAATCCGAGGCGGGCATACTCGATAATGCAATATTCCAATTTGCAAAGAGAATCGACTGCGGAATCCTCAAAGCGCAATTCCTGCCATGTGGAATCATTTACTGTGAAAGTGATCAACGAATCATGCGATCCGAGCGCGAGAAAACTGCCGCGGATCGTTATTCCTTTCCGATAACTGATCTTTATGATCGAACCTTTCCTCACATCTAAAAGATCGTTTACCGAAATGAATAGTGTATCATTGACGATGTATGTGGGGAAATTTCCCGTGACAACACCTCCCGAGTGAACGACAAGTGAGTCGAAATTCCACTTTACGCCTGTATTCGGCGTCGAATATCCCGCTATGCCCAACTGGATGAGAAAGAAGGCAGCAAAAAATGAACGATTCATAGTTCTCCAAAAAAAGTAAAAAGAAAGGGGGCTTACATTGTCATGTAAGTCCCCTGAGTTCAATTGTACGATAATTTTTATTTCTGCAAAAGAAGTTTTTTCGTTTGCACGAAGTTCCCCGCATCTAACCGATAGAAATAAACGCCGCTGGCAAGCGCAGACGCATTCAATTGCAGAGAATAATTTCCTTGGTTCAATTGTTCGTGGACCAGAGTTGCCATTTCACGCCCCAGAACAAGACCGTTCTGCAACTGAAAAAGTAATGTTCGTAGTCGGATTGAACGGATTGGGGTAATTCTGGTGAAGTGCAAATTGTAAAGGAACCGCTTCGTTGTCTCTCTTCACAGAAACAAGAATCGAATCTGTCCCGCCCGCTTCCAAATATCGTGCTTTAAATTCTTGCAGAAAAAGATTTGCAATCCGCTTGCTGTGAATGATGAGAGTATTTTCATTATTAGATGACTCTGCGGAACTGCTCCAGTTATGCGAACCCGTAACGACCGTTTGATCGGGTGCCGAAGGATTTTCAGCGTCAATAATTGCGTATTTGTGATGAAGCAATCCGGGTAGTGCGGCACCGGGCAGACGCACGTCGACGCCGCCGGTTTGGAGGAAATTGAATTCATTTCCGCTGTCTGTGTTATTATCCATCAAAACATGGATTTTTTTCCCGGCTGCCTTTTTTGCCACAAGCGTCTGTCCAAGTTCATCACGCGTGAACGAGAGCATTGCAACATTCACTGCAGTCGTCGTCGTATTCAGTGCTTCGTTGATGCGTGCAGTGACCTTATCAGACGGACTGAAGTATGATTCTATGGGAATTCCGCCGATGACAAATCTATGCGGCGTGTTATCACTTTTCCGGGACCCAAACCGCGATGCGGTTTGATTCGGACTGTCGGTGCTGCTCCCCCACATCTCGTTAAATTCCATTGTGTAAGCCGTTGCAAGCGATTGGTCTTGAATTTCCAGGATATTCTGTGCGTCGTTGTCCGTTCCCGGATCGGTCGCATTCCACGAGCCCATGATGACCCAATCATCGGTTGACGACGATTTATCGCGATAGTCAAAAACAAAAAATTTATTATGCATTAAACCGTTCCCGGCATTGGTGGCATCATACCCATCATCAATAACAGTGATGCCGTTGTTCTTCAATGTTGACCACGGTGCTGTCCCTTGATTATCTTTTTCGCCGATAACACGGATTTTTACTCCCCTATTTTTTGCCGCTATCAGTGCCGTTGCAACATTCGCGCCGACTGTTCCGCTGAGACTGTAAGTACAAAAATCAATGGAATGTTGTGCTGCGTTGATTCGATTGATTAACACCGTTGAAAGGTTCTGTGTTTTTGCAGTTTCAGTTTGCGCCACTGTAACATTCGTTGATCTGCTGAAATACACATTGATCGTCCCTGTCGATGTCGAGCCCGAAATAAAATAATTTGTGCCGGAGGTCGTTGTGCCGCTTCCGTCTGTTGAACTGATCTGGTAATAATAGATGGTGGAAGGGAGCAAGCCAGTCAACTTCACGGCATGGTCTGTTACTAGTGCACCATTGACTACAGAGTCTGTCAATGTTGGAGTTATTCCATAACGAACAACGCTGGACGACGCGTCTGAGGTTTTCCACGCAATAGTTATTTCGTTCGATTTAATATCTCTTTCCCGCACCGGTGTAGTAATGATCGGTCCGGCATAGAGAATAATATCCGCTTGTGTGCGGGGAACGATCTCGTAATCTGCAAGATATGGCGCCGGAGGCGCAGGTGTACCCGGTTTAAATTGTTTTAAGATTCCGATCAGGTCGAACGTCCCTGTCGGAGGGTTGAATGGCGGATTGGGAATAAATGTCCCGGTTGTACCCGTAGCATCAGTGATTGTGGATGCCGCCTCGTTGTACGTAACATTGTTTATACGAACAAACCGGCTCTCGTTCGGTTCCGTAAAGTCATCCGTATTGAATGTCGCATTCACTTCTGCCGCGGTGATCAAAAGAGGTTCCGGTACTTGCGCTCCTTTTTTATGCAGAATGTACTTTGTTGTATCCGGTGCGATCTCTGTCAATCCGCGAAATTGCAGAATTGAGCCTGTGACAGTCACACTATCGCCAACCTCATAATTGAACGACCTGGTCGATTTGAATATATTCACCCCTCCAGTTTCATCCTGGATATAAATATCGGTTCGAGTCGGGGTCAAATCAGCCGTGATGACTCCTGTAATGGTTACAACAGCACCTATTTGATACGGCGCAGTAGGAACTCCCTGTGAATTGTTGATATGGATCTCTACGATTGGGGTGATCCGCGTAACTGAAATAAAAAGAGGGGAACTGATTTTTTTGGGAGTTCCGTTTTTGATCGCGGTTTTTATGATAAATTCGAAAGTACCGGCTGTATCCGGTGCTTGCAGATTTTGTATTGTAACGAATCCGCTGTCGGTATTTGATATAGAGGATTTTCCAAGAAAAATGGTGTCACCAAGTATCGTGATTGCTGTTGTAGCAAATCCGGTTCCGCTCAGTGAAAGGTTCCCTACTGTTCCACCCCACACCCATCCCTTAGGAATAATGAGTATGACACTATCGAGTTTGGTTGTATCTGTTCCAACAAGTGTAATCGAAAAATTCTTTACCTCACTCCTTTGAAATGAACTCGGAGCGATCGTTGCAGAGCCGCTGCCGTCTCCGCCGGTCGAAAAACTATGAACTTCGATTGGGCTGGATGAATTTTGAGGATTTGAGGCACCGGACGTGTTCTGAAAAAAATCCGATGTGTTATCGTTCGTGTCCCACGCATTACCAAGGGCGTCAGGTGCTGTAGCAGTGGACGAACTTTTTCGTTCGAACGACTTACCATCGGAAGTTGTACCTGACGGAGTAAATCTTGCCCCTTCACCCAAGAGACTCGTTGAAGCATCCCATGCAAAAGCGTCGGTCACGGTGGCGCCGTCGCGCAATTGCACGCATGAACGGATTCCTGAATTAGCAAGATGTTTGCTTGCAGGGAAATTAACATCGCGTCCGGCAACACCGGCATCTGCAATCAACAAAAAACCATATGCTTTGATTGTCTTACCTGAAAGAGATACCTGCCATTCCGCAGCATTCGTGCCGGAAGTATTTCCGGAAACAATCTGGACATTAGCGCCAAATATAATGTCAGTTGGCAAGGGGTTGTAGAGTTCTAAGAATTCTCCCGTATCAAATGCTGTTGAGCCACCTTTCATCGGCGACACTTCACTGATCATCACATGAGTTGCTGTTTGTCCAAAAAGCAACGAACGTGTAATAAACACCATAATGGCAAGATATGTTTTCATTCCTATTAGCCCTTCTTTTTTATGTTATGTAAAATAAGGATTCTAAATGAAAAAACAACTGTCCTCCATGCCGATCATTGATTGCTGTCTGAAAAAAAAGTATTTTGTCGCATACTATGTTTCCAATACCGATTTCTCCCCCCAATCAACTGACTCTCTTGCGCATCATTCTGACGCCGGTGTTCGTCTATTTCCTGTTTTCTCCAAATCCTGTGGATAAGCAGATTGCACTCGGAATATTCATCGTCGCCGCGATTACTGATTGGTATGACGGATACGTTGCACGCCGATGGGGTTATATTACACGATGGGGGAAATTTCTTGACCCGTTAGCGGATAAAGTTCTGACATCTGCAGCGTTCGTTTCATTTGTCATCATCGGATATGCTTCTGCCTGGATGGTTGGAGTCATCGTGATCAGAGATTTTCTTATCACGATATTGCGGACCTATGCTGAATACAAGAACAAACCTATCAATACGAGTCATTTTGCAAAGACAAAGACATTTGCACAATTGATCGTTATCTATCTTTTTCTCATTCGTTACATCGTTCTCGCCGATGAAAATCTTACGGCTCAGTTGGCAGGCGTGTTCGATGTCGTGGCAACACCTTCCATCATGTCCTTCATGATGATCATCGTGACGTTAATGACAGCGGGAACGGGAATATATTACTTCGTAGTCAATTGGAACATCTTAAAAGAACTTTTTTCTGTGAGCACACATGGAACAGACACCGAACGCAGTACAGACTGAAAAACATCATCCGGGATTTTTTACAAAATTTATCGGATCCGGATTCTTTACCGGCTATGCACCGTTTGCCACAGGTACGGTCGCTTCGGCTGTTGCACTCCTTTTCTTTTTGATTCCGGACTTTCACACACCGGTTGTTCTCATACCTTCAACGATCATTCTATTTTTGGCGGGCGGTAAAGCCGCAGAGGAGATGGAAAAATCCTACGGTCAAGATCCGAGCGTCGTGACAGTTGACGAGATCGCCGGAATGTGGCTGAGCGTATGGTTTGTGGCTCCCTCCCCGTTGTATCTTGGTATTGCATTCTTGATCTTTCGAGTTCTCGATATTCTCAAGCCCTATCCTGCACAGTTATTCGACAGGCAAAAAGGGGGATG
The DNA here is from genome assembly GCA_016182545.1 of Ignavibacteriales bacterium. GTDB lineage: Bacteria > Bacteroidota > Ignavibacteria > UBA10030 > UBA8401 > SpSt-333. Next base: position 21,856 of record JACPGG010000045.1, read on the forward strand.
GAATATTATGATGGATGATGTCATTGCAGGAATTTACACGAATATTATACTTCAAATCGCAATCCGCTGGTTTTAGGATATGACATGCGAGATCATTACCATCGGCGATGAACTTCTCATCGGACAGGTCATTAACACTAACCAAGCATTCATCGCTGAACAATTGAATACCGTCGGCGTCTTCACCGACCGCATGACCACTGTCGGCGACGATGCCGAACAAATAAAAAAATCTTTCGTTGATGCGTATGCTCTGCATGATGTTGTGTGCGTGACCGGAGGTTTGGGTCCCACACATGATGACATCACAAAAAAAATAGTCGCTGAATTCTTTCAGACCGATCTGATCATGAACGAGCAAGTTCTCTCGGATATTAAAGCACTAGCCCAAAAAAGAAATATCTCTCTCATCCAATCGAATATCGATCAGGCATTGGTCCCGAGAACCTGCACTGTCATTCCCAATACCAACGGGACTGCACCGGGAATGATGTTCGAAAATGATGCAAAGTATTTCTTTGTCATGCCCGGCGTTCCGTTTGAAATGAAAGCAATGATCGAAGAGTGGATCATCCCCTTCTTCAAGAATAAATCAGACGGGTTGATTGTACGGCATCGTACATTGAAAACAACCGGCATTGGTGAATCAATGCTTGCGCATGAGATCGGCGATATCGACTCGATCACAGGGACTGACGGAAAAGCAACGCTCGCTTTCCTTCCTAATCCGATAGGGACGAAATTGAGGATCACAGTTAAAGATTATAATGCAGAGAATGTTGAGCGAAAGATTTCCGCTATTGAGAAAGTTCTCAGGACAAAAGCGGAAAAATATATTTACTCTTCCGATGAAAAAGAACTTGAAGATGTTATCGGAATTCTATTGCGCGAAAAACGATTGACCGTGGCGACAGCGGAATCTTGTACCGGCGGACTCATCGCGAACAGGATCACAAATGTTCCCGGTTCGTCCGATTATTTTTTGAGAGGATTCATCACCTACAGCAATCAATCTAAAGTTGATGAACTCGGTATTCCGATGCAATTGATCGTGCAACAAGGCGCGGTCAGCAAGGAAGTTGCGGAAGCAATGGCCCGAGGCGCCCGCGGCGTTTCAAAGACCGACATTGCGATTTCATGCACCGGTATTGCAGGACCGACCGGCGGATCATTGGAGAAACCTGTCGGTTTATGTTACATCCGCTGGAATTACTTCGAAGAAAATTATTGAAAATCGAATAGCATTATGGCAGAGGTACTTCATCGTTCTTTCATTGGAATTTTCCCACCTAAAGAAATCCACGAACGTTTGATCTTCATCCAGTCCAAAATGAAACCATTCGCCCCACACGCAAAATGGGAGAGTGAAGACAAATTTCATATCACAATGGAGTTCCTTGGGAACAAAACAGAGGAATGGTTGGATCGATTACATGATGATATGCAGTCGCAAATTTCAGCATCAAAATTCACCGTTATCCTCACCCGGTGCGGTTCATTCCCTACAAAACATTCTCCAAAAGTATTTTGGATAGGGTCTGAACCCGCCGAAAATCCTCAATTGATAGAAGTTTTAGAAACTATACGAAAGTCTGCCAACGCACTTGTACATAGTCCTGATACGAAACCCTTCCATCCCCACATCACCGTTGGGAGAGCAAAAGGAAAAATTTCTTCCGCCTTGATTCAGAATCTTGAAACAGTTACTTTTCATCCGATTGAATTCATGTGCAGCGAGATCCGGATCATAATGAGCCGGCTCGCCAGCACAGGTTCAACATACACTACCCTTTTCACAATTCCATTGAAGTAAGGAGCACCATGGCTGACGAAAAAGACGCAAAAGTTCAAGCGTTGAAGATCGCTATTGAACAGATTGAAAAACAACACGGCAAAGGTTCCATCATGAAGTTGACCGATGGACCGATCATGAAGATCGACGCGGTTTCTACAGGATCGATCTCTCTCGATGCCGCGCTCGGCATCGGCGGAGTTCCCCGAGGACGTGTCATCGAAATTTACGGACCGGAATCGTCGGGAAAAACGACGATCTGCTTGACGATCATCG
>JACPGG010000046.1 GCA_016182545.1 Ignavibacteriales bacterium
ATCGGCTCATCTTCTGCATCGTCAAAGTACGTTACACTTCGTAGTAAATGATACCGATCTGACGCCGACGACTGAAAACGCCGAAGATAGAATTCAAATACGATATCCAACGAAAAGCACTCTTTGCAGATCGCAAATAAATCGACAAAATCTCTTTTTGCACCACGAGCTGCGATTGTCGAAAGTTTCATTGCGGCAATATCTTCGACACTTGCAAGGTAGATACCTTCTCCATATTTTGCAAGCGGCTTGAGCAAAGCATAGGGATACTGAATACAGCTAACACTCACCTTATTAATCCGTACGTACACCGTCCCACGTTCCGCTAATACCAATTCAGAAAATTGTAACTTCAACAATCCTTGTTGAAGCGCCGTGACATCAAAATCTTGAAGGCAAAAGAAATCAAAATCCTCCGAAGACCTGTGGTGCAATTGCATTGCAAGCGCAGTGCCGCCGGCAAGATAAAAACCCGACACAATACCGCTTGCACCCAGAGTATTTAAGAGTCCTTGCTGGGAATTCGTGAGTACGGTTTGTTCCATTCTTCAGATGAAATATTCAACATTAATCGCCAATAATTAAGTGTCTTTTTTGAACGGATACGAAAGCGTTTGGTCAACAGGAACTGACGAATCCTGGCATCGCCGTAAAACGTTCTCAACCATGACACACCTTCAAGTGTTCCATATTCAAGAAATCTTTCGATAATAAAATTAGCATTTTTTTCTATATCGATTGTTTCAATGTCAACATCCCAAAACAAAGATCTGTTTTTCTGAATCATGGTTGTATCGAATTCAGTCGCTGTCATGGCATAACACTTATTTATTTTTTCCCAAAAACGAACGGCAACGCATGTTCCACTTTTTCTACCGGAACGATCTTCAATCCTTTTTTTACACTTTCCTGAATTTCTGTGAGATCTTTCACATTCTCTTTTGGTATCAATACTGTTTTTATTCCCGCTCGCTTTGCAGCGAGTAATTTTTCATTCAATCCGCCGATGGCAAGTACTTCCCCGCGCAATGTGATCTCTCCGGTCATCGCAACATCGGCGCGCGCCGGTTTTCCGCTGATCGCGGAGATCATCGCCATCGTCATCGTAATTCCTGCGGAAGGACCATCTTTTGGAATTGCCCCTTCGGGCAAATGAATGTGGATTTCCTTTTTGTCGAAAAATTCGGGATTCAGTTTCAATTTCTTTGAATTCGAGCGGATGAAACTCAACGCTGCTTGAGCGGACTCTTTCATTACATCGCCGAGTTGACCGGTCAACGTCAACCGACTGTTCCCTTTCATCAACGTCACATCAACATGAAGGATGTCTCCGCCGACACTCGTCCATGCGAGTCCGGTAACAGATCCAACTTGCGGAAGTTTATCCGCTTCTTTCGCCCGATATTTCGGCACGCCGAGAAACTCTTCCACTTTCTTTGCATCAACGAGTAATGCGGGATGCTTCTTCTTCCCGTTCTTCGTTTTATTGAGAACGATCTCTTTCGCCGCTTTGCGGCAGATCGATGCAAGTTCACGTTCAAGATTACGCACGCCGGACTCTCGCGTGTACTCATTGATCACTTTTTGAACGGATTCATCCGGGATCGTGAGGTCCTTTGTTGTCAGTCCGTGATCTTTGACCAAACGCGGAAAGATGTGCCGTTTTGCGATCTCTTTCTTTTCAAAATCGAGATAGCTCGACAGTTCGATCACTTCCATCCGGTCGAGCAGCGGCAAGGGGATTGCGTACCTCACATTCGCAGTCGTAATGAACATCACCTTCGAAAGATCGTAATCAACTTCAAGATAGTGATCGTTGAATGCATTGTTCTGCTGCGGGTCGAGCACTTCGAGCAGTGCACTTGCCGGATCACCGCGAAAATCCATACTCATCTTGTCGATCTCATCCATTAAGATAACCGGATTGACAACGCCGGCGCGTTTCATCGATTGTATAATTTTTCCCGGCATCGAACCGATGTAAGTCCTGCGGTGTCCGCGTATCTCCGCTTCGTCCCTTACGCCGCCAAGCGACATGCGGACCAATTTTCTTCCCAGTGCACGAGCGATCGATTTTGCGAGAGAAGTTTTGCCTGTTCCCGGCGGACCGACCAAACAGAGAATTTGCCCTTTCATCTCTTTGACAAGATTCAAGACCGCAATGTGTTCGAGAATTCTCTCTTTCGGTTTTTCCAATCCGTAATGATCGTCATCGAGTATCTTTTTCACATGCTCGATATCGAGATCATCCTTTGTCTTCTTCTTCCACGGCAAACCGACGAGCCAGTCAAGATAATTGCGGATCACGCCGAACTCGGGAGACATCGACGGAGTTTTTTTAAGTTTCCCGAACTCTTCCATCGCTTTATCCAGTGCCTCTTTCGGCATGCCGGACTTTTCGATGTCTTCCTTCAGTTTTGCAAGTTCGGGGGTCGTCTCTTCGTCGCCGAGTTCATCCTGCAGGATCTTGATCTGTTCCTGGATGAAATATTTTCGCTGCGACTTCTGGATGTTCTCGTGAACCTTCGTATCGATCTCCCGTTCGATCTTCAGTACGTTGATCTCACCGTTCAGCACACGGATCACTTCAAGATACTGTTCTTTCGGCGATGTAAGCCGGAGAATTTTGTGCTTCACATCCACAGTTTGCAATATGTTTGCGGCGATATAATACAGGCGGCGGCGTACATCTTTGATGTTCTCGAATGCCGCAAGCACTTCCGGTGGAACATTGCGGTTCACACGCACATACTCGCCAAAGAGAGACGACGCATGACGCACGATCGCCTCCATCTCCGTTGTTTTTTCCGCTTCCTCTGTCGCCACGCGAACGTCGGCAAACATGAATTTATCATGTTCCTGGAAATTCGTAGCCACTCCCTG
>JACPGG010000053.1:0-9190 GCA_016182545.1 Ignavibacteriales bacterium
CCTGAATTTCGGACATACCGTCGGACATGCACTGGAACAAGCCGGTCACTATTCGTACCTCAAACATGGCGAAGCGGTTCTGTACGGGATGATCGCAGAAACGCATATTGCCCACTCGCGGTCAATGATCTCAACGACCGCAAAAGAGAGGATCGAGCGTTTGATCGCTGCTATTGAACTTCCAAAACTTTCTTCACTCAAAGTTTCGTTTTCAACGCTGATCGGCACGATGCTGATGGACAAAAAGGCGAAAGAAGGAAAGATCAGAATGGTGCTGCCATCGTCGATAGGGAAAGTATCGCTGCCGATCCCCGTGTCGACCGGTGTCATCCGCAATGCCGTCAATTACCTGAAAGAATATGCTTCGTAAAGAAGGGGGCATACTTCTTTTCCTTTTATTGATCATTTCCGGCGACCTCTTCCCGCAGACCCTCTCTTTCCAACCGCATCGATTTGGGCAAAACTTGTTTGCCGGCGGCATCGACAATCCTCGCTTCAAATTTGTCGACATAGACGGCGATGCCGACAACGATCTTTTTATTTTTGATCGGGATGAACAATTGTTGTTCTACAGGAACGAACAGGGGGCATTTTATTTCGAACCGCAACAGACATTCGGGATCAGCGTCGGTTCGTGGTTTCATTTTGTGGATATTGACGGTGACGGTGACCAGGATTGTTTTACGAACGGGGAATTCTCCGAAGTGCGGTTGTATACGAATACCGGAAACGCGTCGGCACCCTCATTTCAAATGACGGTTGCGGTAATACTCGATACCTCCGGCAATGAAATGTTCAGCGAACGATTCTCCGTGCCGACATTTGCCGATATCGATGCTGACGGTGATTTTGATTTTTTCTCCGGCAGCCAGAGCGGTGCTATTACGTTCTATAGAAATGTCGGTACACCTCCGGCTCCGAAATTCGCTTTTGTTACTAATGAATTTGACGGCATAAAAATTATCGGGGGAGGCAAAGGTCTTCCGAAGTCTTTGCACGGTGCAAGCGGGATTGAGTTTTTTGATTCCGACAGCAACGGTACGCTGGATCTCTTCTGGGGAGATTATTTCAATCCGAGTATGTACGTTCTCAAGAATATCGGTACGGTCCAATCTGCACATTACGTTCTTACCGACTCGACATATCCGAAAGAGGATATAGTGAATACATTCGGTTTCAACATCCCTCAGCATGTGGATATCGACGGTGACGGCATCACCGATCTAATGGTCGGTTCTGTCCATCCGACAGAAGGATATAATAATTTTTGGTTCTATAAAAATATCGGCAGCAATAAAGAACCGTTCTATCTGCTGCAAACAAAGAATTTCGTTCCGATGTACGATGTGGGAGTACGAAGTTCGGTGTCATTTGCAGATTATGACGGTAATGGCGACATGGATATGGGTATTGCATCGGGCGACGGCACGATCAATATTTACCTGAATACAGGGACTGCCACGCAACCCTCATTTTCATTGGTTCCAACCTTCCAACATACACTCAATGCTTTTTTTGTCACTGTCACATCGGGAGATGTGAACAACGACGGCAAACCAGATCTGCTTACAGGAGAATTTTCCGGTGTGGTGCGGTACTTTCAAAATACGACAGTCTCAAATACAATCTCGTTCGTTCAGACACCGTTTCCCCTCGACACGATTGATATAGGGAACAGCTCCGCACCGTGTATTGCGGATATCGATCAGGACGGGATCCGTGATGTCCTGGTGGGAACGAGCGCCGGTACATTGTACTTTTATAAGAATACCGGCACGAATTCATCGCCGGTCTATTCATTTATTTCAAGCACATTCAACTCGATCGATGTCGGGAATGATGCGATGCCATTCGTTGCTGATCTGGATTTTAATGGGAGGAACGATCTATTAATCGGAAATGGTGAAGGGAATATTGTTCGATATGAATACAATTTGCTCACTCAAAAGTACGATTCAGTGAATGCCTTCTTTGGCAGCATCAATGCAAAGATCAATGCGTCGCCGGTAATGACGGACATTGACAGTGACGGCGATCTTGACCTTTTTGTCGGGAACGGGAAAGGAGGGGTGTATTACTTTGCTAATACAACTGTAAATGCAGTTAATGGAATTGAGACGAGAGTTCCTTTTTCGATTGCGTTACAACAAAATTACCCAAATCCTTTCAATCCTGGTACAACAATTTCATTCGTACTTTCGCAAAATTCTTATGTCCGACTTGAAATCTATGATATGCTCGGCAGAAATATCGATATTCTGGTAGAAAAGAATTTGCAAAAGGGAGAACATTCAGTATTTTGGAATGCAACAAAGTTTCCTTCGGGAACGTATTTTTATCGTCTCTCAGTGCTTTCGAATAATTCCATCTCGGTCACACAAACGCGACCGATGGTTCTCATAAAATAACAATAACAAAAGGAAGAGTATGTCGATCCGTTCTGCTTCTGTTGCAATGCTGTTTCTATTTTCAACTCTCGAAGCGATCTCTCAAACGAGCATGAACATGCAGCTTGTCGGTCAGATGCGGAATTACGGGACGAATGGATATTCAAATTGCTGGGGGTACGTTGCACCAAACGGGAAGGAATATGCACTGCTCGGTACATTTCCCGGGACACAAATAGTGGATATCAGCAGCGACACCCTCAAAGAAGTTGCGTTCATACCCGGTCCGGGGTCTGGGTGGAGAGAGATGAAAGTGTATCAAAAATATGCATATGTAGTGACAGAAGGGAATGGTGCGGGATTGCAAATCATCGATCTCGATTCGATGAAACTGGTTAATACAATAACGACATCGCAAGTACCATCGGGTCATACTGTTTCGATCGAAGGAAAGTACTTGTATATCAACGGGGCGAGACATGGAAATGGAGGCATCGTTGTTCTGGACTTGACCGATCCTATCAATCCGGTCGTCGTCGGTGAATATCAAACACAGTATGTACACGATTGCATCGTCAAAAACGATACGATCTACGCAGCCGCGATCTATGGTGAGGGATTAGACATCATTGATGCGACGAACAAAGCAAATATCAAGCGTGTCAATCTTGTCCAATATCCTTTCGCCGGAACACATAACACTGATGTGTCCGCCGATGGGAAATATGTTTTTACAACAGATGAAATTAACGGCGATCCGAACCAGCTGGGAGACATCGTTCGTGTCTGGGACAAAGCAGACATCATGAATGTGAAACTAGTCGGATCGTATGTGGCAAAGCCGAAAACGGTTGCGCACAATATTCACGTAAAAGGAAAGTTCGGTTTTGTGGCGCATTACACCGAAGGCTTGCGTGTCATCGACATTAATAATCCCGAAATACCTGTTGAAGTTGCCTTCTATGACACATACAACGGCAGCGGACATTCGTACGCCGGCAATTGGGGAACTTTCCCGTATTTTCAATCGAACAAAGTGATCGCTTCGGATATGTCCGGCGGGTTATTCGTCTTCAAATTTCCCGGTCAAAATACGGGTATTCCGGTTTCGCGTGCGGTCATTTCCGTCGTCGATTCCGCAACAAATCAGCCGATCGAAGGGGTCACAGTCGAATTTGTGAGTGCTCAAAAAAATATTCTTACCGACGCGCAGGGGAAAATAAAATTCGGCGGACTCACCGACACGGTAACTTTGAAATTTTCAAAAGTGAATTTCGATCTCGGCTATGAATCGAAAATTCAAAAGTTGACAATGCCGTTCGATTCGACAACCGCTGTCACGATAAAACTGAAGGCTCTACCGACCGGAGGATTGAATATTACGGTAAAGAATTTCCTTGGTTCAGCGCCGATCGGCGGCGTTAAAGTGCAAGTGCAAAACACACCGGTATCGGGATTTACAAATACGAGCGGTGTGATTCAAGTTCCCCAGTTACTTGCCGGTACGTCGTATCGTGTGTTGGTCTCAAAATTCGGTTTTGGCGTCGATTCGGTTGATGTCATTCCTGAAACGGATCAAATAAAAAATATCGACATTGTATTGAGTGCACATGGGAAAGATAATTTCGAATTCGATCTTGGTTGGACGGTTGGTAGCGTACCGGATTCAGGTACGAACGGTCGTTGGGAGCGTGTACAGCCGAAGCAAATTGTCTTTCTTGGCGATACCCTGCAACCGGGACAGGATCACACCGATGGGGGAGATCTTTGTTTCGTTACCGGTTCTACAAATTCACTTGGTGATAATGTTGATGGACAAACAACGCTGGTATCGCCCTCATTCAACGTATCAACGATGTCGAATCCTGTCATTCTGTATTGGCTCTTTATCAATACTCGCTCAAATCCGATGGACGATACCCTCTATGTCGATATCTCAAACGACGACGGTGTCACGTGGAAAAATGCGGAGATTGTGACCGGAAAGCAGCAGCGGTGGGCGCAGCATAGAATTTCGACGAATCCATTTGTTACCGGAACGGACAAAATGAAAATGCGTTTTGTTGCACGGGATGGAGGAGCAGCAACGGCATTTGAAGTTGCCGTGGATGACGTTGAGTTCGGCGACAATCTGCAACTTTCGGTTGAACCAATTCACGGCTCAGTTCCGTCGCACTTTTCACTGTCGCAGAATTATCCGAACCCGTTCAATCCGACAACGACGATCAATTATTCGATCCCGCACAACGGGATGGTCTCATTGAAGATATTTGATCTTCTTGGTAAAGAAGCGGCTACCCTCGTTGAATCTCAGCAGGAAGTCGGTTCGTATTCGGTGACGTTCGATGGCAGCGATCTTTCGAGCGGGATTTACTTTTATACGTTGCGGTCCGGTGCTTTCAGCGAAACAAAAAAACTCGTGTTAACAAAATAAATCCTTGGAATTCAAATATCCCCGATCTCCTTTGCCGCATCGGGGATTTTCATTTTAAAATTCTGCGCTGATTCCGATTGACGGGAGTAATCCTATTGCATCTGATTCTTTGAGTTTTCCCGTCTGTTCATCGTACCGGGGAATGTCGATGGGTTTTCGGTTGTAGACATTCTGAACGTCGACATACGTGATCAAATTCCATCTTTCGAAATTCCAACGGTGGTCGATGCGCAGATCGAGACTGTGGTTTGCATCGATCCTTGCTGAATTGATCGCCGAAATATTTTGCGTTCCGTTCGCATTGTACGGTGTATATGGTCTTCCTGTCGAATAACGAAATTTGCCGCTGAATTCCCAAGATTCGTTTAAAATATAACCGCCCCCAAGATTCACGATCCATTTCTGATCGAATGAATTTGGACGACTGACGCCGTCCAGCGCTTTGAATCTGGATTCATTGTAGCTGATACTGACAAGCCCGTAGCAAGACACCTCGGAGAATTTTTTTTGCAGAAAAAATTCGATGCCGTGTGCAATGCCGGAACCGCCGCTCGTCAAGGGGTCGAGTCCGAACGAAGCGTACCCGTCCTCTGAACCGCCGAACCCTGCACCTGTGTTTGCCATAACTAGATATGTGCGTGTCATGCTCACCGGATAATCCTCGTATACTTTTCGATATGCTTCAAGACTTACTTTGACATCGGCGCGAATCAGATATTCGATCCCTGCAATATACTGGTCTACATTGATGTATCTTAATGAGCGGTTGATACGATTCGCCACAAGCCAGATGTACGACGGCGCCTGATGGTACTGTCCGACACTGACGTTGAATGTAAGGAGTGGTGACGCGGCATACGATAACGACATCCGTGGTGAGAAGGACATATCGTCGGCTATCAGATTGAAATAATCCATCCTGCCACCCGCCGTCAGCCGGAGATTGTTCAGTAACGAGTGTGACACCTGTATGTAGACTGCGGATTTGTAGGCAATGGTATCAAGAGAAGAATTGATTGATAAATTTTGTCCGAAGTTGGTCCAGAACGTCCGGAGAAAAATATCCGATGAGAACGACACATATTTTCCGATGATTCCGAATGACACTTCGGTTCCTTTCCCTGCCTGAAACACGGCATCCGCACGAAGTGATGTTTCGTTTTCATCCGATCCGCTGCGGAAGATCGGGATCAACAGGCTGTCGAACTGAAGAAAATCGTACCGGATCGCAGTCTGGCTCAGCGTGAGATTTGTGAAACCACTGTTCAACAAATGTCTCCACGACACGCCGCCGACAACTTGGTTCTGCGAGTTTCCCAGGATCCTCGAATTATCGTATTGCTTTTCGTATGTGTCATTAAAATACTTTATCTCGTCGAGTGCCGCAATTGCCAGCACGTTGATCTGATCCTTAGGACTCAGTTTGTAATTCAACTTCCCGAAGAAATCCCAATACTCCGGAACGAAACTGAAACCTGCCGCTTTGAAGATAAAATCAAGATAGCTGCGCCTTGCAGAAAAAAGAAATGAACCGTTTTCATTGACGGGACCTTCCAGATTCAATCCGAATTGTGAAGCGGAAATAGTTCCCTTTCCTCCGATGTGATCGGTTCGTCCCTCGCGCAGATCGATCGTGAGCACGGAAGAAAGTTTATCGCCGTACTTTGCACCGAACCCGCCGGTTTTGAACGATGTTTCGCTGACAAAATCCAGGTTTACATAACTCAACGGACCGCCGCTTGCACCTTGCGTTCCGAAATGATTGATATTCGCAACTTCGATATTGTCGATCACAAATAGATTTTCCGACGGCGCACCGCCCCGGACGATCAGATCGTTCCGTCCTGCCTGTACTTGCGCCACACCGGGAAGTATTGAAATGGCTCGCACGACATCTTCAAATCCACCCGGCAGTCTGCGAATCTCTTCCGCGCCAAGTGTTTGAACGCTCATCGGCGCATCGGGGGATTTGGAGAAGTATTCCCCTGTTATCGTCACCCCTTCAAACTGGAGAATTGATTCGGTCAATTCAATCGTCATTCTCATCTGTCTTCCAACCGCAACCACAACATCGGTTTTTATCTTCGGTTCAAAACCGAGAGCGGAGACCCGTACATTATAAGTACCGATCGTTACGTTGTCGATAGAGAAGTTCCCGTCAACATCGGTTGCAGTGCCGATTGCTGTTCCCTGGAGTAATACGGTTGCGCCGGCGATCGGTTCTTTTGTGACAACGGCAATAACGGTACCTGTCAAGATTCCTGTTTGTCGTACCGTTTCTTGCGCAAATGAAAGCAATGAACTGAAAATAAAGAGTGTCAAAATTTTATAAATCATGAATAGTCCATATTATGGATCTCCGTTTCAAAGATCCGGGTGTAGTAAGTGTTCCTTTATGCACTGAGATCATCCTCAATTTCTTTCAACATCTTGGCGACAAAACCGGCATGTTCGGGTTTCATCAGTACGCTTCTGAATATTTTTGCGGTCGGAAGGTCGGTTATGAAATCCGGATACCGACGTTTGATCGTCTGTGAATCTACGATCACAGTTGCAAGATAAAGGGGATCGTGTTGACGTTTCATAAGTGAAGTGAATGTTCTTTCAACTACGGACGAGACCTCACTTGCCGAAAAATTCTTCGTTCTTGGGAAGTAGGTTACGATGTCCAACTCGGGAGGCACATATTCGCACAGTAGCCTGCTCATTGTGAGTTGTTGAGAAAATTGCAGCGCAGCCTCCCTCGTTCTTTTCAACACAGAGCCAAGTCCTTTCTCCGATTCAAGCGGAAAGCATTGCAATGTTGCCCACAATGCAGCAGCAGATGCTCCTGCACGCGAGCACTCCAGCGAAATTTCTCCCAGATGCAATTCCTTCGAAGTAAAATACGTGTATGGCGAATCATGTTTGTAATAGGTGCCGACGGCAGGATCTTTGAACAGCACGCATCCGCAGCCGTACGGCTGTAATCCATGCTTGTGCGGATCGATGACGATGCTGTCACATTCGTTGAGTAAAAGAAATGAGCGCGTATCAATGGATGGTTTTGAATCCTTTGCAAGTAACATAAAAAAACCGCCGTAAGCGCAGTCGGCGTGGATCCTCACGCCATATTTTTTTGCTATCGGCAGGATTTCATGCAACGGCTCTATCTGACCGAGCGACGTTGTGCCGATGGTGACAACAAGCGTTCCTATAGTATGTGTGGTGATCGCTTGTTCAATGTCGTTGAAGTTATCGAGACAGACGTGCTTTGCTCCAATGACATCGCACATTCTGTGATGAGTGTAATGTGCAGATGAAGAGTATGCGATCGCCTTTTCTGGATGGATTGATTTGGCGATCCAGAGTGCTTCGAGATTGGCGATCGTTCCGCTGGAGGTGAGATGTCCAAGATGTTTTTTGTATCCGAACATTGTTGCGATCTGTTGAACGACTTCCATTTCCATTTTTGCCGTCGCAGGTCCTCCATCCAGCGCGTGATTGTTCGGATTGACCTGCATTGCCATCACATATGCAGCAACGGCGATCTCGTGTGGCGGTTTCAGCATCTGTCCTGCATACCGCGGGTGAAAGAAGGGATAATTTTCTTCCAAACGTGTCTCAAGTTCCGCAAGTACAGACAGTGCTTTCGATTCGTCGATGTATAATGAATCGTCTGCGTCAAAAGCATCCCATTTTTTTTGAAATCGATTGTGGGATGCAATGCTTTGATTGATCAGTTGAAGTAAAAGTTCGGTATTCATGTGATGCTTCCTTGAAAGAATAATCGTTAACTCGAAACTGTGAGGAGTCTCAGGTCCCGCAACAATTCAATTGAACGATGGAGAATTATTCTCTATTTTGCAACATCAATTTAGGATAAAGTAACTGTATGCTGAATGTTGCAATAGAAGCCGCATTGGAAGCGGGCAAATTCCTGAAGTACAACGTCGGGAAAGTGAAAAACATCGAACGGAAGAAGGGGGAGGAGACTAATCTTGTCACCGAGATCGACAAGCAGTCGGAGAAGATGATCATCGGAAAGATACACCAGCATTTTCCGAATCATGACATTCTCGGCGAAGAGAGCGGAGCGCACGATGCGAAATCGGAATACCGATGGATCATCGATCCGCTGGACGGAACGACGAACTACACTCATGGATTACCAATTTATTGCGTTACGATCGGAGTGGAATACAAAGGAGAGATCATCGCAGGCGTTATCTACGATCCGAACAGCGATGAGATCTTCTCCGCTGAAAAAGGAAAGGGGGCGTTTCTTAACGGCAAAAAGATCCGCGTTTCTTCCGCGGATTCGTTGATCAACAGTTTGCTCGTGACCGGATTTCCCTACAACGTCAAAGAGAATCCTGGCAATGTTGTC
>JACPGG010000053.1:9219-25820 GCA_016182545.1 Ignavibacteriales bacterium
AGGGGATTCGCCGGCTCGGTTCTGCTGCATTGGATCTTGCATACATTGCATGCGGCAGACTTGACGGGTACTGGGAAGTATTCCTGAACCCGTGGGACAAGGCAGCCGGAATTTTGCTGGTACGGGAAGCGGGTGGTAAAGTGACGACATTCAGCGGCGACGAGAAAGATGTCATCTACAATCCCAACACGTTAGCGACGAACGGCTTGATCCACAACAACATGCTTGCGGTGATCAACCAGAAATGAAATGGCAGACCGAAAACAGATAATAATGCTGGTGGATGACGAGGAGAGTCTTCTTGAGATCACGGCGTCGATCCTTGAAGGAGAAGGGTACGTCGTCAAGACAGCAGACGGTGTTCCACCTGCGATCGAAATTTTGAAGCAGGTAACTCCCGATCTCATTATTTCGGATATCACAATGCCGGGACAGACCGGATTCGATTTTCTTGCACATGTCCGTTCGCTTCCTCATCTCCAGCATGTGCCGTTCGTTTTCCTGACGGCGCATAGCGACATCGAAAGCATCAAGTCGGGGAAAGAACTCGGCATTGACGACTACCTCACAAAGCCAGTCGATTTTTACTTGCTCCTGTCGACGATCAAAGGGAAACTGAAACGGAAAGAGCAACTGAGCGAAGCGTTCGCGTTCCAGACCGATCAGATCAAGAATCAGCTCTTCCGACTCATCTCGCACGAAATGCGCACGCCGCTGACATCGATCCTCGGTGCGACGGAACTTCTCTCCGATTCAAAAGAGCCCCTTTCTCCCAACGAGATGACATCGTTCCTTGAAATGCTGCAGGCGAGCAGCAAACGGCTCAATACGATGGTGGATGATTTCTTGATGGCGATGAAGATCGAATCGGGAGAGATGTTCAAAGAGATCGACAGCAAAGAGGTGCGCATCAATTCGTTCCTTTTCGTATCGCGCATTCTGTCCGACTTTGCAGAGAAGATTCAAAATCAAAAAATAATTCTCCGTAACAATATTCCGGATGAGCATTTTGTAGTCGCTGCGTACACAGGGCATATCGACAACATTCTCCGCAGATTGATCGATAACGCGATCAAATTTTCCTCAACGGGAGGGACAATCACACTCTCGCTGGTGAAAGAAAAGGACGCAATGACTTTTGTTGTGAAGGATGAAGGATGCGGAATTCCGAAGGAGAAGCAAGGGGTCCTGTTCCAGAAATTCCAGCAGGTGAACAGAGAAAAGAACGAGCAACAAGGTTCCGGACTCGGTCTTTTTATTGCGAGCCGGTTAGCACACGCCAATCACTCCGAATTGACGTTTGAAAGTGAAGAGGGAAAAGGATCGACCTTCTCTTTGAAAGTACCGATTGTACGCCAAATCTAAAACTCTTCTCCTGCCACTCTCTTAATCGATGCCCCCAACGAAGTTAATTTCTTTTCGATCGCCTCATATCCACGGTCAAGATGATAGACACGCAGCACTTCGGTTTCGCCTTCTGCTTTTAATGCCGCAAGTATCAACGCTGCCGATGCGCGCAGGTCGGTGGACATCACTTTCGTTCCCTTCAGTTTCTTTACTCCTCGAATCAATGCGACATTCTCTTTCATCTCAATATCGGCGCCAAGGCGGATTAATTCCGGCACATGGCTGAATCGGTCGTGATAGATCGTATCAGTGACGGTGGATGCCCCTTTTGCGATGGACATCATCGCGATCCATTGCGCTTGCATGTCGGTGGGGAAACCGGGATAGACAGCTGTTGTTACATCCACTGGATTTAGGGATTTTGGCACCGTCAAATCTATACTGCTTTTGCCGACGGTGATCTTTGCACCTGCATCTTCAAGGCGTGCCGTTAGCGCGGCAAAATGTTCCGGCTCCACATTTTCTATTTTGATCTTTCCGCCGCACATCGCTCCGGCAATCAGCATTGTACCTGCTTCGATCCGGTCCGGGATCGTTGCAATGTTCGTCGGTCGGAGTTCCTCAACTCCCTCGATCTCAAGCGTTGTAGTACCGATACCATTGATCTTTGCTCCCATTGCAACAAGCATCTCTGCAAGATTGGTACGCGATACGCGCCCCTTTCAATCGTTTTGCTTTTGCGATGATATACCCCCGGTCGAGATCAATCTTTGCGCCGAGTTTTTTCATCCCTTCAATATGGAGATCGACCGGGCGAGGTCCCCATGCGCATCCGCCGGGGAGTGAGACTTTCGCTTTTCCGTAGCGTGCGAGCAGCGGTCCGAGCACGTAAATGGATGCCCGCATCTTCTTCACATGTTCGTATGGCGCTTCGAATTTGTTCACACGAAATGTATTGACCGTCAGCGTCGAACCGTTTCGTTCAAGCGTTACCCCCATTGATTGAAGCAGCTTCGACATCGTCGTTACGTCGCGCAAGTCGGGTGTATTGAGAAGATCGTATTTTCCGCTGGCGAGGAGTGTTGCGGGCATCAATGCGAGCGATGCATTCTTTGCGCCGCTGATTCTGACAGTGCCGTTCAGTTTTTTTCCGCCGGTGATGACAAATTTATCCATAGAGTAAAAAATCTATCCAGATGTCAGACATCGTGGTCGATATATAGTATGAAATTGCAAACGTGAATGTTGTTCAATCAGAAGATGTCTGACATCTCTGATTCGGTTTGAATGTTATCAAAAATCTCTGAAAAAACAAATCACAGGGTTGACATGTTTGAAATAAAAAAAATACGTCATGCTGACGACCTGCCCGACTGCGTCGTTCAGGCGGGATGTCAGCATCTTTCATAGTAAGATGCCGAAACAAGTTCGGCATGACGATGTTTTCTTAAATATATATTTGCAATTATGCTAAATGATGGCGGAGTTTCTGGCGGAGGATAGACATCGCCGTACGCATGCGTGTTTTCACTGTACCGAGCGGAAGTTTGAAATGGTCGGCGAGTTCTGACTGCGTGAAACCTCGGAAGTATGCGAACTCGATAAGGTCTTTCTGGTCCTTGGAAAGTGAGGTCAGCGCGATCAGGATCTCTTCCTGCTGCGACGAGAGAATGGCGCGATGCTCGGGATTGCTTGAAGCGTCTGCTGTGAAGTAATCATGATGCTGATCGATGTCGGATTCTTTCGATCGTGTGCGGTAATTTTTTGAACGTAATCTGTCAACTGCTCGATTCCGTGCAATGCGGGCAAGCCAGGCTCCCGGATTTCCGAGTTGACCATCGTACATCTCCGCGCGTTCCCACACATTCACAAATACCTCCTGCAGCACATCTTCGGTCTCTTCTTTCTCTTTCAAGATCCGCATGATGATTGAATAGAGAAGGGTCGAGTGTTTGTCATACAACTCAGACAGAGCAGACGAATCCCTTCTCGAAATTCGCTCGAGTAGAGAGATATCAGTTTTTATCTGTTCATTTGGCAGTATGGCGAAGATCATGCGTCAGTTGACTGTGGGTGTGCCGAGCAGGTACATCGCTCCGGTCGGCTGCGGCACTCCTCCTTTTGGTTCTATTGTTATTGCAAAAGCCGATATATCTTTTTTGCTGTCCGGCAGCGGCACTTCCGATACTTTGAAATAATTTTCATCAGATGTAGCAACGGCAAACACCCCGGCGCTGACAGGCTTCTTATTCTTATCCAGATACCACAATTGATAATCTTTGTCGGTTGGAACCGCTGGAAGGTTCGATACTTGCAGGATCGCCACTTTACGTGCGGGATCCCAGATGATCTTGCCGTATCCCGACGGATTCACTTCTTGTCCGTTCATCAATACCATTTCAATCTTAGGTGATTGAAGGACATTCAGGATCGCTTCTTTTTGCTGCAGTTCCGTCTGCAATGCAACGAATCGTTTCTGTTGATCAAAGAGTTTCGTTTCGTACGCAGCAAGTTGATTTTCCCGCTGCTCGGCATCTTCGTACATCAAGTACGCGTATGTGCCGACCTCTCCAACAACGATCAACATCAAGAGAGAAATGATAAGCCCGTACCGCGGATTGCCGAAACCAAGTGCGAGAGCGATCTGCTCCAACGACAGCGAGAGGGAGAAGGATTGTTTATCCTTTTTATGGATTTTTTTCAACAGCCGTGCTTTAACAAGGGGGGAAGGGGCGACCTTTTTAACACTGGAGTTCAGGAGATAAGAAACGCCGACAGATTCGTCGAAGATCTTTCTGTACTCTTCGCCGCCATTCTTCAACCCCTCCTCAAATAACGAGCGTTCCTCTTCTTCCAGCGCTCCTAACGCGTAGGCAGAGCAGAGTTCTTCGAATTGTTCTTTTTCGGGTATCATGTCTTAATTAACGAAAAAAATCCCTGGACGGATTGGGATTCATTTTATACTGGTGTAAAGATACGTGAAGTACAAACCACACGCAACAGGTGATTCTGTTGTTATTTTTTGAAGAGGGCTTTTACGACCGGAATTTCAACAAGTGTGACAAAGACGCCGATCCCCGTCGAACTGATAAATGTCATTATTGTTTGGGCGAGGGAGTTGTTCATCTGGCGGTTCTGCTCCATGAATTTTTCGATCTCATCATCCGTTGCACCGCCAAGGATCAGTTTTTTTCTCTGCCATTCAATCGTCGTTGCGACCCAATCAGGATTGATATACGTTGAATAGGTGAAAAGAAAAATGGTGAATAACAGTGCAGAAAAAAAAGCAATGCGAAAGCCGATATTGATACCGTCAAGATATGGAAGAGGTGTTCCGGCATTCGTTTGATGGTCATGAAGGGCAACATAGATAAAGACAATCGGGAAGATGATCGAAACAAATCCGCTGTACTGCCCGATCTCAGGCGATGTCGTGTGGAATCCGAGCGCAAATTCGATCAGCGTCCAGACCGACATTGCGAGTGCGCACAGAGCCCCGTATAATATTTCAGGATTTGATTTTTGCATTTCTCATTTTCGTGGGCGCAACGCCGAGACAAGATTCCCGACGACGATGGTTGCGAGGCATCCGATCAATGTATGCCAGGTGAAATCGATCTTTGTGTACGTCAATACAACGATCATCGTTACAATGCCTGCAACAAATCCCGCGTACGCATCGGTTTGATTCGTCCGTTTGAAAAGCAGACCAAGAAAGAACGTCCCAAGCAGACCGCCGTATGTGAATGAAGCGATCTTCAAACCGATCTCAACGACAGGGTTCTTCGTGTCAGTGAACAGCATTGCCCCGCCGATCAGAATGAATCCCCATAACAGCGTGAATCGTTTTGACCACTTCACTTCACTCTTTTCATCGATATTCTTTCCCCGAGATGTGAATTTAAAAATATCGAGAAATGTGGATGACGCGAGTGAACTGATCGAGGATGAAAGTGTCCCCATAGCAGACGCAAGCACGCCAGCCACGACGAGTCCGGCAATACCGGTCGGAAGATTTTCTACGATAAATTTCGGGAAGATCTCATCGGATGATTTCAACCCAAGTTGTTGCAACGGTACGCCGCCGTAAAATGCGTATAAACAAAGTCCGAGCACGAGGAAAAAAGCAAATTGAAGGACGATCACGCTTGCATCAAGCATCAACGCCCGCTGACTGTCCCATTTTGTTCTGCACCCGAGGAGTCGCTGCACAAGAAGTTGATCGGTGCCGTGCGATGCCATGGTAAGGAACGTGCCGCCAAGCAGCCCGCCAAGGAGAGTGTACGGCGAGGAGAGAAAACCCATAAACGAGTCACCGGTCGTGAAATTGAGCATTGAAAATTTATCGGTTCCATCTTTTGTAGCAAATACTACGACGTCACTCCATCCGTTCGGCAGGTGATTCAATATCAAGTACATCGATGCGACCGCCCCGCCGAGGTAGATGAACATTTGCACCACATCCATCGCAACGACCGCTTTCAATCCGCCGACATATGTATAAACGAGCGTGAAGATGCCGATGATAAAAATGCTCGTTGCATAATCATAGCCGGTAATGAGATGAACCGGAATCGCGGTTGCAAACAATCGCACCCCTGAAGCAAGGACGCGGGTAACAATGAAAACCGACGATGTGAACTTGCGAAGCGACATGCCGAATCTCTTACCAAGAAAATCGTACGCCGTTTCAAGATCCCCTTTGTAATACGCCGGTATGAAGATCATGCTCACGAGCAGACGCCCGATAAAATATCCGACCGCAAGCTGCAGGAAATGCATATTGCTTTTGTACGCGAGCCCCGGTATGCTGATGAAGGTGAGCGTGCTGGTCTCGCTGGCGACGATCGAGAATCCGACCGACCACCACGACATCTCTTTGCCGCCGAGGAAATAATCCTTTGATGATTTCTGTTTGCGCCCGATGTACATGCCGATAACAGTGACGCCGAGCAGATAGACGATGACTATTACATAGTCAAGAAGAGAAAAGCCCATAGGATGATTGTTTCATTGGATCATTCGTGCATTGCAGCAGTGATGTGGTGGAATTGCAGAGTACGACGAATGATGGAGTGAGAGAAAGTGCGTGGACAACCGATGTGTCAATTTTTTTGCGCCTTTGCAACGCTGTCGAACAATTGGAAGACTTTATCCAGCTGGGAGATTTTCAACAACGAAAGGACCTTTTTGTGCACGCCGACAAGTTTCACCTGTCCGCCGTGCTGGCGCATCTGGCGTTCTGCAATGAGCAATGCGCTGAGTCCGCTTGAATCGCAGAATTCCACTTCGGTGAGGTCGACGATCAGTGACTTCACTTGCGGACGGCAGAGCAGAATAAATTCACCCTTCAATTCCGGCGATATCGAGACATCGAGTTTGCGCTCCTTGATCGTGAGGACTGCGCTGGTTCCGTTTTTTGACACATCGAATTTCATAAGCACTCCTTAAAACATAGATAGTGTGCGAAACAATTGTTCATATCGAGATTTCGGGTTCCGGTTCGGGGCGGAGTTGAATTGAAAATTGTAATATGCATCGGCGTGTTCCTGCGCAAAACCGACCTTCAGATTCGCGTTTACATTCCTGCAAAAGTACGCAGAGGTTGGAACAAGAGAAAAATTCAGATCGACAAGTACGTCAAATCGCTGCGTCAATATTCGTTCAAAAATGGATCGCTTTGGAAGAAAGAAAAAATTGAGTTGTTCTTTTTTGACAGGGACGATTGTCGAGCGGGTAAAGGCATTGTTGAGGTCTCTGAACGAATCATTCGTCACGATCGTCATCCGGTTCCCCTGGAACTTATTTTGCAACAGTGTCAGTGTTGAGAGTGCTATCGTACGGTGGTTCTGATTCTCAGGTACAATCACAAGCGCCGTGCGTGCGGTGGAGAACGCAGTCGAAAACTGGACAGGTTTCTCTCTTTTTGTTCGTGAGAAAAGCCGTGTCAGTGAAATTCCGATGTTTCGTCGTGTTTCTTCAAGCATACCGTAGGGTCTTTTTTCTGGCTGTAAAGTGCAAAAGGTTTTTGAGAATTGCAAGGAGAGGAGTTCCGTGATGCACCGCGTTATTGACATAACGTTCGTTGCTTTTTAAGATGTATTTCGGAACATTACGCAGTCCTAATTTCACCTACCAATACAGGAAGAGACATGAAAAAATATTTCACATATTTGACATCGTTGATTATTGCTGTATTCTTTACCTCCTCACTCTTTGTATCCGGCTGCGATACGACAGAAAGTACTCCCCCCGGGGACGAAAATCCGACCACTACAAAACCAGCAACACCGCAGGTTACACTGAATGGTCCCAATACGACATCGACAGATCCGTATGTGTACATGGTAAACTCGTATGCACAGTTGTTTACCGGTATCTCAATGCAATTTGCTCCGCTTCAGAACATCACGGGGAATCAAAACGGAAATGTATGGTCGTATGAAATCACACTGCAGGGAATCACCACAAAGTATCAATGCGTAAAAAATTCGGACGGCAGCGTTCTATGGTCCATCACATGGAACGGGACAAATGGAAGCAAAACATAAACGAACTGGAAAGTGTACGAAGCATATATTTCTACCGACGGAAAAAACGGCTATTGGAGAGTCTATGAAGAAAATGATACACTGCGGCAGGGAGAATATTCATGGAGCACCGCTTCGAACGGTACTGTTACCGGAATCATTTCCGATTTCACGAACGGCATTGAGGATGGCCGCGCTGTCTTCACTTCAAATACCGACGGTTCAGGCGAATTGAACGTTTACGATAAAGTAACAGGTGTTGCGAATTTGGTACTGAAGACACATATCGTGTGGCAAACAAACGGTTCCGGTACGTGGACGACGTATAAGAACGACGGCACTATCGAATCTACGGGTTCGTGGACATAAACATTTGACATAAAAAAAAGGGCTGCCGATTTCGGGCAGCCCTTACTTTTTCAAGAATATTTACTTGATCATCTTCAGAAATTCCTCTTCAGTCAGAGTTGTAATCCCCAAGTCCTTTGCTTTTTGAAGTTTCGATCCCGCGTCGCTGCCAACAATCACATAATCTGTTTTGGATGAGACACTTGACCCTGATTTGCCGCCGAGCGCTTCGATCTTTTCCTTTGCTTCGTCGCGGCTCATACTTTCGAGACCACCGGTCAGGACGAACGTTTTTCCGGTGACGGCGGTATTACCGGAAATTTTCTTTTTTTCCGCTTTCATTTGAACGCCTGCTTTTGCCAGCCGTTCAACCAGTTTTGCGGAGTGCCTATCCATAAAAAACCGCACTATGCTTTCGGCAATGCGCGGTCCGATCCCTTCAACTGATTCCAACTCTTCCTGTGATGCTTTTTGCAGTTTATCGATGGAAGGAAAATTATCTGCAAGTAGTTTCGCTACTCCTTCTCCGACAAATCGTATTCCGAGTCCGAACAAGACGCGATGGAACGGCAACTGTTTGCTCGCTTCGATCCCGTCCAGCAGATTCTGTGCGCTTTTTTCTCCCATCCGTTCAAGTGATGCGATCTGTTGTTTTTTCAGGTCGTACACATCGGCGATGTTGTGGATCAATTCCTCATTCACGAGCAGATCGATGATCGCTTCGCCAAGCCCTTCAATATTCATTGCACGGCGCTGCACAAAATGCTCGATCCTTCCGCGTACCTGAGCGGGGCATTCGAAATTCTCGCAATAGTACGCCGCTTCACCTTCGGGTCTGAATATCTTCGATCCGCATTCGGGGCACTTGGTAGGGAACTTGAACGGGGACGATCTCTTCGGACGCTTTTTCAGATTCACGCCGCTTACTTTCGGAATGACTTCGCCCCCTTTTTCAACATACACGGTATCGCCGATGCGGATGTCGAGTTCGTTGATGTAATCTTCATTGTGGAGGGTTGCACGGCTGACAGTTGAACCGCCGACAAAGACCGGCTGAAGTTCTGCAACGGGAGTTATCGTACCCACTCTGCCGACCTGCAGAGTAATGTCGTTCAGCACTGTCTCCATTTGCTGGGCGGGATATTTGTACGCGATCGCCCAGCGGGGAGATTTTGCAACTGCGCCAAGTTCCTGCTGGTGCGCCAATGAATCGACTTTGACCACGATGCCGTCGATTTCGTACGGAAGGGAGGTTCGTTTCGTTCCCCATCCGTCGCAGAATGCCTTCACATCGCTGATTGTCTTGCAGAGGCGCGTATGTTCGTTGACGACGAATCCTAATTTTTTCAACAGTTCCAGATTCTCATGATGACTTTTGAGGGCGACATCGTTTGTGCGGAGAAAGTACGTAAAGATGCTCAGTTTTCTTTGTGCAACAATTTTTGAGTCTTGATTCTTCAACGTACCGGATGTTGAATTCCGCGCATTGATGAAAATTTTTTCTCCCAGCTCTTCCTGTCGCTTGTTCATCAGTTCGAAATCTTTTTTCTTCATGAAGATCTCGCCCCGCACCTCGAAATTTTTCGGCATTCCTTTGCCGGTATTGACCCGCAGCGGGATGGAGCGGATTGTCTTTAAGTTGTTTGTAATGTCATCTCCCTGCGTTCCGTCCCCGCGTGTTGCACCTTGAACAAAGATCCCATTACGATAGATCAGACTGATGGCAACGCCGTCGATCTTCAATTCGGCAACAAACCGGTACTGTTGATTGCCGAGTATGTCTTTCACGCGTCTGTCAAAATCCAGCAATTCGTCTTCACTGTATGTGTTCGAAAGCGACAGCATCGGCACTTCGTGAGTCACGGTTGGAAATTCTTTTGTCGGTTGCCCGCCGACGCGCTGGGAGGGGGAGTCAGGCGTAATAAGTTCGGGATATTCCTTTTCAAGGTCGATCAGCTGCTTCATCAACCGGTCGTACTCCTGGTCGGAGATGGAAGGTTGCGAGAGGACATAATACTTATAGTCGTGACGATGCAGGTCTTCACGAAGCCGTTCTGCTTTTTGACGTACAGATGCGGGAACACTCATGGTTTGAGAAGATCGGAATTAATTTTTGCGTTGCGAATGCGTTCTCCTTTTTCGCCGAGCGGCGGCAGTTCGATGCCGTTCAATATCAGTTTGATCATGGAAGCGTCGCTGAGCGAAATACGGAACTCTTTTTTTGCAATATACGTACGATATCTCCCTCTGAGCAAGTATCCCGTACGCGGAGGGAGTGAATCGCGGATGATCGTCAGCCAGACGGAATCAGAAGCAATAAGCCGAAGCACCAATGAATCGGGTTCAGGGATCTTTGAGAGTGCAATCTTCGCCAGTGCGGCGGAATCAACCGGAGCAGGCTGGTTTTTCGTTTCCTGATCTTTGACGACATCCTGGAATGAAGTTTCGGGGACCTTCTGCGATGATTGTGTGGCTGTATACGAATCGTAGAGATACAAACCGAACAACGCCACGACAGCGACAAATCCGGTGATCATGATCGCATGGCGTGCGGTCTTTTCTTTTTTAATTTTTTCCTGCGTCTCCGGTGATGCTTCGACCTGTCTTGCATAATCGGTGGGAGCGTGTTCCGGCGAATCGGAATATTTTCTCGTGACCATCACATCGTACTTATACAGTACCTCCGTTGCCGGGATGCCGACATTGTCAGCGTATGATTTGAGGAATGCACGAACATATGTTTGAGGTAGCACGTCGAATGCCCCCTGCTCGATCGCTTCAAGATACTTGATGTTGATGCGGGTTCTTTTTGCTATTTCGACAAGTGTAATATTTCTTGATTCACGTTCTTTACGAAGTTCGGTTGAAAAGGCATTCATGGAGTGCAGGGATTAAATGATTTTTGTATAAAGATAAAAAAAATACAGGCAGGCTACAACGGCTTCGCGCGAAAAGTTTCAGGTGACATCAAGTACTTCTCTGATTTTTCTGGAGAGTTCTTCAATTTTATACGGCTTTTGCAGGAATCCGTCTACCAATGCGGCAAAGTCATCTTTCCCGAGTATATCGTCGCTGTATCCGCTGGAAACGATGACCCTGGAGCGGAGTTTCATCGTTTTTATTTTTTGAAAGACTTTTTTGCCGCTCATTTCAGGCATATTCAAATCGAGTATGACAAGATCGAATTTACGGCGCTTGGAGAGCAGTGCGATCGCTTCTTTGCCGCTCGAAGCAACGGTGACGACGTACCCCAAATCTTTCAACATCGCTTGCAAAGTTATCCGTACAAATTCTTCGTCATCGACGATAATGACCGATTCCGATCCCCCCACGACTTTTTTTACCGGTTGTATGTATACTTCGGAAGGGATGCCCTTAATGAGCGGGAAGGTGAGTGTGAATGTTGTTCCCTTTTTCGGTTCGCTGGCAAATGACACTGTTCCGTTGTGCGATTGGACAACTCCGTACACCACCGAAAGTCCCAGCCCCGTACCTTTTCCCTGTTCTTTCGTGGAAAAGAACGGAACGAAGATCTGCTGTTGTACCATTTTTGTCATGCCGATACCGTTGTCGGTGAGCTTGATCGTGACGTTGTGCTCGACGCGGAGATCCACATTCGTTTCGATCGACAGCTTTCCGCCGTTCGGCATCGCATCGCGCGCATTGATGAAGATGTTCAGGAGCGCCTGCTGGATCTGACCTTCATCGCCGTTAATGATTGCGGGAGATGAGGAAAAATCCCGGCTGATGCTCACCAGCGGTTTAACGCTCGGTTCAAAGATGCGGAGAGTCTCTTCAAGCACATCATGAATGTTGATCGGGTGAAACTCAACAGGAGTTCGGCGGGCAAACGTGAGAAGTTGATTCGTCAACGATTTGCCCCGCGTTGAGGCGGTCTCGATAATATCGACAAAGGTGTATAATTTATTTTTTTGAGCGATCCTCCGTTTCATGATCGACGATGCGCCCATGATCGATGTGAGGATGTTGTTGAAGTCGTGCGCAATGCCACCGGCAAGGTTGCCGATGCTGTCGATCTTCTGCGCCTGCATCACTTTCTGTTCGAGTTTCTTTTTCTCGGTAATATCACGGACAAGACAGCGCATGAGAACGGGAATATTGTTCTCATCATAGACCAGCGACGTATTCACCGAAACATCGAGCAGTGCGCCCTCCTTTTTGACCATCTGTTCTTCACTCCCGCGGATCTCATGCCTGTATTCGAATGCGTTGTCGATCATCTCGTTGATCTGTTTTTGCATTTCTTCCGGATAGAGATGAGCAAGCGGTTTTCCGATGATTTGAGATTTATCATATCCCAGAAGTTGTGATTCTGTTCGGTTGCAACTGACGATGATACCGTAACGGTTGACGAGATGGTACATGTCGGGCGAATTTTCAAAAAGGTCCACATATCTCTCTTCGGATTCCCTGAGTTTATCGAACAGGTGCGCATTGTTGAGCGCAACACCGATCTGGTTGCTGAATGCCGAAATTAAATTCACCTTCCGGACGGGAAAGAATTCTTTCGCAATGCTGGCAAGGAGCAATACACCTTCCGATTTATCAGCGACCTTCAGCGGGACAGATACCCATGAGCCGATATTGAGCAATTGAATATTCGTATGGAAAAGGATCCCGTCTGTGGTATTCGTCTCTTTATTCGTCCGTACGTCGGAAGTCCAATCCAAAAAAGTTTTGTTGGAGAGCATCTTTTCCGAGAAGAATCCGATATCTGCCCCGTAGATATTTTTCAGAACAAGCCGTTCATTTTGAAGCACATAGAGCCAGCCGTATTCGGTCTTGAGGTTGCTGGCAACGCTTTGCAGGATATTGCTGAAGATATAGGTCAGGTTGATCGATTTGCTCACTACTTGTGCGACGGTGTTCAGTGCTTCAAGTTCGCGCCGTTGTTCTTCCAATTGCCTGCCATATTTGAGTGAAAAATATACGCTTGCGAAACCGATCACGCCGACGGTGAGGATGCTGATGAATTCGAGGAATCCGAGTTCTTTTTGAAGCAGAATGTTCGCAGTGATGATCGTGACCATGATAACGACAACTGCGGTTGATGCGACGATCTGCGCCTGTTCGACGAGTCCGAGGTTGAATGTGAAGGAGCGTAAGCGTTGGAAGATTCTTTTCATGGAACGGAATGGTACTGAACGTTGATTGATCCCGTCCTGCGATGGCGGGATCTCCCCCAAATACTTTATTCGATCGTCCGCCGCAATTCGCGGGAACGGCGCATCTTTCCTTCGATCGTTGCAAGGAGCATTTCGGTATCGATGGGTTTCGTCAGGTAGTCGTCCGCACCGAGTTTTTTTCCGGTCCGGATCAACACATCCTGATCGAGTGCGCTTAAAAAAATGAACGGTGTCGTCAAGAATCTATCCATGGATCTGAACCGTTCATAGAATGCAAATCCGCTCATATGCGGCTTTGAAAAATTGATATCGCACAATACGATGTCGGGTGTCATCGTATCCAGCACACGCAGCCCGTCTTCTCCGGAGACCGACGTGAAACAATAGAATCCCGCCTCGTTCAACATATTCTTGATCACTGCAAGGAATGCCTCGTCATCGTCAAGCACCAAGACGGATCCGTTCGCCTGAAGCGATTGGATCAATTGGAATACTTTCGGTTCGAGTGTGATCTGTTCCTGGTCCGAGATGCGGAACCGTTTACGGATCGTTTCGAAATTCGTGATCCCTTTCCGCCATTCGTCGCGTATCGCATTCATGTAGCAGCTCATCCGCACGTCGACTTCAATGTGGCTGTGTTCTTCGTGCGTGATGGCGAATGTTTCGCGCATGGAATCGATACGACTTTGTTCCTCATCAGAGATCGAACCATCTTTCCATATCTCCATCAGTAACGAACGGTACGCTTCCTGAGCTGCTGCGGTTCGTTTTATTGTTTGCTGTCCTTTTTGCGGAACCGGCGGCGAGGACTTTTTAACGTGCTGGGGTGCAGGCGGTGCATCCGGCTGCGGCGATTTTGGGATCTCAATTTTAGGTTGTGGTACCGGTTCTTGTTTCGGCGGAGTATGTTGAACGGGAGTCGGAACAGGTTCTTCTTTTTTTACTACAGGTGTCTCGTCAACGACAGGTTTGGGCATCCCTTGCAGTTTCGCTTCTGTTGCAATCCGCTCTGCTTCCTGACGAGGGATACCCTGTGCCTCCATCAACGAAATGATCCGCTCCTTATATGCTTTCGCGTAGACGTTCTTTACATCGATCTCAACAATTTTGTTGATATACCGCATCGCATCTTCGTACTTTGCATTTTTGATCTCCTTATCTGCACTGCGGAGAAGATCGCTAAGCATTTTTTGTCTATCGCTCATTGATGCATATCCTGTGTCAATTCTTTCACAACAGCTTCGCGTGCGGCATGCATGGGGAATTCATGATGGGTGAACAATTCGAATGCTTTTGCACCCTGCCCCAATAACATTTCCACGCCGCTGACGACTTTCGCTCCTGCACCGGCGGCAAGCTGCAGCAATGCCGTATCAATTGGATTGTAGACTATATCGAGCACGATCTGATTTTTCTGGACCTTTGCATTTGTTGGAAGCGGATGAAAATTGACCAATGGTTTCATCCCGACCGATGTTGTATTGATGATCAATGCAGCAACTTCCAATTCGCGAGTGGTCGTTTCGGGATCATTCGTAAAGAAGAATTTTGTCAATTTGAATTTTGGTCCGAATTCTTCCGCCATCTTTTTTGCGTTTTCCAACGTCCTGTTGACGATCATAATCCTTTTTGGAGAAAAAAATTTTGCGACTGCATAGACCGTTGCCCGTGCCGCTCCGCCGGCGCCGAAAATAACCACATGGTTGTTTTTGATACTATCTGCGTAATACGCGAGCGAAATATAAACGCCGTGAGCGTCGGTGTTGTAGCCGACCAATCTTCCGGAATTATTGACGATCGTGTTGACGGCACCGATCACTTTCGCCTCTTCGGAGACTTCATCAACGAGAGGGATGACATCCTGTTTGTACGGTACTGTGACGTTTGCCCCCCTGAAGTTCAACGCCCTCATTGACGCGATTAGATTTGGCAGCATTTCCGGCGTTACATCCATGACACCGTATGTAAAATCCAAATTTAATTTTTTGAATGCCGTAGTGTGCATCACGGGGGAGAGGGTGTGTGCTAATTTGTGACCGATAATACCGATCAGCCGCTGGTGTTCCGAATGTCTTTGAAGTTTCATAATAACCTAATATACTCGAAAAGAGATAAAAAAACCTAATCAGAGGTGATTAGGTCGGATACAAACAGTCATGGTGACATAGATTACGATTGCAGCAAGGCGGCAAATTCCTTGATCGATTTGACTCCTTTGAATTCCGTATCCAATTTTTTGCGCAATTCAGGATTCAATTTCAATGCTGTCTTCAATGATTCGACCGCATCCAGATTTTTTTCCATTACGAAAAGAACTTTTGCCCTGCTGTAGAACGAATCGGCAAACGTATCTTTCAGTTCAATGGACTTATTCAACGCTTTGAGACTTTCTTTCAGATATCCCATGAAGAACAAAGTATCGCCGTAATCGTACCATGCTTCGTAATTTTCGGGTGCCAGTTGGATGACCATTTTATAGCTGAGAATACATTCTTTGTACTTGCCAAGGTTGAATTCGGCATCTGCTTTTGCGTACCATAGGTCAGGATATTCTCTGCAGATCTCAAGCGCCCTGTTGTAATCGGTCAATGCTTTTCTGTATTGTTCCATTGAATCATAACAGCTGCCCCGACCGAAATACGATTCATAATGTTTGCTGTCATATTTGATCGCCAGTGTGAAACATCTGATCGCCTCTTGCAAATTGCCGAGCTCTTCATACGCATTACCAAGGTTGTGAAGTGCGGGGACATCTTTCGGCTCAAACCGAAGGGTTTGTTTATAACATTCGATGGATTGTTCCAACTTGCCAAGCAATGCGAGGACATTTCCCTTATTATACCACGCAGCGGGGAACTCATCCTTGATGGCGAGAGCCATATCATAACTATCAATGGAGCGTTCATGCTGCCCGAGGCGGTTCAGCACAATGCCCCGGTTGTACCATGCATTCAGGTTATACGGATCAAGATCGATGTGTTTATCGTAGCATTGCAACGATTCTTCAACTCTATCCATAAGGTCATAGCAAAACGCGAGCTCGAACCAAACGTCGGGATTTTCCGGGTCTTCGGTCTTTAGGAACAGAAGAATGTCGAGCGCTTCGTCGAATCGTTCCATTTTTTCGAGGATGACGGCTTTGTTCAACAAAGCTTCACAATCTCCGGGATTCAGGATCAGTGCCTGTTCAAAATCCTGCAGTGCTTCCTCGTTTCGATTGGAATTATCC
>JACPGG010000053.1:25853-49292 GCA_016182545.1 Ignavibacteriales bacterium
GTTTCGATTGTAATTATCCAGCGTAATACCTCGATTAATGAATAGATCGCTGTCGTTGGGATTGAGATGAATGGCATGATCATAACAAACCAATGCCTCATCATATCGGAACAAATTGTTAAGTATCATACCTTTCCGCATCCAACCATCCGAGGAATACGGTGCAAATTCAACCAATTGGGTGGCAAATTCCAATGCTTCTTCGTATTTCTCTTTCTCGAAGTAGAAGTTGATGATCTGTTCCAGCGCTTCAATGCTTTTCAGCCCGTTGCCGCCACGCCGTAATAATTCCTTGTAACGCTCTATATCGTCGTTCTTATCTCGCCGGGGGGAGGAATCACCCTCAAAATCATCATCAAAATTATCATGGTCGAATGTGGACATCGAGAATTGCGGTTGTTGTTGATAGGGTACTGTCTTGATTCAATTAACAAAAAAAGGGGGGGTAAGTCAATAATTCCATTGTTAACAATTAATTTTCTATGAAAAGTGCCGTAAATAAACGAAATTGTCATTGTTTGCTTTTCCTTAAATCGGTGATTACCTTTGTCTCAACCAATACTTGAAGGGATTCCGTGACTCCTCTAAGAATAAAAATAAATAGAATTTCTGGCGCTTCGAAAGATGTTTCCGTCCCGCTTTACGCAACTGCCGGTTCTGCCGGGATGGATATTTATGCTGCAGTTGAAAAAGATATGACTGCAAAAGTCGGGGAGACAGTTCTTGTCCCGACCGGATTTTCGATTGAACTCCCGATCGGTTTTGAAGCGCAGATTCGTCCCCGCAGCGGACTGGCGATAAAGAACAGCATTGGAATTATGAATGCTCCGGGGACAATAGACTCAGATTATCGAGGAGAAGTGAAGGTCATTTTAACAAACTTTGGCAAGAATGACTTTGTCATCAAACGAGGGGATCGTATTGCACAAATGGTGATCGCGAAGTACGAGCGGATAGAATGGGAAGAAGTACAGCAACTGTCGGATACAACGAGAGGAAGCGGCGGTTTTGGCAGCACAGGAATTTCTCAAACCTAACGGAAAAAATTTATGCCACGTCATAAAAAAAATATTGTTCAGACCTCTGCTGAAGAAGTTGAACCGGTACCGATCCCGACATCGGCGCTTGATGTCGTCGTGATCACTGCAGGACTGGTGTTGTTGATCGTGCTACTCTACACACTCGAAGCGTTGATATCGCCGATCCTTATTATCGGCGTGATCATTGCTCTGCTCTATCCGCTGCGCGAGAACAAAGTAGCAAAGAATATCATAGTATTGTCGGGTGGACTGTTCTTGGTCTGGTTTATGTACACCGTGGAAGAGATTCTCGCACCGTTCATTCTCTCACTCTTCTTTGCATACCTCCTCCATCCGATCGTCACACAGTTGGAGACGTCGTGGAAAATTCCCCGCTGGACCTCGGCAGTATTTATTATTTGTTGTGTCATCGCCCTGGTCATTGTGCTGCTTGTTCTCGGACTTCCTCACATCATTGCACAATTCGAAGGAATCCTTCAATCGATCGGGGTGATATCCACGCAGTTTGTGGAATGGGTGCTGGACGGCAGATTCATCAAAGTAATGCAGAAGTACGGAATACAATCGGACCAGCTTCGCAGTCTGCTGACGACAACCATCGCACCGCGCGTAGAAGATATCTTAAAGGGATTGCTCAAAGGGACATTCGGCATCGTGAGCGGATTACAGGTGATCGTGACCGGCATTGTGAATATCGTCATCATTCCGTTCCTGACATTCTTCTTATTGAAAGATTTTCCTCTTGTCCGTCACCGGGTGAAAATGATGATTCCGAAGAAACGGAGAGAGCAGTCGGTGCAATTCTATCATCGTGTCGACCAGATTCTTGGACGATATATCCGCGGCACAACGATCATTGCAATTTTGGATGCGTGCGTTGTTTCAATCGGATTGACACTTATCGGTATTCAATATCCGATCGTGATCGGAATACTGTCGGGACTACTTTTCTTCGTTCCGTATTTCGGTTTCATTACGATCTTATCGGTATCGGCATTTGTTGCATCGCTCAGCATGGGTGCACTTGCGTTGCCCGTTATATCGACTGTTTCTTTTCTTGCGGTACTTCATATTATTGAAGTATATGTTTTGACACCAATGCTCATTGGTGAAAAAATAGGATTGCATCCTGTTGTGCTCATCCTATCACTATTCCTTTTCGGATATTTTCTCGGTTTCATCGGATTGTTGATCTCCATCCCTGCCGCAGCGATCATTATTGTTTCCATCAAAGAGTGGGAAACGAACAGGAAAAAAGAATTGAAACTCGAAGGTGAAGTGTAGTATGCCCGGTACGCTGTATCTCGTCGCTACACCGATTGGTAATTTTGCGGACATGACGTTCAGAGCAATAGAAGTGCTGAAGAGTGTTGACCTTGTCGTGTACGAAGAACGGAAAGAAGGAGGAAGGTTGCTGCGTCATTTCGGGATCGAAAAACCGGTCGAGAGTTTGAACGAGCACAACGAATCGGCTGCGACATTCATCATTCTCGATCATTTGAAGAACGGGAAGAATATCGCTCTCGTGTCGGATTGCGGAACCCCTGTCTTTTCTGACCCGGGACAATTACTCGTACGGAAAGCAGTGGACCAGGGGATCAAGATCGTTCCGATTCCCGGCGCATCGTCGCTGATGCCCGCGTTGACTGTTTCCGGATTTTCGATCGATCAGTTCGTCTATTACGGATGGCTTTCACCCAAACGTCCGCGCCGGATCGCGGAGTTGCAGCAGCTCAAACGGGAACAACGGACGATCATTCTTATGGATACGCCGTACCGCCTTGTTGCGTTGCTCAAAGATATTGCAGAAGTGTTCACAAATACCCGTCGTTTGTCGATCGCATATAATTTAACCATGCCGGATGAAGAGATCTTCCATGGTACGGCGCCTGAGTTGGCGACCCGATTTGAAAAAGAGGAACGAAAAGGGGAATTTGTGGTTATCATAGAAGGGAAAGGGAAATAGGGAATACCCGCGAATCATCGCTAATCAAACCAATCTTAATTCATGTCAGGGGCATTTTAGACAAGAAAAGGAATCGAGGAAGTGGAGTTGCTATTCAAAGATGAGGTATACGCACTTATCGGGGCAGCAATGGAAGTGTATAATGAATTAGGGAACGGATTTCTTGAGGCAGTATACCAAGAGGCGTACGAAGTGGAACTGAGTGAAAGAAATATTGTTTTTGAATCACAAAAATTATTACCGATCTATTATAAGAACCGAAAGTTGAAGAAAGAATATAAATCTGACATTATCGCGTTTGAGAAAATTATAATAGAACTAAAAGTGCAAGAACATCTTATTAAGACTGATGAATCACAATTATTGAACTATTTGAACGCAACGAACTTTCAAGTCGGGGTACTTATTAACTTTGGAAGTAAGAACGATCTTGAATGGAAGCGAATGATTTTGACAAAATAATTCATAACGAAGGTTATATATTTTTAGTGAAGATTCGTGAGGATTAGTGGGCAAAACTAACATGTGAAAATGAAATCCCGTCAACTAACATATCAACATTTTCATGCGCCGGAAATTTTCGGCGATCACTGGTTCAATTCCGAACCGCTCTCCATTCGCGAGCTGCACGGAAGACCTGCGCTGTTGTTCTTCTGTGACCGGTATTCTCCGCAATCGCAGCAGTTGGTCCCGCTCATCAACGGATTGCATGCGTTGTACTACGAATATGGTCTGACCTGCATTGGCATTCATTCCCCCGAATTCCAATTCGGCAAAGATCCAAAACGAATCGAGCAATGGATCAAAAAAGATCTCGTCCTCTTCCCCGTGCTGGCGGATAATGAACATCCGATCACCGACGCGTACCGCATTTCGACGATTCCCTCGATTTGTTTGATCGATAATAAAGGTGATGTGTACGATACAATTACGGGATCATTCACACCCGAAAGGATAGAGCGTTCCGTACAATTTTTACTGCGGCAATCCGGTTATCGGGGAGAACTCCCTATATTGCTGAATCCTGCTCTCGACACAAAATATTTAATGGCGGGAGAAGTGGTGCGCGAAATTTATACCGGATATCACCATGGTGCCCTTGGCAATCCTGAAGGGTACAATCCCGAATTGGCGTCGCAGTATATCGATCCGAAGATCTATTTCGACGGTAAGTTTTACGCTCACGGCATCTGGCGCGCGGAGCGGAGTTGTATCATATCGGAAGGGAATCCCGGTGAGGATTATCTGATGTGCCGGACCGAGGGGGATGAAGTAAATATACTCCTCGAATGTGAAACGAAAGCGACGGTGAAGATCGAGATCGATGGCGAACCGATACGGATCGTGAATATCGGCAACGATGTGCAGAAGGGTAAACAAGGGGACACGTTCATTACAGTTGAAGAGCCGCGGCTTTTTTCGGTCTTGAAAAGAAACAATTCGGAATCGCGCACGCTGAAATTCATTCCACAATCTGCCGGTGTCCGTTTTTATATGATCACGTTCGAGACCAGATCTTCGAGCTCTGTTTCCAAAATTGACGAATCATTTCGCAACAACTGACCGTACCACATGACAAACCGGATCACTTCACTGTTCGACATCCAGTTTCCGATCATACAAGCAGGCATGGTATGGGTTTCCGGATGGAAACTTGCAACCGCCGTTTCCAATGCCGGCGCGCTCGGGCTCATCGGTTCCGGCTCCATGAAACCCGAATTGCTCCGTGAACATATTCACAAAGCGAAAGCGGCGGCGAAAAAACCGTTTGGCGTTAATATTCCCTTGCTGCGCGGCGATGTCGAAGAGTTGATTTCCATTGCATTGGAAGAAGAAATGAAAATCATATTCACCTCCGCAGGACACCCCGGACGACACATCGAAAAAATTAAATCAAAACGGCGTTGATGAGATCACAACTCTGGCGCTCGTTCCGCAGGTGGTAGATGCCGTGAAAATTCCTGTCATTGCTGCCGGCGGGATTGCTGACGGGCGCGGGATGGCAGCAGCATTCGCATTAGGTGCAGCAGGGGTGCAGGTCGGTACTCGCTTCGCTGCCACTGTCGAATCGTCCGGACACGAATTCTACAAACAAAAAATTGTTGAGGCGAACGATGGTGCGACTGTATTGACCTACAGGAATATCGTTCCGCTGCGTGCAATGAAGAGTCCGTTCATGGCGCAAGTGCAGAAAGAAGAGAACGAAAAAGGGATGACGCGCGAACGGATGATGGAACTCCACGCACGAGGACGCGAACGGAAAGGAATCTTTGAAGGGAACTGGGAGGAAGGGGAATTGGAAATGGGACAGAGTTCTGGATTGGTGAGGGATATTGTTCCTGCGGGCGAAGTTGTGAGGAGGATGATGGAAGAGTTTGAAGAAATACGAAACAGAATAACGAAGATATAAAACCATATGAAACAACTTTCACTTTTAGTGACCCTTGCTTCCCTCTCATTCTCACAGACATATGAGTGGACAGAAGTTGGATATACCTCCAGGTTGCCGCATGAGTATACATTCTTTATCGATACCGCTGATCATTTAAACACTTATGATTGGTTCTACAAAATAAATTATGCTTCAAAAGATGAAGGTAAAACCTGGGATACACTTTATTCGACTATCATAAGAAAGATTATAGGATTTACAATATATTTTGCAGATTCGGTTGGTAGAAGTAATCGTACAGATTTAGTGTATTCAAATACAGGTGGGAGTCAATATTTTGGGACGGACAGTTCGCATTGGTGGTATGAAATGAGAGACAGTTTAATGACACTTTCAATGCCTTGGGTTTCATACGCAAATGATTCAACTATTTTTTTAACCGCAGGGTTGCTATTCAGCTCTATCGATAGTGGTGGGCACTGGAAACCTCTCGATTTACTCAATGTATATACGAGCAGTTTTTATGAAATTTTCCTTCACGATACTCTATGGTTCTATTATAAAAACCAAGATGTTACATCAGTCCTGGCTGATAAATTCGATAATGTTCTTGTTTCTTCATCAAAGTATGGAATTTTTTATTCCACAAACAAAGGAAGTTATTGGACGAGACAAAACTCTGGATTGATCGATACATCCGTATTGATTCTGAGAAAGAATTCAAAAGGAGAATTATTTGCTTTGACCATGAGCGGAAAGATTTTTAAAGGAACCGCAAAACCTTCCTCAGTTATTCAAAAAAGTAATAACGCACGATCTTTTTCGCTCGATCAAAACTTTCCGAATCCTTTTAATCCGAGCACAACAATCGCATTTACATTGTTGAAACAGAACAACACTTCGCTGAAGATTTATAATACCTTGGGGCAGGAGATTGTATCTCTTATCGACGGCCCCCTTGGTAGTGGCGAATATGCTGTTCCATTTCACGCTGCTCATCTTCCCAGCGGAATATATTTCTATGTGTTACGGTCTGGCGGATTTGTACATAGCAAAAAAATGATACTCCTCAAATAATCTGAAGACAACCATGAAACCCTGGCGCCTGCAAGAACTGACACAAAAATCGATCCGCGAAGAGCAATTCCAACTGGCGATCCTTCCGATCGGATCCACCGAAGCACACGGCATGCATGTGCCGTACGGATCGGATGCATTCCACAGCATGATGATCGCCGACAGGATCTGCGAACGTGCATGGAAACAGAATGCGCGGCCGATCCTCCTTCCCACACTCCAGTACGGTGTGCAGGGGAACACGATGGGATTCCCGCTGACAATCGGCGTCCGTCAATCGACGCTGGACACAATGGTGAAAGAGATCATCGACTCGCTTGAATTTCACGGCATCAAAAAATTGATCATCATCAACGGGCACGGCGGGAACGATTTCAAGCCTCTGCTGCGAGATATCTATCCGAAAACGTCCGTGTTCGTTTCTCTCGTCGATTGGTGGAAAGTAGGGGCGGACAAAGCGAAAGAGATCTTCGAAAAGAGCGGCGAGCATGCGGATGAAATGGAGACGAGTGTCGATATGGCACTTTTCGGCGACCTGGTTCATCTTGAAGATGCGAATGACGGTAGCACGCATCCATCACGATTCGAAGCGATCAATCGCGGCTGGGTCTCCATTGCGCGTCCGTGGCACCTTGTTACAAAAGACTCTACGCATGGCGATCCGCGGAAAGCATCGAAAGAAAAAGGTGAAAAATATGTTGACCTGGTAGTTGATCGGCTGACAGCATTTGTCGTTGACCTTGCGAATGCGAAAATGGATGAGCGGTTTCCGTATTGAATTCGAGGTCATTGCGAGTCCCGTTGTTATTCATCGGGACGAAGCAATCTCACTTAATTCCGATACAAAGTTTTTCTGTTTACAATCCTCAACCGATGCAATTTTCTTTCTCGACTCTTATTCTTTCATTCATTATTTTCATACCCACACATATTTCCGTTGCGTCTGTGCGCCTTCGCGGTTAATCTACTCGGAGTCATCATGAAAAAATTAGTTCTTTTCATTCTCGTACTTCTTTCTTTTTCCTTCTCACAAAAATCCGACACGCTCAAATCTTCCACATTTGGCGGAATGAAATTCCGCTCCATCGGTCCAGCAGTGGTCGGCGGCAGGATCATTGATTTCGCTGTGCATCCGGATAATCGCAGCACCTATTACGTCGGTGTCGCTTCTGGCGGAGTTATAAAAACGACGAACGGCGGCACGACGTGGGACTATGTATTTGAGAATGAAGGTTCGTATTCCATCGGCAGCGTGGTATTGAATCCTTCCAATCCGCACGAAGCGTGGGTGGGAACAGGAGAGTTGAATAGTCAGCGAAGTGTCGGCTATGGCGACGGGTTATATAAATCGGAAGATGGCGGAAAGTCGTGGAAGAAAATGGGATTGGATAAGTCGGAACATATCTCCGCAATTGTATTCGATCCGAGAAATACAAAAACAATGTATGTTGCCGCACAAGGTCCGTTGTGGAAAGAGGGGGGCGACCGCGGATTGTACAAATCGACCGACGGCGGTGCGACGTGGAAAAATCTTTTAAAGCCGGGCGAACACACGGGAGTTTCCGATATCGTCCTCGATCCGAGGAATCCTGAAGTTGTTTATGCTTCAACATATCAACGCCGCAGACATTTCTGGTCGATGATCGACGGGGGACCGGAGGGCTCGATCCAAAAATCGACTGACGGCGGGGCGACGTGGAAAAAATTATCAAGCGGACTTCCCGGCGGCGATCTCGGCAGGATAGGTCTCGCCATCTCTCCCGTCAATCCTGACGTACTCTTCGCATATGTTGAAGCACAGGGTGAAGGGAGCGGCATCTACCGTTCGTCTGACCGTGGCGCGACGTGGGAGAAAAAGAATTCGTACATCGACGTGCCGATGTACTACGGAAAAATTTATTGTGATCCCGTCGATGTCGACCGGATCTACGCAACAGGTACATACATGTACTATTCTGACGATGCAGGGAAAACCATTTCACGCATCGGCGCAAAAAGCGTACATGTGGATTACCACGCAATCTGGATCGATCCGAAAGATCCCGATTACATGCTGCTCGGCACGGATGGCGGATTGTACGAATCGCTCGACAGGAATAAAACATGGCGCTTCATCAACAACATGTCGACGATGCAATTTTATCGCGTTGCGGTCGACAATGCCGAACCGTTTTACAATGTCTATGGTGGCACGCAGGATAATGCGACAATCGGCGGTCCTTCGCACACAACAAACAAGTACGGCATCGTGAACAGCGATTGGTTCGTGACGATTGGCGGCGACGGCTTCAAATCTCAGATCGATCCGAACGATCCGAACATTGTTTATTCGCAGTACCAGTACGGCGGTATCGCCCGCTTCGACAGAAAAATCGGAGAAGTATTGTGGATACCTGTCATCGAAGAAAAAGGTGAACCGGGGTTGCGCTGGAATTGGGATGCGCCTCTGCTGATCTCGCCGCATTCTGCAACGCGATTGTATTTTGGCGCCAATAAATTATTCCGCAGCGATGATCGCGGCGGCTCGTGGAAAGCTGTGAGCGGCGATCTGTCGCGTCAAATGGACCGGAACAAAATACCGATGATGGGAAAATTGTGGAGCATCGATGCGATCAACCGTCACGGCAACACGGCGGCGTGGGGAAATCTCTCACAGATTTCCGAATCACCGAAGAAGGAAAATCTGATCTACGTCGGAACCGACGACGGATTGATTCAGGTAACCGAAGATGGTGGAGCCGACTGGAAAAAGATCGATAAGATTTCCGGCATTCCTGAGTTAGCATATACATCCGTCGTTTGCGCATCGCAGCATGATGAAAATGTCGTCTATGCTGCGTTCGACAATCATCAGCAGGGAGATTTCAAGCCGTATGTATTGAAGAGTGAGGACAAAGGGAAAAAGTGGAAGATGATCTCGAATAATCTTCCGGCAAACGGCTCGGTCAAATCGTTCGCGGAAGATCATCTCGATCCGGAACTTATTTTCGTCGGAACGGAATTCGGGTTTTTCTTTTCAAATAACGGCGGAAAAATCTGGACAGAATTGAAAGCAGGGTTGCCGACCATTGCAATCAAAGATATAGCGATCCAAAAACGGGAGAGCGATATTGTTCTCGCAACATTCGGCAGGGGATTTTACATTCTCGACGATTATTCTCCACTTCGCACGGTAAAACCGGAAATGCTGGAGAAGGAATCGGATATTTTCCCGGTCAAAGATGCACTCATGTATATCGAACGCGATCCGCTCACGGGCGATGATCAGGGATGGCAGGGGGACAATTTCTTCATCGCAAAGAATCCGCCGTTCGGTGCGACATTCACGTACTATCTAAAAGATACGTACAAGACAAAAAAACAATTGCGCAAAGAGGCGGAGAAAGAGTCGGAGAAAAAGAAATCCGGTATAACGATCCCGACTGTTGAAGAATCTCGTGCTGAAGCTGATGAAGATGCGCCTATGGTTCTCTTCACGATCAAAGACGGAACGGGAAACGTCGTTAGAAAGTTGAAGGGAGACAATGCCGCCGGTATCAATCGCATCACGTGGGATTTGAGATACTCGTCTCTCGATCCCGTCTCATCATCCTCGGCTGCAGATGGAAAGAATTCACAATGGTTCGTGATGCCGGGGAAATATTCGGTGACAATGTCCAAACGCATTGATGGAATCGATTCAGTCATCGCAGGTCCCGTTGAATTCATCTGCAAACCGCCCGGTACTCCGGCGATACCGACACAAGACAGAACCGCACTCGTGGCGTTTCAACAAAAGGCGCAGCGTCTGCAGCGGGTTGTCTCAGCATGCAACACTCTCGTCAATGATCTGAGATCGAACGTGGGTGCGATAAAGTCGTCAATCATGCAGGCGCAGAGTGCGTCCGGTTCGTTGTATCAAAACGTACGAGGTCTTGAAGTTCGTCTCACTGCAATGAAACGGAAATTCAGCGGCGACGAGATTGTTTCGCGCCGGAATGATATCGCGCCTCCTTCTATTTCTACACGGATGAATTCATTGACCGAGAGTTTTTTCTCATCAACTGCCGACATCACCGAAACGCAAAGGAAAGCATATCGGATCGCCGTGGACGAATTTGAAGGTCACTATGCTGACTTGAAGAAGATTGTTCTGGAAGAAGTTCCCGCGCTGTATAAGGAACTCGACGGCATCGGCGCGCCTCCCGTGCCGGATCAATTGCCGGAGTGGAAGAGGGAGTAAGCGTTGATTGTCATTGCGAGCCGTTCTTTGGCGAAGCAATCTCTTTTTGTACAATTCTCAGGAGATTGCTTCGGTCGCTACACTCCTTCGCAATGACCTTCCATTTTTGGGATGGGCTCTGTTGAAAATTCCATTTTTTTCCCCGCTGAAAAAATCTTATCTTTCTCTATAAAAATTCAATTTCAGATTTTCCAAATCTCTGAGATTTGGAAAATCTTTTATATACGGAGTATGTATGCCTACCAAATTTAAGAACGAACCGTTCACCGATTTTTCTAAGCCCGCGAACAAGAAAGCAATGCAACAAGCCCTTGCTAAGGTCCGCAAGGAACTCGGCAAGGATCATCCGCTGGTGATCGGCGGCGAAGAGATCATGACGCAGGATAAATTGTATTCCTACAACCCGGCAAAACCGGGCGAAGTCGTTGGAGTATTTTCAAAAGCAAATCAGGAACTTGCCGGCAAAGCGATCGAAACCGCTGCGACGACATTCGAGACATGGAAGAATGTCCCTGCAAAAAAGCGCGCGGAGTATATTTTTAAAGCCGCGGCATTGATGCGGAAACGGAAATTCGAATTCAGTGCCATGCTGACATATGAAGTGGGGAAGACATGGCCCGAAGCGGATGCCGATACGGCTGAAGCGATCGACTTTCTTGAATTTTACGGACGTGAGATGCTTCGGTACGCAGGTCCACAACCAGTAACAGAAATTAAAGAAGAAAAAAATGAACTGCGGTATATTCCGCTCGGTGTCGGCGTGGTCGTTCCGCCGTGGAATTTCGCTCTCGCGATCCTTGTTGGCATGACTTCTGCCGCGATCGTCACCGGCAATACGGTCGTCTTGAAACCGTCGAGCGATTCTCCGACCATCGGCTGGAAATTTTTCGAGTTGATGCGCGAAGTCGGGTTGCCTGCAGGTGTGTTCAATTTCGTCGCCGGTTCCGGCGCCGCAGTCGGCGACCTGATGGTCGCTCACCCGAAAACGCGGTTCATTTCGTTCACAGGGTCGAAAGAGGTCGGGACCCATATCAATGAGTTGGCGGCAAAAGTCCAACCGGGACAGATCTGGTTGAAACGTGTCGTTGCAGAAATGGGTGGAAAAGATT
Source organism: Ignavibacteriales bacterium (assembly GCA_016182545.1). Lineage (GTDB taxonomy): Bacteria > Bacteroidota > Ignavibacteria > UBA10030 > UBA8401 > SpSt-333. The sequence continues at coordinate 37,660 of JACPGG010000053.1, forward strand.
CGATCCTGATCGACAATGAAACAGATCTCGATGCTGCGGCACAGGCAACAGTCGCTTCGGCGTTCGGTTTCCAGGGACAGAAATGTTCCGCGGCATCACGCGCAATTGTTGTTGGATCGATCTATGACAAATTCGTCGAAAAGGTTGCTGAGAAGACGAAAGCACTGAAAGTCGGTCTGCCGGAAGATCAGTCCAATTATATGGGACCTGTTGTCAATAAAGGATCGATGGAAAAAATTCTCAATTACATAGAGACCGGAGTGAAAGAAGGAGGACGCATCGTTGCCGGCGGTAAGCGTGCGCAGGGTGACGGGTACTTTGTCGAACCGACAGTGATTGCCGATGTCGATCCGAAAGCGACGATTGCACAGGAAGAAATATTCGGTCCTGTTCTCGCTGTCATCAAAGCGAGAAATTTTGATCATGCACTGGAGATCGCGAACAATACGGAGTTCGGTCTGACCGGCGGAATCTGGACGAAGAACAAGAAGAAACAGGAACGGGCAAAGAATGAATTCCATGTCGGGAATTTCTATATTAACCGGAAGATCACCCGGAATGTCATTCAACAGATATTACAATTACTGTAAGGAGTCTCAATGAAAATTCACGAATACCAGGGGAAAGATATTCTCCGGAAATACGGCGTTGCCGTTCCGCGCGGCGAAGTAGCATTCACGGTCGATCAGGCAGTTGACGGAGCCAAGAAACTGGGCGGTTCTGTCTGGGTTGTGAAAGCGCAGATCCATGCCGGCGGACGGGGCAAAGGAGGCGGAGTGAAAGTTGCAAAGAGCATCGATGAAGTGAAACAGTATGCAAAGCAGATCTTGGGAATGACACTCATTACACATCAAACAGGTCCCGAAGGAAGATTGGTGAAACGGCTGCTGATCGAAGAAGGCGCAAACATCGACAAAGAGATGTACGTCGGCATCACACTTGATCGGGTGAAATCCAGAAACGTGGTGATGGTTTCGACCGAAGGGGGAATGGAAATTGAAAAGGTTGCTGAAGAGCATCCGGAGAGGATCGTGAAGGAGCACATCGATCCCGCGGTCGGTTTCCAACAATTCCAGGCGCGCAAACTTGCATTCGCGCTCGGACTCAGCAGCGGTGATGTGTATAAGAATGCCGTAAAATTTTTAATGGCTCTCTATCGCGCCTACGAAGCGACCGATGCATCATTGTTCGAGATCAATCCATTGGTCATTACGAAAGAGGGAAATGTCATCGCTCTTGATGCAAAGGTGAACTTCGACGACAATTCGTTGTATCGTCATCCTGAATTTGCCGAGCTGCGCGACACCGATGAAGAAGAACCGCTGGAGATTGAAGCGTCGAAATCGAATCTCAATTACATCAAGCTCGACGGCAACGTCGGCTGTATGGTGAACGGCGCCGGGCTTGCGATGGCGACGATGGATATCATCAAACTTGCCGGTGGCGAACCGGCGAACTTCCTGGATGTCGGCGGCGGCGCGAATGCACAGACGGTGGAGAATGGTTTCAAGATCATCCTTGCCGATCATCATGTGAAAGCAATTCTCATCAACATTTTCGGCGGCATTGTCCGCTGCGATAGAGTCGCCAATGGTGTTGTAGAAGCGGCAAAGAAAGTGCATGTGAATGTGCCGATCGTAATCCGTCTTGCCGGAACGAATGCCGACATTGCTGCGGACATCCTGAAAAATTCGGGAATGAGTTTTCTTGTCGCCGAGAACCTGAAAGATGCAGCGGAGAAAGTGACGAAGGCATTGGCTGCGTAAATAATGAAGAAGGAGCCTGTATGAAAGGAATTGAATATGTGGTCGATGAAAAGGGAAAGAAGAAGGCAGTTGTCGTCGATCTGAAAGTTCACGGTGATGCGTGGGAGGATTTTTACGACAATCTTGTTGCTGATATGCGCGTAAACGAACCACGGGAATCATTTGCTTCCGTGAAATCCAAATTGAAAAAGAAGAGAAAGATCCGTGGCTCGGTTTAAGATTATCTTTGCGCGTTCTGCAAGCAAGGAGTTGGAAGCATTGCCGCGTTCTGTAGTCGAAAAAATTATCGTTGAGATAGAAAACCTTGCCGATAATCCCTTCCCTAAAGGCAGTAAGAGACTCAAAGGTGAAAAGAATCGTTGGAGAATCAGAGTTGGTGATTACAGGATCATATATTCGATTCTCACGAAGGATTTGATCATCGACATCATTCGCATCAGACACAGAAAAGAAGCATACAATTGACACCGTACGACAAATACGAAGCGGTCATCGGCCTTGAAGTTCACGCGCAACTCTCCACCAGATCCAAGATCTTCTGCGGATGCTCGACCGAGTTCGGTACTGCACCGAACTCGAACGTCTGCCCGATCTGCTTAGGTATGCCCGGCGTTCTTCCCGTGTTGAACAAACATGTGGTCGATTTCGCAATCCGCATGGGACTCGCCACGAACTGCACCATTGCGCATCGATCTATCTTTGCACGGAAAAATTATTTCTATCCCGATCTTCCCAAAGGATATCAGATCTCACAGTATGAAGAACCGATCTGCCAAAAGGGATTTCTCGATATCGAATTGGAAAACGGTTCGACAAAACGGATCGGCATCACCCGCATCCACATGGAAGAGGATGCAGGAAAATCGATCCACGATGCGGGAAGCGAGACACTCGTTGACGTGAACCGCTGCGGAACCCCGCTGCTTGAGATCGTCAGCGAACCGGATATCCGTTCCGCACGTGAAGCATATCTCTATCTTTATAAAATCTGGCAAACAGTGAAGTATCTCGGCATCTGCGATGGCAATATGGAAGAAGGGAGTCTCCGCTGCGATGCGAACGTCTCCGTACGATTAAAAGGAGAGACGAGGTTCGGGACGAAAGCGGAAGTGAAGAATATGAACTCGTTCAGCAACGTCGAGCGCGCGATCGAGTTCGAGATCAAGCGGCAAATCGATCTGATCGAAGGAGGGGGAAAAGTCATTCAACAGACATTGTTGTGGGATGCGGAGAAGAACGTGATCGTTCCGATGAGAAGCAAAGAAGAGGCGCACGACTACCGATATTTTCCGGATCCCGATCTTGTTCCGGTTGTGGTGACCAAAGAGTGGATCAATGATGTTCAACATTCGCTTCCCGAACTTCCCGACGCAAAACGAAAACGGTTCGTTGAATCCCTTGGCTTGCCGAAATACGATGCGGAAGTCCTTTCACAGGAACGCGAACTTGCGGAATATTTCGAAGGTGCTGTCAATAATCTTACCAAGAAAAATCCTGAGCAATTCAAATCGATCAGCAACTGGGTGATGACAGATGTGCTGCGGGTTGTGAATGAAGAGAAGATCTCGATTTCCGATTTTCCCATTTCTCCCCCCAACCTTGCTGAAATGGTCAATTTGATCATCGACGGAACCATCAGCGGCAAGATCGCGAAGGAAGTATTCGACGAGATGCTGAAAACGAAAGAACATCCGAAAACGATCGTTGAGCGAAAAGGATTGGTTCAAATTTCCGATACCGGCGCGATCGAAAAAGAGATCGATGCGATCCTCGCTAAATTTCCGAATGAGATAACCCGCTTCCGTTCCGGAGAAGCGAAGTTGATGGGCTTCTTCGTCGGCGAGACGATGAAAGTGATGAAAGGGAAAGCGAATCCCAAAGTGGTGAATGAAATTCTGAAGAAGAAGTTGGAAGGGTGAATGACGAGCACATTTGCCCCAAAAAAAATGTCATTGCGAGGAGTCTCAATGAAATCGGGACGACGAAGCAATCTCCTGAAATTCGCGGGATTGTCCCGCCGTTTGGATTCCGCTTCGTGCGGGATTCAAAATGCGGAACTTCAGCATACATCGCTTCGCAATGACTTTTTAATTTTGTAAAGAATAAATAGTCGAACAGACTGATGAATCCTTCCGTCGATGTTCCAAAACTTCTTTCCGGCGACCGACGCACGATCGCCCGCGCGATCTCTTTTGTTGAGAACGAGAACACCGGCGCCGAACAATTCCTTTCCGATATCTTCAAACACACCGGAAAAGCATACCGAATCGGCATCACCGGTCCTCCCGGCGCTGGGAAAAGCACACTCACGAACAAACTCGCAAAATTCTATCGTTCGCAAAATCTCAAGATCGGCATAATTGCTGTTGATCCAACGAGCCCGTTCACAGGCGGCGCTTTGCTCGGCGATCGCGTGCGGATGAGTGAGGTGGAAATGGATGAAGGAGTTTTTATCCGCTCAATGGCGTCGCGCGGTTCACTCGGTGGTCTCAGCAAAAAAACTCGGGAAGCGGCAGATATTCTCGATGCCGCAGGATTCGATATTCTTTTATTCGAAACTGTCGGCGTCGGTCAATCGGAATTGGATATCGCGGGCGCTGCCGATACGACCGTTGTCGTGCTTGTTCCTGAATCGGGAGACGGCATACAGGCAATGAAAGCGGGAGTGATGGAGATCGCCGATTTCTTCGTTCTCAATAAAGCGGACCGTCCCGGTGCAGAACAAGCGGTGATGTCGATAAAAATGATATTGGGATTCCGTCCGCACGATGAACACTCATGGCTTGCCGATGTGGTGAAGTCCGTTGCGAATGAAGGGAAAGGGGTTGAAGAGATCGCTGCATCGATTGAGCGACATAAAACATTTCTTCAATCGAACGGCTCGCTGGAAAAAAAACGGAGTGCGAGAATGGTTGCTCACATTGAAGAGATTATTCAGAACAAATTCCGCCTCGACTTCTGGAACGAAGAGAGAAGAAAATTGCTCGAGTCGAAGATTTTCGATGTCATGCATCGTCAGCAAAGTCCTTATCAGATAGCCAAAGAACTGCTTAAATAGACAAATTTATCCGCTTCCATTTTTTCTTCCATTTTGCCATAAAAAATCGCTTCCATTTACATTATTTGCTTGCGACTTAATTTCCGCTTCGCTATACTCATAGCCATAATTTCTCACCGCCTTCTGTGGCAAAGACATATTCCAACATTTATTGGAGGATCCCCATATGTTAGTGTTACGCAGGTTGTTCGTAGTTTTTGTCATCTCGCTGTTGTTTCTCTCCGCATCTCTCTCGCAAAATCCCTGGAACGGCAAAGTTGTTCTGCAAGCCTATTGGTGGGATTACTGGAATAACAACTATTCGAACGGCTGGTACAATTATCTTGCCGACCTTGCGCCTCGGCTTCGCGATATGGGAATTGATGCCGTCTGGATTCCACCGGGAATAAAAAATGCAGGGACAAACAGCAACGGCTATTCTCCGTTCGATCATTACGATCTCGGAGACAAGTACCAAAAGGGGAGTTTGAAAACGCGTCTCGGAACAAAAGATGAATATCTTCGGATGGTCGGTGTGATGCATGCGAATGGGATCGACGTTATTCAAGATATCGTGTTGAATCACATGGACAATGCCGGCTCAGCTGATGGTTCAGGGGGACAAGATCCCGCAGCGGCGAACGGCGACGGAAATCAATACAAAAATTTCCGGTATGTTTCGTACTCAACACCTGCAACGAACGAAACGGCAGCGAATTATCTCGCCCGTTCCGGACGGTGGTCCAAGAACTGGCAGAATGTTCATGCGAATCCTGCGCACAACAGTCTCACCGGCGACTGGTGCGTGAATTGGTTCGGTCCCGATATATGCTACTATGCCGGTGCGTACGGGCAGAGTTCGAATGCGACGTACAATCCCGCGCAGTACTCCGACTATATGCGCATCAATGCGCGCAACTGGCTTGTCTGGCTGAAGAAGCAGACAGGATTTGACGGTGTGCGGCTCGACGCGGCAAAACATTTTCCGTGGTGGGCAACGCAGGACTTCCTCTGGAATTTAAAATATAACGCCGGCTGGGCGAACGGCGGGGCAAATATGTTCGCAGTGGGAGAGATCGTCGGCAGCGCTTCGGAAATGGATACGTGGATCAACAACGTGAAGACGAGCAACGGCGGTTCGGAAGATCTCGTCGGCACATTCGATTTCAGTCTGCGGCAGGAATTGAAAAACATGGTGAGCGGCGGCGGATCGTACAACATCGGAAATCTTCCCGGCACACAGCAAAGCAACCGCTACCGCACCGTACCGTTCGTGAATAACCACGACACGTTCCGTCCGATCAAAGATGCGAACGGAAATTACATCGGATGGGATTCGGGTAACGAACTCGGCGGCGGACATATCGATCCGTTTGACGGACGTCTTTCCGCAGCATACGCCGTTGCGATGGCTGTTGACGGTTCACCGCAGGTCTTCTTCGAGGATTTGTTCAATGTGGGGAACACATCAAAACGGTACACGCATCTTCCCACAAACACGACCGATCTTCCCGTGCGCGATCCGATCATGAATATCATCTGGTGTCATCAGAAATTGAATTTCAAAGCGGGCACGTACAAGGTCCGGTGGCAGGCGGCAGACCTCCTTATCATAGAACGCAGCACGAAAGCGATCATTGGCGTGAACGATAACTGGAGTACGTGGCAGAGTGCGACGGTGCAGACCGATTTTGCTCCCGGCACGCAACTGCACGATTACTCCGGCGCAAACTCCGGCGACATCTGGGTTGACGGAACGGGCAAAGCAACGATCTGGGTTCCGCCCTGCGACGGCAGCAATCTGCGTCGCGGATATACGATCTGGGGTCCGGCGGGAGTTTCCGGCGGATTTAGTCCTGCAGAACGGACAACGACACAGGAATGGGAAATGGCAAACGATCTCGGCGACTCGCATGCGAGTTCACTGCAGCAGGGGGGCGCGCTTCCGGCAAGTTCAGCTGCATTGCGCACGGCAGGCAGGATATTCTCCGAAGCGAACAAGACGATCACCGCATATCTCTATCCAACCAACACAACGAAGAACCTCACAATGAATATCTATAACAATGCAGGTTCGATCGTTAAAACTGTAAGCGGGACGGGAAATTTAACGGCAACGTACACCCCGACGGCAAAAGGATTCTACAAGATAAAAGTGAAGAATACGTACACATCCAATCCGGCGCAGAATGTGTTTGTAAAAGTGAACTATACTTCGCCGAAAGTCGCCTCGACTTCGAGTTATCCTGCAAAGTGGGGCGTTATTGATGAGGAGAACAGCGACGTTACCGCACCGCTGAAGTTTGAATTGTCGCAGAACTATCCGAATCCGTTCAATCCGAGCACGACAATCCGCTACGCGATCGCCGATGAAGTTCCGGTCTCCATTAAAGTGTACGATGTGATGGGGAAGGAAGTAACGACGGTGACAGAAGGTCAAAGAAATCCCGGCGTGTACGAAGTTGAATTTGATGCCGGTTCCCTTGCCAGCGGATTGTATTTCTATACATTGAAAGCGGGAAGTTTCACGGAGACGAAGAAACTGGTGTTGATGAAATAATAAGCACGGTGACCGTCACCTCCCGGGTGACGGTCACCTTTATTCAAGAAAATAAAAACCGACTGATTTTCTCTTTGTGCTGAGGGTGATATTCTTCAACAAATTTCCGGTACTGTTCCGCGTTCCCAATCTGATCTGAGATCACGCGATTTGAGATTATTTTATTTTCACGCATTTCAAAATACTCCCGGCAGCTACTGAACTCCCATTCTTCCGCTTGTGATACTAACTGTGCACGAACAGGATTAAGGTGAATATATCGGGAGAGATGAAGAAGATAGTCATCACTTTCTATCTGTTTTATTTTGTACTTACCTTCGAAAAGGTGTCCAGTGCGGGAGCGCTCTTTGTTGATTGCTTTTGCATATCCGTCGCAAACACTCCTGACAAATTTCGTTATTCCCTCCGGTTCTTTTTGGAACAACAGCAGATGAAAATGATTGGGCATGAGACAATATGCAACAATTTCAATCTCTGTCGGATCTAGCGCGTCAGTCATCCGTCGAATGAAGTATGTGAAATTCCGCTCGTTGAAAAAGATTTCTTTCCGTTCAACACCCCGGTTGTAAACGTGAAAATATTCGTTCGAAGTTTGAATATATTTCGTTTTTATGGACATATTCAATTCAGATACGCACGCAGGTGACCGTCACCTCCTTCAATTAATTTATAGGTGACGGTCACCCTGTGGTCACCGTTTTCTTTTTTCCCCCATTTCAAACACGATATCCGCTCCGTTCATCAGGTCTGAATGCAGGAAGTAATTATTCTTCCACTCCTTTCCGTTCAGCAATATCTTCTGCACATACACATTCTTCTCGCTCTGGTTCTTCACTTCGATCGTGATCGTCTTTCCGTTCTCCAATTTGATTGATGCCGTTTTTACCAGCGGGCTGCCGATGGAATATTGTTCCGATCCGGGCGCGACCGGATAGAAACCGAGCGCGCTGAAGATGTACCACGCAGACATCTGCCCGCAGTCGTCGTTCCCGCTCAATCCGTCCGGTGTGTTGGAGTACTTCAATTTTAATATCTGCCGGACCCGCTCCTGCGTTTTCCATGGCTGGTCTGTCCAATTATATAAATAGGGAACATGGTGGGACGGTTCGTTGCCGTGCACATAGTTGCCGATGATCCCTTCGCGCGTGATGTCTTCGGTCTCCGCAAAGAATTCGTCGGGCAGATGCATCATAAAGAGTGAATCGAGATACGCCGTGAACTTTTTCCTTCCTCCGATCAAAGCGATCATCTCCGGCACGTCGTGCGGAACATGGAGCGAGTAATTCCACGAATTCCCCTCGATGAATCCCTGCCCGTGCGTGCTGAGCGTGTTGAAGTCGGCGCGCCACGTCCCGTCGCTTAGTTTGGGACGGGCGAATCCTATCTTCGTGTCGAATACATTCACGAAATTCTGCGAGCGATTCGTAAATTCATTGTAGATACTTTCATTGCCCAGTTTCTTTGCCATCTGCGCGATCGCCCAATCGTCGTACGCATACTCGAGCGTTTTTGAGACTGACGATGAATTTTTATCTTCCGGTACATATCCCATCGACATATAATATTCAAGCCCGTCGTAATATTTCGTCCGTGCCGTCTGCACGCAGGCGGCGAGCGCTTTGACTGCATCGAACGACAGGTTTCCTTTCACAAACGCATCGGCAATCACCGAGACGCTGTGGTAGCCGATCATGCACCAGTTCTCGTTCGCGTGGTGCGACCAGACCGGCAGCATTTTATGGACGCTCTGATCGTAGTGCGCAAGCATCGAGCGGATCATATCGCCGTTCCGATTCGGCTGCAGAATGTTGAAGAGGGGATGGAGTGCGCGGTACGTATCCCACAAGGAGAATGTCGAGTAGTTCGTGAATCCATCGGCGGTGTGGATGTTCTGATCGATCCCTTTGTATCGCCCGTCGACATCCATATAGAGAGTGGGACCGAGGAACGTGTGATAGAGTGATGTGTAGAATGTTTCCATATCTTTTTGCGACAGCATCGTGACCGAAACTTTGCCGAGTTCCTCGTTCCATTGTTTCTGGCTTTCGGATTTTACCCGTTCAAAATCCCAATCGGGAATTTCGGCGAGGAGGTTCTTCAACGCTCCTTCCGTACTGACCGGCGAGAGGGCGAATTTTATTTTGATCTGCTCATTTTCATTCGTATTAAAATCGAAATAGGCGCGGATGTTCCTTCCCGCCATCTCGGGAAAATTCTTCCGCTCGTCGAACTTCCGCCAGAATCCGCGATAGACCGATGTATCGTACTTCGCATGTCCGTAACTTGTGAACGGTTTGCTGAACGCCATCGCAAAATAGAGCGTGCGAGTGCGTCCCCAGCCGCTGGTCTGTCTGTATCCTGTCACCAGCGTGTCGTTCTCTACGCGGACAAATGTCCAGACATTCTTTCCGTCGTAATTATAGATGCCGTGCATCAGGTCGAGTATGATGTGCGCGGAATCGGACTTCGGAAATGTGTACTGATGGAACCCGACGCGCGTCGTTGCGGTCAGTTCGGCAAGGATATCGTGGTCATCCAGTTTCACTTTGTAGTACGCCGGCTCGGCAATTTCGTTGACGTGAGCATAGAGCGAGCGGTAGCCGCTTTCCGGATGTTCCGCCGTACCGGGATTGAGTTGTAATTTGCCGGTTGTCGGCATGATGAGGAAATCGCCGAGGTCGGAATGTCCCGTGCCGCTGAAATGCGTGTGCGAGAAGCCGACGATCGTTCTGTCCTCGTACTGGTATCCGGCGCAGTACTGATATACCTCCTTCTGATATTTTCCGTTCTTCTCGTACATCAGCGTGTCGGTGTCGGGACTCAACTGCACCATGCCGAACGGCGCCGTTGCGCCGGGATATGTATGTCCCATCCTCTGCGTACCGGTGAGGGGTTTGACGTAGTGGATGTAGTTCGTCTGTGCTATGGCGAACGATGCGAGAAGAGGGAGGAGAAGAATACTTTTCATAAATTAAACCGTTGTTCTTCGACAGTTGAACTGTCGAAGAGGTTCCTGTCCGAGAGTTCAACTCTCGGACAACTTAAAGAAGAATTATTTTCATGGCGGTTCCTAAAAAAAGATAGTCATGCTGAGCGACGGAGCGCTTTTTGCGAAGGAGTCGAAGCAGGACCCCTTCTGTCCCGATCCGTAGGATCAGGACAGCTCCCCCCTTTCAGGGGGAGAAAATATTCGTGCAATCCTTCGACGCATCCTTCAAATATATTAGTCATGCTGAGCGAGCGTAGCGAGTCGAAGCATGCCCAGGATGACTATTGCATTGTGACATGGGTCGAAGGATGACTCATTGAACGACAAAAATGATGTTGAAGAAAATAGAGATTAATAACCAGAGAAGAAAGCGGAGCGGGGAGGAAGAGGGGGAATATTAATTATTCGCATGTCTTGATTTTTTTTATATATTATTTTTAGGACGAACATGCCTGACCAACCGCCAAAAAAAGATTATTCCCGCATTGCCCGCGCAGCGATCTCCGGTTTTTTTTCAAAGATCAAGATCCACAAAGAGGTGACCGATAATCTCCTCCGTTCCGTACCGCTGTGGATCGGTTCGCTGGTTGTCGGTGTGATAGCGGTTCTCTACGCGCAGCTGTTCGCCGGAGCGGAATCGCTCGGGAGACAGATCTTCCAATCGGTGTCGTGGCTCCTCTTCATTATCACCCCTCTCTGTTTCATTATATCATGGATGATCGTACAGTACGGATCGCCGTTCGCCCGCGGGAGCGGAATCCCGCAGGTGATCGCCGCGCTGGAAATTTCCGGCACGGACCACCAAAAAAAAGTCTCGCTGCTCGTCGGTGCAAAGGTTATCGCCGTGAAAATTATCAGCAGCATCGTTTTGGTCTTCGGCGGAGGGGCTGTCGGCAGGGAAGGTCCAACAATACAGATCTCCGGTGCGATCTTCCGTCTGATGGGCAGATTCCTGCCGGCGCACTGGCCGAAATATTCCGAGCGGGTGATGATACTCACCGGCAGTGCGGCGGGACTTGCCGCTGCGTTCAACACGCCGCTCGGCGGTATCGTCTTCGCGATCGAAGAGCTGAGTAAATCCCATTTCGCCACGTTCCGCACGACACTGCTCGCCGCCGTCATCATCTCCGGCATGACCGCGCAGACGCTCCTCGGTCCGTATCTGTACATCGGTTACCCGCAGGTGTCAGGGATCGTCTTCCCGATGGCGAGCCTCGTCATCCTCATTGCCGTCATCTGCGGCATTGCCGGGGCGGTCTTTTCCCGCATCATCATCCTGGT
>JACPGG010000055.1 GCA_016182545.1 Ignavibacteriales bacterium
CGGCTGATTATGCGGAAACGGCACAAAGTCCGACTGCTGATACTGTAGAGCGGAATGTATTTTCTCCTGTTATTGCTGTTCCGAAAGATGGATTTGAAGAACCCGTTCATTCCGGATCAAGCAGCGTTATGGTTGATGCAATCAACCATGCGCTTCACGAAGAGATGAAGCGCAATCCGAAGATGGTAGTGTATGGCGAGGATGTAGCGGATGGAAAAGGAGGTGTGTTCTCCGCTACGAAAGGATTGTCCACAAAATTCGGGAATGATCGTTGTTTCAATTCGCCGTTGGCAGAAGCATCGATCGTCGGCACTGCAATCGGACTTGCGGTGCGAGGATTCAAGCCGGTGGTTGAAATTCAGTTTGGAGATTACATCTGGCCCGCGTTCATGCAGATCAAAGATGAACTGGTACACATGCGCTATCGTACCGACGGTGATTGGGCATGTCCGGTTATCATTCGTGTAGCAGTCGGTGGTTACATTCGAGGCGGACTCTATCATAGTCAGAGCATCGAAGGAATCTTTACGCACATCCCGGGTCTCTGGGTTGCGTTTCCCTCTAACGCCGCGGATGCAAAAGGATTGTTAAAGACAGCAATTCGAGAGGATAATCCTGTTCTATTTTGTGAGCACAAAGGATTATATCGCCAACAATTTGCCGCCACACCTGAACCGGACGATAATTATTGTCTGCCATTCGGTCTGGCAAAAGTAAAAAAAGAAGGAAGCGACATTACCATCGTGACATGGGGATTCATGGTGCAGCGTTCAATCGAGGCGGCGCGAAAGTTGGAAGAGCAGGGAGTCAGTTGCGAGATCATTGATCTGCGGACATTGATTCCGTGGGATAAAGAAACAGTGTTCAATTCAGTAAAGAAGACCGGAAAAGTGTTGATCGTCCACGAAGATACAAAGACGGGTGGATTCGGCGCCGAGATCGGAACGCAGATTGCCGAAGAATGTTTCCAGTATCTTGATGCCCCATTGATGCGCGTTGCGGCGCTCGATACGCCCATTGCGTTTGCCCCGGCATTGGAAACCTCGATCCTTCCGCAAGAGCATCATATTACATCGGCGCTTGAAAAATTGGCGGCGTTTTGATTATGAGAAAAATAAAACCTGTGGTGAAGAAATATAAATTAGGTGAAGAACCTTCTGATTTCAAATTCTGGCAAACAAAATCTGTAAGTGAGCGGATTGACGCTCTTGAAATGTTGCGCGATCAAATACTGAGAAATCCGGATGGAACTAGACAAAGACTTCAAAGAGTTTATCGAGTTGTTAAATAGATACAACGTTGATTATCTCGTTGTTGGCGGATATGCGCTTACATTCCATGGGTATGTTAGAAACACCTACGATATCGATATTTGGTTACGAAAGTCGCCGGAAACGGCAGCAAAGATGATGTCCGTCTTGAAGGTTTTTTTTGGCGAAACGATTGACCTCACTGAAAAAGACTTTTCAGAGAGTGATGAGTTTATTCAACTTGGGTATTCGCCATACCGAATTGATCTCTTAAAAACAATCAGCGGAGTAGATTTTGATCATTGTTTCAAATCGAAACTCATAACTGAAAAGAGTGGAGTCAAGATTAATTATATTGATTTGGAAAATTTGAAGAAAAATAAAAAAGCATCCGGCAGATCAAAGGATATTGCTGATCTGGATAATTTGAACTAATAAATGAAAAGTAAGAGTTCTACCTCTAAAAAAAATAAGCGTTCCGAAATATCTTTTTCTCTTTCTAAAGAACAATACCTTCAACTCTACTATTACATGCGGTTGACGCGGGAGTTCGAAGAGTCGATCTTGAAATTATATCGCCAGGGAAAAATCGTCGGCGGCGCGTACACCGGAAACGGGAATGAAGCAACGGCAGTCGGTAGTGCGTTCGCGTTGGAGAAACAGGATTACCTTTTCCCGATGCATCGCGATATGGGAGCGCATCTAGTGAAAGGACAGTCGCTGCGTAATTTGATGTTGCAGCATCTCGCGCGCGGTAATTCTTTGTCGAAAGGACGTGATGGAACGGGGCACTATGCTGATTCTTCACTGAAGATATACGGGAACATCAGTCACCTTGGTGCAATGGTACCGATGGCATGCGGCGTGGCACTTGCGAGCAAACTGAGAAAAGAAAAAGCAGTAGTTCTGACATATATCGGCGATGGCGGCGCGAATGTGGGTGATATTCACGAGTCGCTTGCTATGGCGTCGGTGATGAAACTGCCGTTGGTGTTGATCATAGAGAACAATCAATTTGCATATTCAACGCCGGTTGCAAAACAAAAAGCGATGGAGAAGTATTCTGATCGTGCAATGGGATATGGAGTTCCAGGCTACACGATTGATGGAACAGATCTTGAAGAAGTTTATTCGACATGTAAACAGGCGGTCGAACGAGCACGACGCGGCAAAGGTCCGACTCTGATCGAATCCGTGACAATGCGAATGCATGGCCACTCTGCGCACGACGGTTCAGAATATGTGCCGAAAGAATTGCTGGCAGCGTGGAAGAAAAAAGATCCCGTGATGAAGATCGAAAAATTATTGACCGATAAAAAGATTCTCACACCGAAAGTGAAAGAAGAGTACGAAGGGAAGATCATCGCAACGCTCGACGATGCGATCCAATTTGCTGTCGAGAGTCCCTATCCGTCCGGTGAAGAAGCAATTACAGGCGTGTACGCCGCATAATAATTTTGAACATTAAATCCGGAAATTTGTGGCAACACTAACATACATCGAAGCAATTTCAAAAGGTCTCTGGGAAGAAATGGAACGCGATCCATCGGTATTTCTTCTCGGAGAAGATATCGGAAAATTCGGCGGCGCGTTCAAAGTAACGAAAGGTTTCATCCAGCACTTCGGTGAAGATCGTGTCATTGATACAGTGCTTGCAGAGACTGCGATCCTCGGTGCAGCGACCGGTGCAGCAGTTGTCGGTATGCGCCCTGTTGCAGAAATGCAGTTTGCTGATTTTGTGACAACGGGATTCAGTCAGTTGGTGAACAACACGGCGTCCATCCATTATCGTTGGCATGTGCCGTGCCCGATGGTTGTCCGGCTACCGAGCGGAGCGGGAATTCACGGCGGACCGTTTCATTCACGCAATCCTGAATCATGGTTCTTCCATCAGCCGGGATTCAAAATCGTGGCGCCGTCATTTCCGTACGACGCAAAGGGATTGATCAAAGCGGCAGTACGCGACAACAATCCTGTTTTATATCTGGAGCACAAGAGATTGTATCGCCACATTAAAGGAGAAGTTCCGGATACCGATTACATTGTGGAGATTGGGAAGGGAGTTGTGCGGAGAGAAGGGACCGATATCAGTGTTATAACGTACGGCTCAACCGTTCATCAAGCATTGGAAGCGGCTGAACAATTGACACATGAAGGAATCAGTATTGAAGTTGTCGATCTCCTTTCGTTGATGCCGCTGGATGTCGAATTGATTTTGAATTCAGCGCGGAAGACAGGAAAAGTGCTGATTGCGCACGAAGATAATATTACGGGCGGCATTGGCGGAGAAATTTCCGCGATCATCAGCGAGCAGGCATTTGAATTTCTCGATGCCCCGATCAAACGACTCGGCGCACTCGATATTCCGACGCCGTACAGTCCGCCACTGGAAGAATTCTTTTTGCCGAATACAAAGAAAATGTTTGCTGCATTGAAAGAACTGGCGGCGTATTGAGATGTACCAAATAACAAAACTCAAATTACAATGAAATTCAAATCGCAAAAAATTCAGGAAGCCAATTTGTGATTTGGTGCTTGTAGTTTGAAATTTTAGATTACTTAAATGGGTTTATATATGGCTTTAGTTGACGTTGTCATGCCCCAAATGGGCGAAAGCATTGCCGAAGGAACGATCTCCAAATGGCATAAAAAAGTCGGCGACAAAATCGCAAAGGATGAAACACTTCTCGAGATCAGCACCGACAAAGTTGATTCGGAGATTCCATCCCCGGCTGCAGGTGTGGTGGCTGAACTCCTCTTTCAAGAAACAACGACAGTTGGTGTTCATACTATTATTGCCCGGATTAATACGGATGTCAATGCGAATGTTTTGTCGTCAACACCTCCGCCTGTCGCGAAACCTGAACCCGCTGCGCCGAAGCCTCTGGCTGAAAACCTGAAACCTCAAACTTCTCAACCAACGAATGAAACTGTCGCACCAACAAAGAGTTCAAGTTCCAACGGATCGTTCATTGACGTCATCATGCCGCAAATGGGTGAGAGCATTGCAGAGGGGACGATTACCAAGTGGCATAAAAAAGTTGGAGAGAAGATTGGTAAAGACGAGACACTTCTCGAGATCAGTACCGATAAAGTTGATTCTGAAATTCCGTCACCGGCGGCAGGAGTTCTTGCTGAAATTTTATTTCCTGAGCAGACAACCGTCGGTGTTCATACAGTTATTGCTCGAATCAGTTCGACAGGAAATGTTTCCGTTCCGGTATCAACACCTGTGCAGCCCTCATCGCCGAAAGTAGAATCGGCAAAAGCTTCAACATCTATGGTGCAGCCGGTCATGCATCAGCAAATCCCGACCGATAGATTTTATTCCCCGCTTGTGTTGAACATTGCCCGGACCGAAAATGTTGCAATGTCTGAACTGGAAAGAATTCCCGGTACCGGATCAGGGGGACGTGTCAGCAAAAAAGATATTCTCATGTATGTCGAACAGAAAAAGGGTGGAAAAATTTCTGCACCGACAGTCGGTGTGCCCGCGCCATCGTATGTCTTTCCAAAACCTGCTCCGCCGATAACGTATCCCGCCGGGCGGGTTGAAATTATTAAAATGGATACGATGCGCAAAGCGATTGCCGAACATATGGTACGGAGCAAACATACATCGGCGCATGTCGGTTCAGTTTCTGAAGCAGACGTAACAGGCATTGTAAAATTTCGTGAGAAAAATAAATCTGCGTTTGAGAAACGGGAAGGATTCAATCTTACATACACGCCGTTCTTCCTCGACGCAGTTGTGAAGGCGCTCAAGGATTATCCGATGTTGAATTCATCTGTTGACGGCGATTCGATCATTATTCGCAAAGATATCAACCTGGGCGTAGCGGTTGCATTGGAGAATGGATTGATCGTTCCGGTCATAAAAAATGCGGAACAAAAAAGTCTTGCCGGTCTTGCCCGTTCGTTGAATGATCTTGCGACGCGCGCGCGCAGTAAAAAGTTGATGCCCGATGAAGTGACCGGCGGTACTTTCACAGTAACCAACCCCGGCGGATTCGGTAATCTTTACGGATTCCCGATCATCAACCAGCCGCAGGTTGCAATCCTCGGCGTTGGCGCGATAAAGAAACGTCCGGTTGTCATTGATGATGCCATCGCGATTCGCTCGATGGTCTATATTTCCATGTCGTATGATCACCGCATCATTGATGGAGCGCTCGGCGGAATGTTTATGCAAAAGGTAGTGTTCTATTTGGAGAATTTTGATGTGAATCAGGCCGTCTGATTACCAAGATGTCTGACATTGTGGTAAACCGGTGGTGAAACTTTGAAAGTTTGATTGATCTTAAGGGGGAAGATGTCAGACATCTTCTCGAATGAAAAATGGAAATTTTAATTCAAGAAATATCAATTAAAGAAAACCAGAAATCCGATGGCTCCAAGCCATCGGATAGTTTATCGTTTCAACGCAAACCCGAGTGGCTGAAAGCACGCGTCCCCGGCGGCGAAAATTATTCACGACTTCGCAACCTGATCGATGAACGGAAACTTCACACCGTGTGTGAAGAAGCGCGCTGCCCCAATATGGGGGAATGCTGGAATTCCGGTACGGCGACATTCATGATCCTTGGCGACACATGCACGCGCAGTTGCGGTTTCTGCAATGTGAAGACCGGGAAAATGCACATCGTCGACGAAGACGAACCGCGCCGTGTTGGTGAAGCGGTTGCAATGATGAAACTTCGTCATGCTGTTATCACTTCTGTGAACCGTGACGAGTTGTTCGATGGGGGCGCACATATTTTTGCGAATACAATTCATGAAATTCGCAGCAGAGTACCTTTCTGCAAAGTAGAAGTGCTGATCCCGGATTTCATGGGCAGTGAAGAAGCATTGAACATCGTACTCAACGCACAGCCCGACGTCCTCAACCATAACATCGAAACCGTTCCACGATTATATAGAACAGTTCGTCCGCAAGCGCACTATCACCGCTCGCTTGAAGTATTGGAACGCGCGAAAGCTCGCGGCTTCAATACAAAGACCGGTATTATGCTCGGTCTTGGTGAGACTAATGATGAAGTGATCGAAGTAATGGGAGATCTTCGCGCAGTGGATGTTGACATTTTTACTATAGGTCAATATCTGCAGCCCACCAAAAATCATTTGCCCGTCGAACGCTACGTTCATCCCGATGAATTTAAGATGCTGAAGCAGCGGGGGATGGAAATGGGATTTCGTCATGTGGAATCGGGACCGCTGGTGCGAAGTTCGTATCATGCAGCAGATCAGATTTAGAATTATCAACGAGGAAGAGAGAACCAATGGAAATAATTACGATGAAGAAAGAAAAATCAACTTCAAACAAGCAGCAGCCGCGATGGGCTGATCTCGACCTGTCGAACGAAAAATTGATCAAGATGTACCGCGACATGCTCGCGATCCGACGCTTTGAAGAACGCGCTGCTCAAGAGTACGGCAAGGGAAAGATCGGCGGATTCTGTCATTTGTATATCGGACAGGAAGCGACCGGCGTTGGTGCAATCGCTGCGTTGCGCGACGATGACGATTTCATTTATACGGCATACCGCGATCATGGACAAGCGATAGCGCGTGGCATGAATATGAAGGAGTGTATGGCGGAGTTGTTCGGCAAAGTGACCGGCTGCTCAAAAGGAATGGGCGGATCGATGCACTTCTATGATCTTGCAAAAGGATTCATGGGTGGATGGGGAATTGTGGGCGGTCACCCGCCCCTTGCAGCAGGGAGCGCATTTGCAACAAAGTATCAAGGAAGGGATTCCGTTACGATCTGTTTCATGGGTGAAGCATCGACGAACCAGGGTGTGTTTCATGAGACTTTGAATATGGCAGAGCTATGGAAATTGCCGATTATCTTTATCTGTGAAAACAATGGATATGGAATGGGCACAGCTATCTCGCGCGCGATGGCAGGTGAAAATCTGTACGACAAAGCAGCCGGTTATTTGATGAATCGCGGCGCGGTAAATGGCATGGATGTTATTGAAATGTACCGCGAAATGAAGAAAGCAATTCACCTTGCTCGCACGGAATTCAAACCGACCTTTCTTGAGGCACGGACGTACCGCTATCGCGGTCATTCGATGTCCGATCCCGGACAGTACCGAACGAAAGAAGAGATCGAAGAGTACAAGAAGCGTGATCCCATTGAGACGTTCGGACAGGAATTGATTCAGTGGGGTGTGTTGTCAGAATCTGTTATCGAAAAGATGGAAGAGGAAATTAAAGCGGCGGTACAAGAAGCAGTAGAATTTGCTGATGCAAGTCCTCAGCCGCCGCTGGAACAGTTGTATGAAAATGTGTATGCGTGAAGAAATCCCAAATAACAAATTCCAAATAACAAATAATGCTCAATGTTAAGAAATTTTTCTTTGACAGTGGAAATTGTAATTTGAGATTTATTTGGAATTTCGTAATTGACTATTGGAATTTGAAATAAAAACTTTGTTTCTAAGAGATTAAAGGAAAAATAAATGGCAACAATACAAATTCGTGAAGCACTCAATCAAGCGATCGCCGAAGAAATGGAAAAGGATCCGGGTGTATTCATTATGGGTGAAGAGGTGGCACAGTACAATGGAGCGTACAAAGTCACCCAGGGACTCTGGAAAAAGTACGGCGACAAACGCGTTATTGATACTCCTATCACGGAAGCAGGATTTGCCGGCATCGGCATCGGCGCGGCAATGACAGGAATCGGCGTCCGCCCGATCGTTGAGATGATGACATGGAATTTTGCAATCCTCGCGTTCGATCAGATCATCAACCATGCGGCAAAGGCGCGGTATATGTCTGCCGGACAATTCAAATGCCCGATCGTGTTTCGCGGCCCAAATGGTCCGGCACATATGCTCAGTGCTCAACATTCGCAGGCGCTGGAATCAATGATGGCGCACGTGCCGGGATTGATCGTGATGACTCCTTCCACACCGTACGACGCGAAAGGAATGTTGAAGTCTGCGATTCGTGATGACAATCCCGTTATCTTCATGGAAAGTGAAATGATGTACGGCATCAAAGGTGAAGTACCGGAAGAAGAATATCTTATTCCGATCGGCAAAGGAGATGTTAAACGAGAAGGGACAGATGTAACGATCATTGCTTGGACGAAAATGGTTGCGGTTGCGTTGAAAGCGGCTGCAGAGTTGGAGAAGGAAGGAATAAATGCCGAAGTGATCGACCCGCGCACGTTGCGTCCGTTGGATGAAGAGTTGATTCTCAATTCCATAAAGAAAACAAATCGCGTTGTTATCGTGGAAGATTCATGGCCCTTCGCGAGTGTCGGAACGGAGATCGCATATCGCATTCACACCAAAGCATTCGATTACCTTGACGCACCGGTTGAAAAAATTAACAGCGCCGATGTGCCGATGCCGTACGCGGAGAATCTGGAACATGAAGCGATGCCGAGTCCGGATAAAGTAATCGCCGCGGTGAACAGGGTTCTCTATAGATAATGAATAATAGTCACCCTGAGCGAATCCCGTTTTATGGGATGAGTCGAAGGGTGAACATCCTTCGACGCGCTCGTCTTAAAACAGACTCGCTTGCTCAGGATGACTAATCTGACTTAATTGGAATAGGTACGGTATGGCTACAAAAATGTTGATGCCCAAATTGAGCGACACGATGGAAGAAGGTGTCATTCTCAAATGGCGTAAGAAAGAGGGAGAGAAAGTTAAAGCAGGGGAGATCATTGCCGATATCCAGTCTGACAAAGCGGATATGGAACAGGAAGCGTATGATTCCGGTGTGCTCCTCAAAATTTTTCCGAAAGAAGGAGATGGAGTTAAAGTTGGTGCACCGCTCGTGATCATCGGAAAAGAAGGGGAAGATATTTCCGCTCTGCTTGCCGAATCAACTTCTGCTGCACCCGCAACATTGAAACAAGAATCAGTTTCCGTTGCCGCTGCACCTTCTATTATTCCAGTCCCCGCTTCGGTACCCACTCCGGCTGCCGTACCTGTTGTAAATGGCGACACCCGCCTTCGTCTCGAAGCGGACTCCGGCGGGCAGACCCGGATAAAAGCATCCCCTCTTGCAAAAAAAATTGCTCAAGAAAAGAATATCGATCTTCGCACAGTCTCCGGCAGCGGACCGTTCGGCAGGATTGTAAAAGCAGACGTAGAATCACGAAGCGGAACGACAACGATGCCGCGCAAAGTCCTTGCGCCGCTGCAGACGAAAGAAATTCCTCTCTCGATGATGCGTAAGACGATTGCCAAACGCTTGCTCGAAAGCAAGGTGACGATCCCGCATTTCTATCTCACTATTGAAATGAATATGAGGCGCGCGATCGATTTCCGTTCATCGCTCATTGAGATCACCGGAACAAAGATCAGTTACAACGATATTGTCATGAAAGCGGTTGCGCTGGCGCTGCGGGAGAATCCGAAGGCGAACAGTTCATTCATGGGCGATAAGATCGTTCAGCACGGACGAGTTGACGTCAGTGTTGCCGTCGCAATCGATGAAGGATTGATCACGCCTGTGATCCGCAACGCAGATCAAAAAACAATCGCGGAGATTTCGACCGAGACAAAAGAACTTGCAAAACGTGCGCGCGAAGGTAAATTGAAGCCGGAGGAATTCACGAACGGTACATTCACCGTCAGCAACCTCGGTATGTACGACATCGAAAACTTTGCAGCGATCATCAATCCTCCCGAAGGTGCCATTCTTGCCGTGGGGACAATTGTCGAGAAACCGGTTGTCGAAAACGGACAGATCGTCGTCGGTCATACGATGAAAGTTACCATGTCGTGCGATCATCGTGTGGTGGATGGTGCCATCGGCGCTCAATTCCTGCAATCGTTCAAACGATTGATGGAAAACCCGCTCGTTCTGGTGCTTTGAGTGCAAACAGATCGAATCTACAAGCGCCATTTCGTTTCAATCGAAATGGCGCTTTCGTTTTCAGGGGTGTTCCATGCCATGATTTTTATTGACAATCCCGACAGAACTTCTTAACATTCGCTACGGTTTTTTCCGCTTTCGTTTCTATCACCATTACTGAAAAGGAGAAGGTATGTCTCGCACTGTCAGAGGTGGTCTCATCCAATGTTCTATCGCCACGTCCAACGACCAGCCGATTGCCAAAATAAAAAAAGCGATGATCGATAAGCACATCCCAATGATTGAAAAAGCGGGGAAAGAGGGTGTACAGATTTTATGTCTTCAAGAAGTCTTCAACGGTCCTTATTTTTGTGCCGAACAAAAAACGAAATGGTACGAGATGACAGAAAAAATTCCGGACGGTCCGACAACGCAGTTGATGCAAAAGTATGCGAAGAAATATAAGATGGTTATTGTAGTTCCGATCTATGAAATAGAAATGGAAGGAGTCTATTACAACACGGCTGCCGTTATCGATGCCGATGGAAAATACCTCGGCAAATACCGCAAGCACCACATCCCACAGGTAGAACCCGGGTTCTGGGAAAAATTTTATTTCAAACCGGGGAACCTCGGCTTTCCAGTGTTCAAGACGAAATATGCTGATATCGGCGTGTATATCTGCTATGATCGCCATTTCCCGGAAGGAGCTCGCATTCTCGGATTGAACGGTGCAGAGATAGTCTTTAATCCATCGGCCACTGTCGCAGGACTTTCAGAATACCTGTGGGAATTGGAACAACCGGCTCACGCCGCAGCGAACGGATATTTCGTCGGCGCAATCAACCGTGTCGGGACCGAGGCGCCGTGGAACATCGGTGAATTTTACGGCAAGAGTTATTTCTGTTCACCTCGCGGAAAAATCTTAAAACAAGCGAGCCGCGACAAGGACGAACTGGTCGTCTGTGATCTCGATATGAAAATGATACAAGAAGTCCGGTCTGTATGGCAATTTTACCGCGACCGCAGACCGGAAGCGTACGGGAAGATCACAGAGTTAAATACATAAGTTGTTTCAAGATACAGGTTTCAAGTAAAAACAAAAATAATCGATGTTTAACTCTTGAATCCTGAAACTTGAATCCCGAATCGGTTAAATAGCAAAAATTAAAACAGGAAGTTTCGTCAATGCCAAATAAACTAACATCACAGGAAGTAGTAGAAATTACAGCAAAGAACACCTACGGCACATGGCGCAAGCAAAAAGGATGGACACCGCTCCACATTGTTGACGGAGAAGGTTGCTTCTTTATTGATGCAAACGGGAAAAAGTATTTCGACTTCTCTTCACAATTGATGTGTGTTCATCTCGGCTACAAGAATCAAGCAGTGATTAAAGCGATTGAAGAGCAGGCAAGGTCTCTTCCGTACATTGCACCGGGTTTTGCAACCGATATTCGTGCTGAGTTGAGCAAACTCCTCCTTGAAGTTCTTCCGAAAGGACTGGAAAAATTTTTTTTTACAACGTCCGGTACGGAAGCGAATGAAGCAGCATTCAAGATTGCGCGGATGTACACTGGCAAGACAAAAATTATCGCACGTTATCGTTCGTATCACGGTTCAACAATGGGATCGATTGCCGCTACCGGTGATCCGCGTCGTTGGGCAATGGAACCGGCAGGAAAAATTCCCGGTGTCATTTTTTCTCCCGAAGTAAACTGTTTCGATTGTCCCATCAAACACACGTATCCCGATTGCAACATCGCATGCGCAGATTATCTCGAACACATGATTGAGAATGAAGGAGATGTCGCCGCAGTGCTTGTCGAACCGGTCGTCGGAACGAACGGTGTTCTCATTCCTCCGAAAGAATATTTTCCCCGGCTGCGCCAAATTTGCGACCGGCACAATGTTCTTTTAATTGCTGACGAAGTGATGAGCGGCTGGGGACGAACGGGAAAATGGTTTGCTGTTGATCATTGGGGAGTGCAGCCCGATATTCTTGTCACTGCAAAGGGAATTACGACGGCATATGTTCCACTCGGACTTTGCGCCACAAATATGAAGATCGCTTCATACTTTGACGATCACTTCTTTTCGCACGGACACACATACGAAGCGCATCCTTTGACACTTGCACCTGCCATTGCTTCTATCAACGAATTTAAACGAATGGATCTAATCAATCGCTCTGCAGAGATAGGAAAATATCTCGGAGAAAAGTTGAATGGATTGAAGACAAAGCACCCATCTGTTGCCGATGTACGCGGTCTTGGATTGTTCTGGGCTGTTGAATTGATGAAGAATAAAAAGACGAAGACTTATTTCAATACGATGAAAGACAAAGTGAGCGGCGTGCAATCGGTCGTTGAAAAAGTTGCTGCACAGATGATGAAGAACGGTGTCTTTCTTCAGGCTTGGGTCAGCCATTTTGTTGTCGCACCGCCGCTCATCGTTACAAAAGATGAGATTGATCTTGGCATCTCGGTGTTGGATGAAGCACTGAAGATTGCGGATGAGTTAGTGGAGGTTTGGGATGAGAGTTTTTTGGTTTGCAATAATTGATCGGATTCATTTCGAAACTCAAATCCCGAAACTCGAATCAATAATTACACAATAATTTTCATATTCCTATGAACAACATCGCACCCAAACTTTCTGCCAAAGAGTACGAATCGAACTTTGCAGAACTCAAGCCTGCGCTTACCGATATCGCCGCCCACGCCGAAGCAAATCGCTGTCTCTATTGCTTTGATTCACCTTGTATGACCGCGTGTCCCACACACATCGATATCTCAACATTCATCAAAAAAATTGCAACCGGTAACATGAAGGGCTCGGCGAAAACTATTCTTTCATCGAACTGGGTTGCGTTGACTTGTGCGAAGGCATGTCCTGTTGACGTGTTGTGTGAAGGTGCGTGTGTGTACAATGACAAAGGTGAAAAACCGATTCAGATCGGCAGACTGCAGCGGCATGTGATGGATTGGTATGTGGAGAACGGGATGCCGCAATTGTTCACTCCCGCACCGAAGAATGGAATGTCGGTCGGCGTAATTGGTGCAGGTCCAGCCGGACTTGCATGCGCAGCAGAACTTTCGATACTCGGTTTCGACGTGACCATCTACGAGGCGCATAAAATTCCCGGTGGACTCGATACTCACGGCATCGCTCCATACAAAATGAAACAACAGGATAGTCTCAACGAAGTGAAGATGATAAAAAAACTTGGCGTGAAAACTAAAACCGGTGCTCTCATAGGGAAGACTATTTCAATCTCAAAACTCGAAAAATTGCACGATGCGATTTTTATCGGTACCGGGCTTCCCAAACCGACAGAATTGAAAATTCCGGGCGAGAATTTGGCGGGAGTATTCAACGCCCTTGATTTTGTCGAGGATGTGACGAAACGGAATTGGAAATCGGTGAAAGTGGGCAAACGGGTTGCAGTGATCGGCGCCGGAAACACAGCCATCGATGCTGCGACTGAAGCAAGGCGGCTCGGAGCGATTGAGGTCTATATGATCTATCGCCGCGGACGGGAACAGATGTCTGCATATGATTTTGAGTATGAATTGGCAAAGAGCGACGGCATCAAATTTTATTTCCATTCACAGCCGAAGCGAATCGTTGGAAAGAAAAAGGTGGAGGCGTTGGAGTGCCTGGAAACGAAGATCGTGGATGGAAAACTGAAGCCCGTACCACGCTCTGAATTCAAGATTCCGGTCGATATGGTGATCAAAGCAGTCGGTCAGAACATTGATGATTCGTTTCTCTCATCGATTCCTGATTTGAAAATAGAAGATGGCATGGTTGTAGTGGATGGCAAAACGTATCAAACCACGAATCCGAAGTACTTCGCGGGTGGCGACTGTATCAATGGTGGAAAAGAAGTAGTGAACGCTGCATACGATGGAAAACGTGCTGCGTACGGAATACGAAAGTGGATATTTGGAGAGTGAGGCGCAAAGGAAATTGATTCATGTTTCAGGTTTCATGGTTCAGGTTGAGGATAAACGCGTTTCCTTGAAACGTGAATCCTGAATCTTGAAACGCTATTATACTAAATTAAAATTTGTTGAGGGCACTATGGTCGATCTCAGTATTAATCTTGCGGGGATAAAATCTCCCAACCCCTTCTGGCTCGCCTCTGCGCCGCCGTCAAATTCAGGTTATCAGGTATGCAAAGCCTTCGAAGCGGGATGGGGAGGTGCTGTTTGGAAAACGATCGGAGCGCCGGTGATGAATGTGGTGAACCGTTATGCCGCGATCGATTACAACGGTCAGAAGATCATAGGCTTGAACAATATCGAACTTATCAGCGACAGATCGATCGAAATTAACCTGAAAGAAATTTACGAGACGAAAAAACTGTGGCCCGACCGCGCCGTTGTTGCATCGCTGATGGTGGAATCGGATCGCCAGATATGGCATGACATAGTAAAACGAACGATCGATTCGGGTGCCGACGGAATTGAATTGAATTACGGCTGCCCGCACGGCATGAGTGAACGCGGAATGGGTTCCGCCGTCGGTCAGGTTCCCGAATATTGTGAGATGATCACTGAATGGGTGACGGAAGTTTCGAGCATTCCCGTCCTTGTGAAACTCACGCCGAACATCACCGATATTCGTTTCCCCGGACGCGCTGCGAAAAAAGGAAAAGCAAGCGGCATCTCTCTCATCAACACGATCAATACGATCATGGGAGTGAATCTCGATACGTTTGAGATTGAACCTTCGCGCGGCGGGAAAGGTGGTCACGGCGGATTTGCCGGTCCCGCAGTGAAACCGATTGCATTGAACATGGTTTCGGAAATTGCCCGCGATCCTGAGATCGGGCTTCCGATTTCCGGTATGGGTGGAATTTCAAACTGGAAAGATGCGCTTGAGTTTATTTTGCTCGGATCAACGAGCGTTCAAGTTTGCACTGCTGCAATGCATTATGGTTTCCGCATCGTTGATGATATGATTGACGGAATGACGAACTGGATGGAAGAAAAAGGATACACATCGCTGGATCAAATACGGGGCAAAGCATTACCCAATATCACGAACTTCGGCGATATGAATTTGCTCTCAAAATATGTCGCGCACATCGATGAAAAGAAATGCATTCAATGCAATCTCTGCTACATTGCGTGTGAAGATACGGCACATCAATGTATCGATCTTCTTCCACAGAACGGCAAGAGGCAACCGACCGTTCGGGAAGCAGATTGTGTCGGATGCCGTTTATGCTATATCGTTTGTCCCGTTGAGAATTGTATCACGATGGAGGAGAAGAAAAACGGCGGTGCATCAAAGACATGGAACGAATTGATGAAAGAATTGCCGCAACCGATGACGATGGAAGATTTGAGAGCGTGGCAGCATAAGCATGGAATTGAGGTGCATTGAAATCCTAATTTTTCATGAACGACGAGTGAGATCCTCGTACTATGAAACAGCCAACGCTCATTCCCTCAGAAGTTATTGAACGACGCATTTTGCTTGTCCGTGGTCAAAAAGTAATGCTTGATAAACATCTGGCAGAACTGTACGGCGTTCAAACCCGTGATATCAATAAGGCGGTCAACAGAAATATAGATCGGTTTCCAAAGGATTTCATGTTTCAATTGTCCAGTAGGGAATTTAAAAACTTGATGTTCCATTTTGGAACATCAAGTTGGGGTGGTACTCGCAAACGTCCGCGCGTATTTACAGAGCATGGCATACTGATGCTCTCAAGTGTGTTAAGAAGCAAGAGAGCAGTACAGGCAAACATTGTCATCATGCGAACATTTGTTCGTCTGCGACGCATGCTCGCCTCGAACGAATTATTGTCTCGCAAACTGAAAGAGTTGGAAAGGAAGTACGACGAGCAGTTTCAGATCGTGTTTGACGCAATACGACAGATACTAACTCCACCCGAAAAACTCAAGAGGCCGTTTGGATTTGTCATTGAAGAACCGAAAACGAGTTATGGTGTTCGGAAGAGACTTGCCGGTTGAATTGTGGTGGACGTAATTTGAAATGAAGAGTGTGGATTTATTTTTACTACGGTGAACACTGAACAGAAATCACAAAACAAGTATTCAAGTATTAAAGCTTTAAAACCTGGAACGTGAACCTTAAAACAGCCAATAGAGGAAACAACTATGTCTGTACTAATTAAAGGTGGTAGAGTAATAACTGCTGATGAAGATTCCGTCGCCGACGTGCTTGTCGAAGGAGAGACCGTTTCTCTCATTGGCAAAAATTTGCAAGCGAAGGTTGATAAAACAATTGATGCTTCCGGAAAACTCGTCATGCCCGGCGGAATTGATCCGCACGTGCATCTCGATATGCCGTTCATGGGAACATTCTCCAGCGACAACTATGCGACCGGCACCAGCGCCGCGCTCTTCGGCGGAACAACGATGGTGATCGATTTCATTCTGCAAAAACAGGGAAAGTCACTGTACCACGCTCTTGAGGAATGGCAGGGAAGATCGAACGGAAAAGCGGCGTGTGATTATTCATTCCACATGGCTGTAACAGATTTCAACGAAAGCACGAGGGCGGAAATCACAAAGATGGTGAATGATGAAGGGATCATGTCGTTCAAGACATTTATGGCGTACAAGGGGGCGCTGATGATTGACGACAGACAAATGGTCGGGTTGATGCAGGAAGTGAAAAAGCAAGGTGGAATGGTAACGGTTCACGCGACGAACGGCGACATGATAGATTTTCTTGTGGCGAAGCACCGTGCGGAAGGAAAACTTGCACCGCTCTATCATTATCTTTCTCAGCCAGAAATTACCGAAGCCGAAGCGTCGGGACGATTTGCGGATATGGCATCGTACACCGGAGTACCCGGGTATATCGTTCACATGACATGCGAAGGCGCATTGAATCAGGTTCGCCGCGCGGCTCAACGAAATCAAAGAGTGTTTGCTGAAACTTGCATTCAGTATCTCATTCTTGACGCTTCTCTCTACGAACAAAATTTTGAGGGAGCAAAATGGGTAATGTCCCCGCCGCTACGTCAAAAGAAAGATCAGGATGCATTGTGGGGTGCGATCAATCAGGGAACAGTACAGGTTGTTGCAACGGATCATTGTCCATTCAAATGGGAACAGAAACTGATGGGGAAGGACGACTTCTCAAAAATCCCGAACGGTCATCCTGCTATTGAGAACAGGATGGAATTGCTCTTCTCCGAAGGGGTAAACAAAGGAAAGATATCACTTAACAAATTTGTCGAGGTCAGTTCGACCAATGCAGCGAAGATCTTCGGCATGTTTCCCCAAAAAGGATGTATAGCTGTCGGTTCAGACGCCGATATCGTCATTCTCGATCCGAACGAAGAACACACACTTTCTGTAAAGACACACCACATGAATGTTGATTATTCCGGGTATGAAGGTTGGAAAGTGAAAGGGAAAGTGAAGTCCGTATTGATGAGGGGACAGGTCGCAATCGAGAATAATCAAATCAACGTGAAGCCGGGATACGGGAAGTTTGTGAAGAGAAATAAAGTGAACGGAATCATCTGAGGTTATGGTTTTGTGTCGTTAAATATACAAAACTCGTTACAATGGATCTTGGAGTGTCAGGTAATTGAATAACTAACAAATCACAAACCTCAAAACTCGAATCTCTATGTCCCCTTTCTTTTCCTCCGAACTCGTCGACACCGATCTCTCAACCATCGGCGATTCCAAACTCGTCAACAACGATCTTGCTCCAACAAAAGTATCTCATCGGACATGGGGAACTTACAATATTGCAGCACTGTGGATCGGAATGTCTGTCTGCATTCCAACATACATGCTTGCAAGCGGACTGATTGCCGGAGGAATGAATTGGTGGCAGGCGCTGATGACGGTGACGCTGGGAAATGTGATTGTCCTTATTCCGATGGTATTAAACGCACACGCCGGAACGAAATACGGAATCCCATTTCCGATTTTGGCTCGCGCTTCTTTCGGAACAATCGGCTCAAACATTCCTGCTATACTCCGCGCCATTGTTGCGTGCGGATGGTTCGGCATTCAAACATGGATCGGTGGACAGGCATTCAATTCGATGATTATTTTGCTACTTCCTGATTGGGCAATCTTTGAGTGGGGACCTGCGGTTGGATTCCTGATCTTCTGGGGAATGAATGTCTACTTCATTGTGAAAGGAACCGAGTCGATTAAATGGTTAGAGTCGTTTGCTGCGCCGTTTCTTTTGGTAATGGGATTAGTTTTGTTGGGGTGGGCATACAGTGCAGGCGGCGGATTCGGACCGATACTTTCGCAACCGAGCAAATTCCAAACCGCAGGTGAGTTCTGGAAATTTTTTGTTCCGGGTCTTACCGGAATGGTCGGCTTCTGGGCGACGTTGTCTCTTAACATTCCGGACTTTACCCGCTTTGCAAAAAGCCAGAAAGATCAGATGCTTGGGCAGGCGATAGGATTACCGCCGACAATGGCACTGTTTGCATTCATCGGTGTTGCAGTCACGTCAGCAACTGTTGTTGTGTTTGGCGAAGCGATCTGGGATCCGGTTGTGCTCCTCTCAAAATTTCAGAATCCAATCATTGTTTTTCTTTCGCTTGTGTCATTGACGGTTGCAACCTTAACGACGAATATTGCAGCAAATGTTGTCTCGCCGGCGAATGATTTTGCGAATATCTCACCGAAGCATATCTCGTTTGTTCGCGGCGGATTGATCACCGCTGTGCTCGGCATTGTTATGATGCCGTGGAAGTTGTTATCGGATTACGGAACATACATTTTCGGGTGGCTCATCGGCTATTCCGGATTTCTCGGACCGATCGCGGGAATTCTGATCGCCGACTATTTCGTGGTAAGAAAGCAAAAGTTGAATGTCAAAGACCTCTACATCCGGGGTGGTGAGTTCGAATTTTCGAAAGGATACAATCTCAAAGCGATCTACGCGCTTGTTGCAGGAGTTTTTGTCGCACTCATTGGATTACTGGTAGACGATTTGAGATTCCTGTACGATTATGCCTGGTTTGTGGGATTTGCAGTTGCGTTTGCGGTCTATATTGCACTCATGAAGCGAAAATAAATATTCCTGCAACGGAATCCTTGAACAAGTCCCGCTTTTGGCGGGACTTGTTTTTTACATCTGCTCATTTATTTTGCCGCACGACAATATTTCCGGATACTGTCCTTATATTCATCGTGCCGTTGCCGTTGCCGACTTTTCCGATTGCGATTGCTCCCTCGCCCATCTCCTCAATCTCTACAGACATATTTGTTGTGATCTTCCCATACGAAGCCTTCAATTTTACATCTCCGGAATAATCAGGAAGTGAAATATCAACCGGACCGTAGTCATTTGCAATTTGTACTTTTGTCGGTTTCGTCAAAAGTTGAAGATCGATCCTGTTGCTTTTATTTTCAACTTCAACAGTCGACGCGGAAAGTTCTTCGACATCGACATTCCCGTATTCTGTTTTTACCAGTAAATTTCCCGTGATTTTCTTTCCTTGCAGGGTTGAACCGGTGCCATTGATGGCGACATTCCCCTGTATATTAGCGAGTTGAATTACCGAATACGAATCGTCAATGCGTATATCTCTCATTGCAGTGGTAATATCAATCTTGCCGGAACTGTTTTTTATGATGATCGGATCTCCCGTACCATTAACCGTTTCCATTTTGATGTTGCTGTACGGGGCATCAATGTAAACACCTCCGACCTGGTTGGCTACGATTGTACCGCTTGTGGATGCGACTGTCAATTTACCTTTTATGTTCAATGCATGTATCGTTGAATAGTTCGCGTCAAGTGTCACGTTGCCGTTGATGTTGTCGATATTGAGACGGCCGCTGCTGCATTGTATCTTTGTGTCTTTCTTTATGTTGGTGACCGTGACAGTGGAATAATCCGCACGTGCATCGAGAGTACCATTGAAGTCACTGATGGTAATCGTGGAACTCATCGACTCAAGATCCAGGTTCCCCCCGGAATTCTCAATAGTTGTCGTGCCGTAATTGTTTTCAACCTTCTGAAGCGATTCACAGTTTTTCAGTTTCAATGTGTTTCCCGTACCGTTCAATTCCAGTCTACCTTTTATTCCGGTGAAAGAATAGAAGCCGTACCGCATATCCGACACCAGCGGAGAAGATGCCGGCACAAAGATTACGCCTTTCACTTCCAGGTTCGAGTATGAGGAAAAAATCGATTTGAAGAAATTCTTCCAGGAAAATCCGTTTTCCATCTTCGGTTCTTTGTACGATATTTTCAAACGGTCGGACGTTTCATCGTGTATGATATCCACACGCTGAAAGTATTCCTGTTCACGTTCTTTGTCGGAGGAGGAGTATTCCACTTTGATGTCGATGGAGACTTCATTCTTGTCCCATGATTGTATCTCGATCTCAGATCCGGTGAAGCCGTGTAATTCAATCGTCTTGGAATTGTGTATGGGAATACTCTTTTTGATCTCTTTCGCTTCAGAGGCGAACAGTAGAGTAGTGGTGAACAGGATGGTTGACAATAATTTCATGATTCTATATCTCCTTGTTGGATCATTTCTTGCAATAATTTCAGTTTCATGTTGTATAATTCATGGAGTCGCAACCGTTTGAGAGGCGACAGGTCGTTTGATTTTGTCTCTTGTTTCAATTCATCGATTGCATTGTTCAAATAGCGGAGTTGAATGGTCTTTACCGCAGTCAGGCTATTTTCGCCGGGTGATATTCTGTGTGAATCATAAGAGAGGGCAACGTTCTCAAATTCGCGGATTGCTTTCTGATATGCGCTTTCCATCCTGATCTCTTGCGGCTGCGCAACCTCGATGATCCGGACGACCGTGGAATAGATGCCGATACAAGTGAACATCAGAACGAACGACGCTGCCATTCCGTAAGCGAAACTTCTTCGCTCAAAAACAAATGATTTTGTTCTGCCGGTAGGGAAGATCGATTGCCTGATGCTGTTCCACATGGAATGTTTTATATTATCGTCCGGCAGATCATTTTTTGTGTAGAATGTATTTGGGTCTATCATGGTGTTCTCCCGGTTTCTTTCAGTGCTTGGTCCTTGTCAGAATGGTTCTTGACGTACTTTCGCCAATATCCAGCATTGCAGCGATCTCCATGTGCGAATATCCCTCAACTTCATACAGAATAAAAACAGCCCGTTTCGTTTCATCTAATTCATCAAAGAGTGTTTTAAGTGTTGAATTCCATTCCAATATATTCCCTCCTTCTTCTGACACCGATTCATCAATGTCATCCGAAACGACGAAAGGGATGATCGAATTTCTTCGTGCGTCACTGCGGAGTTCGTTCAATGCGATCTGGAACAGCCATGTTTTGAACTTTGACCGCCCGCTGAAACGGGTCAATCCTTCGTATGCTTTGATGAATGAACGCTGCACCAATTCTTGCACATCGCTGTCACTTTTTCTGAATTGCTTCAGGAAGCGGTAGAGAAGATCCACATTGACGTCGTAGAGCAACTTAAATGCATCGGTCTCTCCGTTCCGTACGCGCGAAATAAGAGCGGATTCTTCGGCATTTGGTATCGGGATTTCCATTCAATAGTATGATGATTGGGGAAGGGGAAACGCTACAAAAGTTTGTGATTAATGCATCCTTTTTTTGAGTTCCCGTGTGAGAGGCAAATTGGACGGCTATGTGTTACGAGTAAACACCATTGCCTGCCAGAGCAAGGTTGACCTTGAATATTTTGGTTCGAAACCAAGGTGCGTGAGCAGATTGGTAACTCTATTCCAATCGTGCCAATACGGTCGAAAACCGGACCGGAATACCTTAGAAACCAGGATCTCTGTCTTAAAGATTGTCTTTGTTAAAAAATTGTTTGAAGGAAATGTAAGTGCGTATAGAAATTTTGTCCTATTCGCAGAGGCTGTGATCAATCCATCAAGATTTTCGTAGCAGCATATAACCTTATCCAGCATCGTAATATCCGCCGAATCTATCGGTTCAGATATTGACATGAAATCCCCCTGCTTGTACGACACCTTTCGATCTAGTCCGAATTTTTGTGCGAATGCTTTTGCATGATTGAGCATCTCTTCGGACATGTCTATTCCAACTGCGGATGCCGCACCGTGCTGCAGCAATGTTAGGTGAAGTTTCCCGACGCCGCTGCCGATGTCAAGAAGAGTCTTTCCTTCCATCGGTTCTTTTATAATCTCATCGATCAAATATTGCTGGACCTTTTCCAGTTTGCCCTTTCGGAATCCGCGTGCGTACGATTTCGAACGCTTGGAAAAGAATTTTCCGGTGGATTCGGCAGCAGAAGGATGTGAACAGCAGTTTGACATTCTATTGTTCCTTTACAGTTAAACGAATATGCTGCAAAATATCTGCAATCTCAACTTCGCTTAAATGCCATATCCGTGTCGGAGTGAATTGAAATATTCCAACCATCTCATCAACGAGAAACTCCCGGATGACGACGATAAGTATTCCAGAGTAGTTTGCGAGAATTTCTGAAAGTGCGACTGCCCAACCTTCACCTTTCATTTCAAGTGGTCCTATTTCATCAATAATTATCACATTGCAATTCTTGATCTTTGCAATCGCGAGGGCTTCTTTTCCGAATCGGATCCCTTCAGGAAAGAATTTGAATGGTCCGGCAACAATTCCCGCATCGGGTGCATCGGTCCGGCATAACGGAGTACTTTTTTGTGACCGGACATCGTAGAGATCATAACCGTATCGCTCATTATTCTTCAACACCTTGCGCTGGATGATTCCGCCTACAGTGAAATTATTAATTTTCAATTGAGACTGCAACTGTTCAGCCATTTTTGTTTTTCCACCATCCTTTGCACCGGTTAAAACGTAGACTTTAGATTGTGCTGTTTGAGGTTGAACCATTTCTCCGGCATGAGAAAGCACTCGTGCTAATGAATCGATTGGATGCCGAAAAAACAACTTCTCTCTTTGGAGTGAGTCGATGATGTCCGGAAGCGCAGCGAATGCCGTATCCAATGCAGCAGAGAAACTCTTCAACTGTTTTCGGAATAAGAAATTTACAATGAGAGGGTTCCGTATCTCGATATTTATTGAACTAAAAATCGAAACGACAAATATTGCACGAAAGAACATCTGCATTCCGATAAAGATACCTTCTGTACGATTGGAGAGAGTGAATTCTCCAAGAATGAGTCCTGCCAAAAGTGAGACAGCACCTATCTCGACCCAGAACGATACTTTCCGGAATCGCTTTCGAATTGCCGGATATCGATAAATGCAGAAAGGAACATAGAGAAGAAAAACTATTGACTGAATAAGAAGTCCAGAAACAAGGATGCCGAGATGGAGAAGAAAAAACAAAAAGGAAAATTGAAAATCGGACTGTTTCAAATTATCCGATTGACTCTGAGCGGTTTCGCGGACTGATTTCTGCTCACAATGGAATCTTGCTCTTCTTCCGACAACAAGCCCAAGCGAAGAAGCCAGTCCACCGAAAACGAAGTTGAGACCGACGACCGCAATAACAACATCAAAAGAGTGAAGCGATGGCATCTGTAATACTTTCGATGCATACTCAACCAGTTTCTCAAACATAGTCACGATGTTCATGCCGTACACAAACAGATATGAAATCGTTTTCTGTATGAGAGGTGTTATGCAGGCAACTGCTCCTCCAATAATATACCCCACACCGTTTCCGCCGAGCATTCTGATCGCGGCTTCAACTATGAGCGCCTCAACAGTGATTCCCACCATCGGTCCGAGAATGACTGAACTGGGTGAGACAGACTTCATGACGGCACAAATAATTCCTGCGCGCCATACGATTCCTTTTTCTCTCCATAATGAATGCCCCGCGACGAGCAATGAAATTCCAACCGCTGAAAGAATTGTTCCTGTCAACGGAAATTTGATATTGTGCAGAAAACTTCCAAAGACTATCTCAATGGATGCCCACACGCTTCCGAGTATTGCCGCTTTGTGCCATCGCTGATCGATCATAATACAATTTAAGTTTATTATTGAAACATCTGAAAACTCGCTCAGAGGTCCGACATTGTGGTAATGAGCCTGGAAGAAATTGAAATTTCATCAAATTCCATCGACAAGATATCGGACATCTTCAATTTCTTAAATTTTTCAGAGGGCTCCTATTTTTATCTGGAGAATATAAAGAGTTTCAAGACTAAATACTCCTTGTTTGCCTCTCATTTCTCATTCTTGTATCTTAATCGAAATGGAAAAGGAACAAACAATACAGTGTATCATCAATGACCGTACCGTCTCAACCGATGCGAATCCCAATATGGTTGTGCTGGACTTTCTACGTGGAGACCAACGGTTGATGGGGACAAAGGAAGGATGCAGAGAAGGGGACTGCGGCGCGTGCACGATTCTTGTCGGTGAATTGAACAATGGTGTGATGGATTATAAATCGGTCAACTCCTGTTTGATGCCGCTCGGCGATGCGGACGGAAAACATCTTATTACCATTGAAGGGACAAATCTTCACGATCAGTTAAATCCGATTCAGCAAGCATTCGTTGATGAGGGAGGAACACAGTGCGGTTTCTGCACGCCGGGATTTTTAATGTCGTTTACCGGGTATTGTATGAATGCACAATCCCCTTCAGTTGAAAATGCAGTTCGTTCACTCGACGGAAACATTTGTCGTTGCACGGGGCATCCCCCGATCAAAAAAGCGGCCGCAAAGATCATCGAACGCATTACGGCACATCCTTCTACAAATGGAAAATCGAATCTCCAGCGTCTGGTAGAACAAAAAGTACTTCCGCCGTACGTATCAACAATTCCTGAACAACTTAAAGCACTTCACCGGTCAGACGGTACTCTCGCCGATGTGAAAGAACAAACGCACATCGTTTCCGGCGGGACCGACCTGTACGTTCAGCGTGCGTTTACGATGGTTCGTGAAGGAGGGAAACGTATTTCCCAACAGAAAAAACAACCTGTAATTTGGGAAGAAGGGAATGCGATCCATTGTTCGGGAATGACGACGGTGGAAGAATTTCAACGCTCCGATTTGATCCGCTCGCTCATTCCGAAGATCGAAGTATTTGCGGCGCTATTTGGCTCGACACCGATCCGCAATCGCGCGACGCTTGCCGGAAATATTGTCAACGCATCACCGATCGGGGATATGACTTCCTTATTATTGGCACTCGACGCTTCGCTTGTTCTGAGAGATGGTACACAATCGCGAACGATTTCACTCCGAAATTTCTACAAAGGGTACAAACAAATCGATAAAACTAAGAATGAGATCGTTGAAACAATCATTCTGCCGAAGCCGAAACATCCCCGGCTCATTAATTTTGAAAAAGTATCACGCAGGCGATATCTCGATATTGCAAGTGTCAATTCTGCAATGGTCATCTCGTTAGATGGTAATAAAATCATGTATGCTCATGTAACAGCAGGCGGAGTCTTTGCAACGCCTTTGTATCTTGCAAGAACGTCAGAGTACCTTACAGGGAAAGAGATCTCATCTGATACCATTTCACAGGCGGTCTCATTCATTCAACAAGAAATAAAACCGATCAGCGATGCGCGAGGCTCTTCGGACTATAAGCGATTGTTGGCGAGGCAAGTATTCCTGGCGCATATACTCACATTCTTTCCGGATTTAAGTTTATCGAAAGAATTAATGTGATAGAACGAATCGTCATTGCGAGCGAATGTTTTTTATGAGCGAAGCAATCCCCGGAATTAGAGGAGATTGCTTCGGCAATCCTTCGACTTTGCTCAGGATTGCCTCGCAATGACATAAAAAATTGAATATGAAAAACTTCGATTCTGAAAAACATGTTCGCGGCGAATCGCTCTTCCTGGACGACATTCCTATCCCAGAAGGGACGCTCCACGCACATGTTTGCTATTCGAAGATCGCACACGGAACGAATCTTCGCATCGACACATCGGAAGCGCTGAAGATGAATGGTGTTCATGCGATTTTCACCGCTAAGGACATTCCGGGAGAGAATCAGATTGGCAACATTGTTTTGGATGAAGAGTTGTTTGGAGCACATGGCGTTCATTTCGTCGGTCAACCGATTGCTGTTGTTGTTGCCGATACTCCATTCAACGCTCGCTATGCATCGGAAGCGATCATCGTCGAAGTAGATAAACTTCCGGTGATCACCGATCCGCGTGTGGCGCAATCGAAGAATGAATTGATTGTTCCTCCAATAAAATTTTTGTTGGGCAACACAGAACAGGCGTGGAAAGAATGCGACGTTATTGTCAGCGGTGTTGCCGAATCAGGCGGACAGGAGCATTTGTATCTCGAGACTCAGTGCGCACTTGCAATGCCGACCGAAGGAGGGGTGAAGATCATCTCGTCTACGCAAAGTCCCACTGCAGTGCAGCGTGTCACAGCGCGTGTGCTGGATATGCCGATGCACAAGATTGAAGTCGATGTCATACGTCTTGGCGGTGGTTTCGGCGGGAAAGAAGATCAGGCAACACCGTGGGCTGCAATGGCTGCGCTTGCAGCAACGAAATTACATCGTCCTGTGAAATTGGTCTTGCATCGACAGGACGATATGCGCATGACAGGAAAGCGTCATCCGTACTCGTCCGATTTCAAGATCGGATTGAAGAAAGATGGAATGATCCATGCGTATGAAGTTTCTTTCTATCAAAATGCAGGTGCTGCGTGCGATCTTTCTCCGCCCGTACTTTCCCGTTCATTGTTCCACTGCACGAACAGTTATTTTATCCCGAATGTCAGTGCTGTCGGTTATTGCTGCAGGACGAATCTTCCGCCCAACACGGCGTTCCGCGGTTTCGGCGGACCGCAGGGGATGTTCGTTATCGAATCCGCAATTGCCAAAGCGGCTGAGGTGATGAAGATTGACCGGCATGTCATTCAAAAGAAGAATCTTCTAAATGAAGGGGATGAATTCCCGTACGGACAAAAGACCGAACAGTGTCAAACCAGAACCAGTTGGAATGCGCTGGAAAAGAAAATTTCAGTTGATAAAGTCCGTTCTGATATCGAGAAATTCAATTCTTCAAATCAATGGAAGAAAAAAGGTTTTGCGCTGATGCCTATCTGTTTCGGCATTTCATTCACCAATACGATGATGAACCAGGCGAGCGCCCTTGTTCATATCTACACGGACGGAAGTGTCGGTATCAGTACTGCAGCGATCGAGATGGGGCAGGGGGTGAACATGAAGATCGTCCGGACCGCTGAACGGGTCTTTTCAATTCCGATCGACTGGATAAGGATCGAGACCACAAATACAACCCGCATCGCAAATACTTCTCCTACTGCTGCAAGTTCCGGCGCCGACCTGAACGGAAAAGCAACATACTTCGCATGCGTGGAATTACTGAAACGATTAAAAAAGCTCGCGGCAGAAGAATTGAAGCAGGAAGATGAGGCAAAGATCGAAATGAGGAACGGCGTAATTTTCAATTCCGGAAAAGAAACCGAACTAGCATGGAAGAAACTTATCACCGTCGCTCATCAGAAACGGATTAGTCTTTCAGAGCATCATCACTATGCAACACCGAAGATTCATTTTGACGTGAAAACATCAAAAGGTCATCCATTTGCTTACCATGTGTTTGGAACGGCGCTCATTCAGGCAACGGTTGATTGCTTGCGTGGAATTTACGAAATCGATTCGGTTGATGCCGTTCACGATTTCGGAATGAGCCTCCATCCGGCGGTCGATCTCAGCCAGGCAGAAGGTGGAATCATGCAGGGGATAGGCTGGATGACGCTCGAAGAAGTTGTTTATAATTCAGAAGGGAAGTTACTCACAGATGCGCTTTCGACCTACAAAGTTCCTGACATTCAGTTTGCACCAAAAAGAGTGAGAGTCGACTTTCTTGAGAACTCGGAAAATACATTCGGACCATTTAACTCAAAGGCGATCGGTGAGCCGCCGTTTATGTACGGCATCGGCGCATTCTTTGCGATCCGTGAAGCGATGAAAGCGTTCCGTCCCGATCAGGAATTTCAATTCAAAGCGCCGGTGACTTCCGAGCGGGTGCTTACATCGTTATACTCGAAAGTTGCTGCTCTTGAACCTTCACTTCAGTAGATCAAACGCAATACAAAGCGCACTCATATATGCGGCAGGTGATACGGTAGCATCGCTTCTCACGAATTCATCATCATATCCGAGAATGATGGGGATTGCACTTGTTGCGGCGACACTCTACACGATCGAGATCCCGAATTATTTCCGATGGATCAACCGATACACGGAATCAATGAGCGTCGGGAAAGCGGGGATCAGACGTACACTGTTTGCGATGATCTATTTCAATCCGTTGTGGATAGCACGGCATCTGGCATTTGTGCAATTGTTTTCAGGGCAACCGGTAACATGGGGAGTGGTGAGTATCGGATTCTGGTCTTTTATCTATAACATTCCTGCAGCAGTCGGCGTGAATTACTTCATTCAAACAAGATTACCGTTGCGGTTCCGATTTCTTGCCAGTTCATTTTTCTCCGCCCTCCTGGCAGTCTATTATGCAATGAGCGAGGTTTGGTTCAAATGAAAGAACTTGGTTTCTGGCAATTTGTTTCCGATCAACTACAGATGCAGCATCCCGTAATGCTTGTTGCGGTTGTGGATTACGAAAAAGGTTCGCCGGGAAAAACTGGTTTCAAAATGGCTGTCACCGCAGGAGAGACACACGGTACGATCGGCGGCGGTGTGATGGAATTTAATCTCATCCAACAATCACGGGAGTTTCTTTCTGCCCAAAAAGGCCTCCGGCATATAAAAAAATTAGTTCACAATCCAAACACGACTGTTGGAGAACCATCGGGACTTATCTGTGCCGGATCTCAAACGATCACCGTCATTTCTCTCACGCTGCATGATATTGAAACTGTGATCAATATCCTTTCCGCATTGAAATGGTATGCCCCATCGAATCTTGCCCTTTCAAACAACGGACTCGCATTTCACATGGGAAAACAACCTGTGCATAACCAATTCAGTTGGGTGAAAGAACAGGAGTGGATGTACCGAGAAAATATCGGTTCTGAATTCACTGTGTATATTATTGGAGGAGGTCATGTCGGGTTGGCAACTGCACGGGTTCTGCAAACATTGGATGTCAATGTGGTGCTGATCGACGACAGAGTAGATGCCCCTGCCATGAAAGATCCGTCGCTTTTTGTTCGTAAGATAGTTGCATCGTACGAAACGATCGGACAGCATGTTGAGGAGGGAGATGCAAGTTTTATTGTTACAGTAACATCGGCACTTCAGAGCGATCGGATGGCGCTCCAGAGCATTCTCGGAAAAAAATTCGGTTACATCGGACTGATGGGAACGCAGGCAAAAATTTCCCGGATCCTGAATTCATTTTCGCCGTCGGAGAAAAAATCATTTGATGGTATTCACGCTCCGATTGGAATAGATATTGGCAGTAAAACTGTGGAAGAAATTGCAGTCAGCATTGCGGCTGACGTGATTAAAGAAAAGAATAAAAATATAGATTATTAAGGACTCAACTATGTCATCAACAAATACAGAACCTGCTGTTTTTCCCACGCTCATCGATCTTGCGGCGGAACGCATCGGCGGGAAAGCATTGTTAGCAAGCGATGATTTTTTTGCAGAGAAGGAAAACCTTCTCAAACCCGGTCGGGGAATTTTTATTCCCGGTAAATACACAAACCGCGGAAAGTTGATGGACGGCTGGGAGTCGCGCCGCAAGCGGGCACGCGGGCATGACTGGTGTATCATCCAACTCGGTGCTGCAGGTATCATCAAAGGAGTGGATATCGACACGAATTTTTTCTTGGGAAACAACCCTGCCTATGCATCAATTGAAGCAATACATGCGACATCAAAGAGCAACGCGAAAAGTCTTGCTGCCGCAAAGGAATGGGTAGAAATTCTTCCGAAGTCCCCGCTCAAACCCGGCTCGCAAAATATTTTTTCAGTCTCTGATGCGGGAGAATGGACGCATGTTCGTCTCAACATTTATCCCGATGGCGGAGTTGCGCGTTTCAGAGTCTACGGTGATGTCGCTCCGCTGCGTAATCATAAAACAGGTGCGGTGATCGATCTTGTTTCAATTTTGGAGGGAGGAAAAGCGATTGCGGCGAGTGATATGTTCTTTTCTCCAATGAACAATCTCTTAATGCCGGGTCGGGCTGCCGATATGGGAGATGGTTGGGAAACGCGTCGCAGAAGAGGTCCGGGGTTTGATTGGGTCATTATCAAATTGGGTGTGCCGGGAACTGTCTCGAAAATCGAAGTGGACACGAACCATTTCAAAGGGAATTATCCCGACTCATGTTCGATTGAATTCTGCAATGAACACAATTTCCCCGTTGACGGAATGACAATGCACGATATTGAATGGAAGGAACTTCTTCCGAAGACAAAACTGAAACCAAACTCGAGGCATTTCTTTGAGAAGGAATTGCAAAAAGCCGGTATTGCCACTCATGTTCGGTTGAACATTTTTCCCGATGGCGGTGTCAGCAGATTGCGGGTGTGGGGAAAAATGGAGCATTGAATTATTTTCTTCGCAACGTTCCTTCGATCAATCCGTGCGGCTCATCGGTGGGAACGAAGATTTCGTTTTTATTCTCCATCCCAAATTGTTCAAGATTGAACAGGAGGCAATGTTTGTTCGGCATTGAAATGGAAATCTCTTCAATATCTTTGCATTGCTCCAGCGCCGCTT
This sequence comes from Ignavibacteriales bacterium, assembly GCA_016182545.1. Lineage (GTDB taxonomy): Bacteria > Bacteroidota > Ignavibacteria > UBA10030 > UBA8401 > SpSt-333. The sequence goes on from JACPGG010000055.1 coordinate 30,722, forward strand.
CTCCCATCAAGTATAAACTCTGCTGCACTGAATAGCTGTAATGCTGAGCAAATTTTTCGAGCAATGTCTGTCTGATTGTTTTTCTTGCAGCATTGAAATCATGTTTCGACGAGTTGAATTTCCATCGCACATTCATGCTTGTGGCAAAGATCCGATCGTGCGTTTCTTTTAAGGTTGTGTATTGGTCGTGGATGTAGTTTTCAAATCCGGAATCGGTCGTTTTCAGAATTGTCAGATCGTTTACACCCGATTCGATGCTGTGTCCGGTACGAGTAGAAATGACTTTACTTACCTGTCGTTCATTCCCGCCATGTACGAACGAAAAGGGATGGGGTTCCGATTTGCCATCGTTGTTGATGGAAATCCGTTTCCAAGTCGTTTCAAACAGTGAAATTCTCGTTTCGGCGACATCAGGATTAGTGGCGAGAAAATGATCGGCGAGTATCATTCCGAATTCTTCGATCGATTGGAACTCGTGCTTCTTTGCCATTACATAGACAGTGTCAGTATGCACGCGGTCGAATTTCCCTTTCAATTGGATGTCGACTGAAATTTCTTTGATGTCGTGCCGCTCGCCGTTGCGGCTCACTTTCACAACTCTGACGCGCGATTTGCCATAGTTATTGCTGACTAAAGTCGCAGACATGTATTGCTCCTTTCAAAAAACTATACTCGCGACCTTAAAGGTCGCGCCTACAAAAAGGTTAGCTTCCTCTATATGTGGAATATCCGTACGGGTTCAACAACAGCGGAACGTGATACGATCTGTTCGTTTCAGTTATCTCAAAGACAATCTGAACATACGGGTAGAACGCAGGGACTTTGTTCGATTGAAAATATTTTCCCGTTTCAAATGTCAATCGATAGATACCTGTTTGAAGAACGTGAGATTCAGGGAGCAGGTTGTGAACTCTCCCGTCGGAATTTGTCTTTCCGGATGCAATCTTCTTCCAATCGTTTGCCGGGGATTGAAACTGCAGCGAAACAGCAATCCCTTCAGCAGGAATGCCGCGCGTTGTATCGAGCACATGTGTGGTGATAGGGCTTTTCATTGATTTTACTTTCTTCTGTTCTGTAATATTTTTACGAATGACCTGCTTCTGATCTCATCCAGCGTCAAGCGATCAATGTCGCTTGCGCTGCTTTTTCGACGAATGTTTTCAACCTGACCGAAGCAGATTCAAGTCCTTGAATGAAGAACGCATACACCGCAGCATACCGCACCGGCAATTGCGCAGGATGAAGATCCCATCCCTGATAATACGCGTTCATCAATGAATGATTTACATGTTCAAAGTTGAGTTTCCAAACACGATGGACAACGTCGCGGTTTTCTTTTCGTTGCTTCGGGGATAATTTTTTCCCTTTCTCTGCACGATGCGGACCGACAGGCATGACATTCGTTGCGCCATCGGATATCCAGATGCCTGTTCCGGCAAGAGAGACTTTCATAACTGTTCGTGCGAAATCACATGCCGGATGGACCATACTTTGGAATGCTGCGGTGATATTGTTGGATGCCGTATAATCATAAACCCCAAAATGTGCAGCAACGCAACGTCCCTCAGAAGATGCGACAAACGCCGGCAATGCGCTTTCACCAATACTGTTGAAGATCGACTGCGGAGTTTCAACCATGATTTCGAGTTTCAGAGAGGCGGATGGGAGTGAATTTTTGATTTCCAGAATTTTCAACAGTTCAACGAGCGCCGTTACCTGCTCAGGGATGACCACTTTCGGGAGAGTGACAACAAAGTTGTCCGGAAGTTTTTTGTTTGAATTATTAACAAGTGTCGAAATAAAAATATCCAGCGTACGGATGCTTCGATTCTTTAATTCCTCGGTGAATGGTTTTATCCTGATCCCGATAAAGGGAGGGAGAAGGTTTTCATTCATTCCTCGAACGATTTCCATAGCCGTTGATGCGGCGTGTCCGTCTTCTTCAGCATCGGGTCGATTTCCATACCCGTCTTCAAAATCAATGCGGAAATCTTCCACCGGCTCACGTCTCAATTTCTCGATCACACGTTCATAGATAATGTACGCAAGCCAGGCATGTTCATTCGTTTTTCGAACGGCGTCACTGTTTTTTTTCAACTTCTTTTCAAGAGTACTAATTTGAGCATTCGATTTCGGCAATCGTTCATTGCCGGGCAATCCGATGCCGCGAGCGAACTCAACAAAATTGAGAGCATTTTCGGCGAGAGAGTTCAACGCCGTTGCACCTAATTTTGAGGCTGTGTCCGCTTTAAAAATCTGCGCCCCGCCGTAGACCGTATGAACGGGCTGTCGTTTGTCGGAATCACCGGGATATTTTTTGGAGAACGCTGAATTGGCAATTCGCAATCTGGAAACAATGGTTTCGATAGATTGCGGTGTCAATGTTGAGTGCATATGATACTCTTCCTGTAAAATTATTCGTGAACTGCCTCGTCCAGTTTTCCGTCCCACAGATATTTTTTTGTTTCAGAAACAATAATGGCATTGAGTGCAATTAATGAGATCAAATTAGGAATTGCCATCAATCCGTTGGTGATATCCGCAAGCGACCAAACGAGCGGGAGCGAAAGGACTGAACCCGCCATCACAGCCAAGACCCACAATACACGGTACGGCTTCACAATTTTTGGACCGAATAAATATTCCGCTGCTTTCTCGCCGTAATACGACCAGCCGAGTATGGTTGAGAAAACGAATGTCAAAAGTCCCACTGTTAAAACGATGGGACCGATGATATGGAAATCGGAAAATGCCGCTTTCGTCAACGCAGCGCCCCGCAACCCTGTCATCCATTCACCAGAGTTGACAATGACAAGACCGGTTATTGCACAGACGACAACTGTATCCCAAAATGTTGCGGTCGAAGAAACGAGTGCCTGACGAATTGGATTTTTTGTCTGAGCAGCGGCTGCAACAATCGGCGCGCTGCCGAGTCCGGATTCGTTGGAAAAAAGTCCGCGAGCAACACCGTACCGTATCGCTTCCTTCATTCCGGCTCCCATGAATCCACCGACGACTGCGTGTCCTGTGAAAGCAGATTGAAAGATCAACATGATCGAATCCGGAATTGCAGAGTAGTTCATCACCAAAAGAATGAGACATCCGCCGACATAGAAAATTGCCATGAATGGAACAAGTTTTTCGCACACGTTCGCAATCGATTTAATTCCTCCAAGAATAACGACAGCTGTTAAGAGTGTCATTATAATTCCCGTGATCCATGGCTGAATATTGAAAGTCTCCTCAACCAGATGTGAAATTGAATTTGACTGGACCATATTCCCAATGCCGAAGGCAGAAACTGCCGTTAGTGCCGCAAAAATAATTGCGAGCCATTTCTTGTTCATTCCCCGTTCGATCACATACATCGGTCCTCCTGCCATTGAACCGTCCGGCATCGTTATTCTATACTTGACGGACAGCAGCGCTTCGGAATATTTTGTCGCGATACCGAATACACCTGTCAACCACATCCAGAGTACTGCTCCCGGTCCGCCGGCTGCGATGGCTGTTGCGACGCCGACAATATTCCCGGTTCCTATTGTCGCTGCAAGCGCTGTAGTCAACGCACCAAATTGAGTGACATCTCCTTTTCCTTCGTTTGTCCGCTGCAGAGATAGTTCAATTGCTTTTATGATGTATCTCTGAATGAACCGCAACCTGAACGCGAGGAATATATGAGTTCCGACCAAAAGAATAAGAAGCGGCGGTCCCCAGACATAATCTGCGATTGTTGAAACGGTGTTCTCGAACTGCTGCATTGGAGTAATCCTTTATTATGTAGATGAAGAAAATAATTTTTCCAATCGTATTCGCGTGATCTTGCGCTGTTCTTCCGCTGCGATGTAGATCTCATTCTCCACATTATTGGAGAGTCGGTTATTCAACATGGAGAGCATTTCGTCTGCGCTTTTTCCGGTAGCACATAGAATGAAAATGTAACCGAATTTCTTTTCGTACTTCAGATTACCATCCGCAAGTTGCCGTAATGTTTCTTCCGATGCACTTTGCACACCTCGTTGCTCACCTTCAGCCCATACACTTGTCGAGGCGAATTTCTTCCGTGCATTTTCAATATCACCGATCTTTGGATGATGGGTAAATGCTTCTTTCCAATCTTCTGGAGACAATGCATTCCACACTTCATCTGCGTGTGTATAGACTGACGAGACAGAATCAAATGGTAGAATCGTTTTCATTCCGTTGATCCACCGATTTGAACCGCAGCAGCGTTCCAATTCGGAGACGGCGTTTTCATCAGCAAGTGAATTGAATTCTTCAAGAGTCATGATTCTACGAACGTATTAATATCCTGCCGGTCGGACTTCCGATAATTTTATCGCTCTCATATATCAGCGAACCACGGAGATAAGTTCTCACGACCTCGCCGACGAATGTTCTTCCGTCGTACGGTGTTACTTTGTGCCTATGTTGAATCATCGATTGCGAGACAATAAATGATTTTTCCGGATTAAAGACAAGAATGTCCGCATCAAATCCGGGTGCGATGGAGCCTTTGTTCATTCCGATCCCGATTAATGTTGCCGGCGAACCGCTCATCCATCGGGCAACGTTGAATAGAGTAAAGCCTCTTTGTTTTGCCTCGGTCCAGATTATGGACAATCCAAATTGTAATGAAGAAATCCCTCCCCATGCTTTCATGAAATTTCCTTCATTCAATAATTTTAATTCAGGAGGGCAAGGGGAGTGGTCCGAAACGATCATATTGATGACACCGTTTTGTAATGCTTTCCATAGTAGTTCACGATTTTCATTTTCACGGATTGGCGGGGCACATTTGTATTGTGTCGCTCCGTCTGGGATTTCTTCGGATTTGAAATACACGTAATGGGGACATGTCTCAACGGTCAGCGGCAGTCCGGATCTTCTTGCACTCTCCAGCGTCGGCACTTCGTCGGATGAAGAGAGGTGAACGATATGAGTCATACAATTGTATTCACGACATAGATGAATCATCAACTCAATTGCATCATGTTCCCATTTCCCGGGACGTGAGGACAAGTAGTCGGAGTATTTTTTCGTAGAAGAGAGTTTCTTTTCCCTGCTTTCAAGTTCTGCATGGACGAGGAGAGGGACATTATGTTTTGCAATGATCGGCATTGCCGTTCGCAACTCCTTTTCGGTCGCGTTCGGGAAATCGTCAATTCCCGAATGGGTTAGGAATGCCTTGACACCAAAAACGCCAGATTTGATCAGAGGTTCAATTTCGTTCTCATTTCCAGGGACAAGCCCGGCGTAGAATCCGCAATCAACAAATAGTTTTCCATCAGCTGCCCGCTTCTTCATTTCGAATGATGCTACTGTCGTCGTTACGGGAGTGCTATTGAGAGGCATATCGATGAGAGTCGTGATACCACCTGCGGCTGCAGATTTTGTTGCAGTCTCAAAACCCTCCCAATCGGTTCGACCCGGTTCATTGATATGAACATGCGTATCGACCAATCCCGGCAGCAAAAATAAATCGCCAACGTCTTGGATAATGAATCGAGATGGAATTTCAGAAGGGGGGACTATATCGGAAATTATTCTGTTCTCGATGAGTACGGCACCGGGGCGGATTCCGTCGGGAGTTACAATATTTTTGCTCGATAGCGAAAACGGAGATAATCTTTCCATGCAGACAATTTTGTCTTAAAATACGAAAAACAAAAACCTCATTTGATCTCAAATGAGGTTTTTCTGAGACTCAAAACTTGAATCTCGGTCCTGCACAATCAACTCATCCAGTTCTTCCGCGCTTCCGGGTTCCACTTGGTAGTTGTTTTTTTCGGTTTGGTAAAAAATTCTATTGAACTTTTTCCTGTAATATCCCCTGCACCGAATTTCGATTCATTCCATCCGCCAAAGGAGAACGGTTCACGGGGAACGGGAACACCGATGTTCACACCGATCATTCCTGCGCTTGCGTGTTCCGCAACGTAGCGAGCAATGCCTCCACTTTGCGTGAAGACCGATGCTGCATTTCCATATGGATTCGCATTTTCAATTTTGAGAGCTTCGTCCACATCATTCGCGCGCATAATGGAAAGCACCGGTCCAAAGACTTCTTCCTGCGCAATCTTCATTTCAGGTTTTACATGGTCAATTACTGTCGGACCGACATAATAGCCGTTCTCTTTTCCTTCGACTTTTGCTCCGCGCCCGTCAAGCAATATCTTTGCTCCTTGCTGTTCTGCTTCGGTAATGTACCGTTCGATCCGTTCTTTCGCCGCTTTCGAAATCACCGCACCGAGATTTTTCCCCGGCACTATCTTTTTTGCTTCATCAACTAGTTTTTTTATGATATGATCGACCGAACCAACCGCGACCATTGCAGAAGCAGCCATGCATCGCTGCCCGGCACACCCGCTCATAGAAGCTGCCACATTGGAAGCAGTCATATCTTCATGAGCATCGGGCATCACGATCAAATGATTCTTTGCACCGCCGAGACAAAGCGCACGTTTGAAATGAGCCGTCGAACGAGCGTATACGATCTTTGCTACTTTCGTTGAACCGACAAACGTTACTGCTTGAATTCCAGGATGATCGCAAATCGCTTCAACAGTTTCCTGCCCGCCATGAACGATATTGAATACACCATCGGGTAGACCTGCTTCTTTTAATAATTCTGCAAGCCTGCACGAACTCATGGGAACCAGTTCTGATGGTTTTAGCACCATGGTATTCCCGAGTACCAACGCATTCGGAATCGTCCAGTTTGGTACCATTGCAGGAAAATTGAATGGGGTAATGCTCGCAACAACTCCGACCGGGTAACGGTCAATACGGCATTCAACACCGCGGCTCACTTCCAAAATTTCCCCGGAAGTCAATTGCGGCATTGAGCATGCAAACTCTGTCACTTCAATACTCTTTTCGATTTCAGCCATTGCCTCGCTCATTATCTTTCCGTTCTCTTTATGAACAAGTTCGGCAAGTTCCTGAGTATGTTTTTCAAGCAGAAATTTGTATCGAAAGAATATCTGCACACGTTCTTTAATGGGCATTACAGACCACTTTAGGAATGCATTCGCAGCCGCTTTTACCGCCTCGTTAACATCCTTGGCGCCGGATAGAGGAACATGCGAAATCACTTCTCCTGTTGATGGATTTTCAACGGGAAGAGTTTTATGCCCATTCTTATTTTGCCAGGTCCCCGCAATGTAATTCTGAAGAGATGCAGCACTCATGGAAAGTCTCCTTCTTACTCAGTTTATTTATGAGAAAAAGTAACATTGCCATCGATGAAAAGCAAATGCAACTCGGACTAAAGTTTGGTAATGTCAACTCTTGATTTTCCATCGAAAAAAGCATATATTTACTACCTAATTTTAGACATAAACCGTCAGGAGATATTAACGTGGCAATGGTAGATAAAAGTACAACATTTTTTAGAGACACGGACATGCCGCAAAAGTGGTATGTTGTTGATGCGAATGGCAAAACGCTCGGTCGTGTAGCATCGCATGTTGCGCGGTTACTTCGGGGCAAGCACAAACCGCAATTCACTCCGAACTCCGATATGGGCGATTTTGTCGTTGTGATCAACGCAGAAAAAGTTCAGGTGACCGGCAAGCGTGCGGAGTTAAAAGAATATTTCCATTACACAGGGTATCCCGGCGGCGATATATTTCAACAGTTCAAGGATGTCATAAAGAATCACCCCGAGCGTGTGATTGAACATGCAGTGAAGGGAATGATCCCCCACACGAAACTCGGTCGACGCATTATAAAGAAATTAAAAGTCTATGCCGGTACACAGCATCCGCATGCTGCGCAGAAACCGGTAGTCATTGAATTCAACTAAGTGAGAAGGAAGTAAATGCAGCAATCAATCAATGTTATCGGCCGTCGCAAAACATCCGTTGCGCGTATCTTCATGAAGAGCGGTTCCGGAAAGATCGTTGTGAACGATTGTCCGTTTGAACAATATTTCCCTCTGGAAACGCATCGCAATTCGATCACAAAAGCATTTGTGGTAACGGATTCACTTGGCAAGTACGATGTGAAAGTGAACGTTGACGGCGGCGGTACATCCGGTCAAGCCGGAGCGGTAATTCTTGGAGTTGCCCGCGCCCTCGTGGAAGTCAGCGAAGAAAATCGCGGCGTGCTTCGCAAGAACGGATTGTTAACGCGCGATCCCCGTATGGTGGAACGCAAAAAATACGGACAGAAAAAAGCGCGCAAGAGATTCCAATTCTCCAAACGTTAAAAGATTTTTAACCTTGCGAAGGTTTCAAACCTTTGCAAGGTTCAGATTCAATCAAACATACTTTCTGATCGCAACGGTGGTGTCCTGAAAATTTTCCGGACTCCGTTTTGAAATGACGAAAGTAGAAGTTATCAACCAAACATAAGAAGGAACAGCATGCCACGTGTAGAACTCGCGGAGTTACTCTCTGCCGGTGCCCACTTCGGTCACCTCACCCGCCGTTGGAATCCGAAAATGAAACCGTACATTTTCATGGAGCGCAACGGCATCCACATCATCGATCTTAAAAAAACCCAGCAGCAACTTGAAGATGCCGCCACTGCAATTTCCAACCTTGTTGCAGAAGGAAGAAAGATCCTTTTTGTCGGCACCAAGAAGCAGGCAAAAGAGGTGATCGAATCGGATGCGCGCCGCGGACATCAGCACTTTGCTACCGACCGCTGGCTCGGCGGAATGTTGACCAACTTCACCACGATCAGAAAGAGCGTGAAGCGACTGACGAATATCGAAAAGATGGAGACGGACGGGACGTTCGACAAGATCACGAAGAAAGAAAAATTATTCCTCTCACGGGAAAAGGAAAAACTTCAAAAATCACTTTCCGGTATCGTTGAAATGACCCGGCTTCCCGGCGCTCTGTTTGTTGTCGACGTGAAGAAGGAAGCGATAGCCGTACAAGAAGCAAATAGACTCGGCATACCTGTCTTCGCGATTGTCGATACGAATTGCGATCCCGACGGTATAGACCACATCATTCCTGCAAACGACGACGCTTTGAAATCCATCCAGTTGATCTCCCGCGTCATCACCGATGCGGTGGTTGAAGGAAATGCCCGCAAAGTTGAAACGGCACCGGAAGCAGAAGAGATGGAGAAACAGGAAAAATCAGAGAAGGGCGATCGCAGGGAACGAAAACACAGAAGACCACATCAAGAAACGGATAAATCATAATTATGGCAGTCACAAGCGAATTAGTAAAACAACTGCGCGACAAAACCGGCGCAGGAATGATGGATTGTAAGAAGGCACTGGATGAATCCAACGGCAATATCGAAATGGCAATTGAGATCCTACGGAAAAAAGGGGCTGCAACCGCTGCGAAGAGAGCCGACAAAGCTGCAAATGAAGGGATCATCGTAGCAAAAGTGTCCACCGATGCGCAGCGCGGCATCATGGTTGAAATTAATTGTGAGACAGACTTTGTTGCCCGCGGAGAAGATTTTGTGGGCTTTGCACAATCGGTTGCCGATATTGTGTTTGCACAATCTCCTGTTGATGTGAATGCATTGCTTGCTTCTATCAATGCCAACGGCGGTTTTGTAGAATCATATACTCACATGGGGAGTAAGATCGCTGTGATGGTGGAAATCGCTGCTGAATTCAATCCGGGAAATAAGGCCCTGGCTCGTGATATTGCAATGCAAGTGACCGCAATGTCACCGATCGTCGTATCACGAGACAAAGTGAGCAAAGAATTGATCGATAAGGAATTGGAGATCTACCGCCAGCAGGCGAAGAACGAAGGAAAGCCCGAACATATCGCCGAGAAGATTGCGAACGGGCGCCTGGAAAAATATTATCAAGAGGTAGTTCTTCTCGAGCAAAGTTTCATTAAGGATGCCGGAAAGATGATCAAAGATATCCTTCCCGCAAACATCAGCGTGAAGCAGTTCAAGAGATTCCAACTTGGCGAATCACTAAACTAATATCGAAAGGTCTCTCATGAGACCTTTCTTTTTATACGGAGGTAAGCATGACAGATCCCAAGTATAAACGCATCCTGTTAAAATTGAGCGGCGAAGCGTTGATGGGCGATCTTGAGTACGGAATTGATTCAAAGATTCTGGGACAGTACGCCGAAGAGATCAAAACCGTGTATGATCTGGGAGTGCAGATCGGTATCGTCATCGGAGGGGGCAATATCTACCGTGGAATTGAAAATTCATCCGATGGGATCGATAAGGTGACCGGCGATCATATGGGAATGCTGGCTACTGTGATCAATGCGTTGGCATTGCAAACCACACTGGAACATCACGGTATGTACACCCGCTGCCAGACTGCAATCAATATGGAACGCATTGCAGAGCCGTATATTCGCCGCCGCGCAGTACGCCATCTTGAAAAGAATCGTATCGTCATCTTTGCGGCTGGAACAGGAAATCCGTACTTTACGACCGATACGGCAGCCGTCTTGCGCGGAATTGAGATCGAGGCTGGTATCATCATTAAAGGAACTCGTGTTGACGGGATCTACGACTCGGATCCGGAGAAAAATCCGAAAGCGAAACATTATTCCTTGATCAACTACGACGACGTGTTTAAAAAAAATTTGAAAGTGATGGATATGACGGCGATAACGCTCTGCAAAGAGAATAAATTGCCGATCGGTGTGTTCAATATGAATGTTCGAAATAATCTCAAACGATTGATCCTTGGGGAAAGTGTTGGAACTACGGTAACGGAGTCCGCTCCATCTGTCCAATAATCACGAAGGAGATGATCTATGCAAGTAAAAGAGATACTGAAAAATTGTGAAACTCGAATGCAGAAAGCAATCGAGAGTGTGCGGCATGAACTGGTGAAGATACGAACCGGCAAGGCGACGACCGCTTTGCTGGATACGGTCAAAGTGGATGCGTACGGTACACTGATGCCGATCAATCAGGTCGGTTCCGTTTCAGTGTTGGATGCTCATATGTTGACGGTGACCCCGTGGGATCAATCCATGGTGAAACCGATTGAACAATCGATCATTGCAGCGAATCTGGGATTAAATCCCAGCATCGACGGAAAACTTGTTCGCGTTCCCATTCCGCCTCTCAATGAAGAGCGGAGGAAAGAACTCGTAAAGCTGGTGAAGAAATTCGGAGAAGAAGGAAAGATCGCCATTCGCAACGTTCGACGCGATGAAAATGAACAGTTGAAAAAATCGGAGAAGGACGAACATTTTTCCGAGGACGAACGGAAGCGTGGCGAAGCTGAAGTGCAGAAGTATACCGACAAGTTTATCAAAGAGGTCGATATGTTGCTTGCACAAAAAGAAAAAGAGATAATGGAAGTCTGATCCGAGGCATCCGGTGATTCAGTCCCGCTCCGGTCCACGACTCGTTGAGCGGGACTTTTTATTTTGAACAGATTTTAATACTATTGCACCAATGATATCCAAAGAATCCCTGCGAAAAAAAATGAAAGAAGAACGGGACCGGCTCTCAAAAAGAGATGTCCGCGAACGCTCAAAGCTTGTCATTGACAATCTTTATTTGCTACCCGATTTTTTCCGAGCAGATGTGGTTCATACATATGTGTCATCCAAGAATAATGAAGTCGATACGCACGAATTAATACGACTTCTGTTGAAGCAACGGAAAAGAGTCGTTGCGCCGATCGCGGACAAAGCGACAAAACAAATGCGTCACTCTGAACTTTTTTCCTTAAGTGAATTGGGAACGGCGTCATATGGAATTCTTGAACCGAGAATATATCGACCCGTCCCTGTTGCCGATTTGAATGTCGTTGTCGTACCTGCTTTGGCTGTCGATCGGAAAGGGAATCGTCTCGGATTCGGTGCGGGATTTTACGATCGCTTTTTACACGATGTCAAACTTCCGACTGTTGCATTAGCATATGATTTTCAAGTGCTGAATGATGTCCCGAAAGAGCAAACGGATATTGCGGTCTCATTTATCGTTACCGAGAGTGAAATCATTAAATGCTCGACGAGTCGGCCTACGATCCCTTAGGGATTTGTCGACCGCAACTAAATCGGTTTGATCACCGTAAGAGTATGGGCGGTCCGGTAAATCCGTAAAGACTGCATTGAATACTCGGAGGAATTATGAACTCACAACGTCTCTATCGTTCACGAACAAATAAGGTATTTGCCGGTGTCTGCGGCGGACTCGCTGAATATTTTGATGTCGACCCTGTTATCATCAGAATTCTTTTTGTGCTTATGGTGCTGTTCGGCGGAAGCGGTATTCTCTTATACATTGCCGCTATTATCATTGTTCCTCAAAAACCGTACTCCGCTGCAGATTTCACCCCTCAGGGAACTCAAGCTCAGGCAACCGCAACTCCTTCAAACGCAAGAAATATTCTCGGCTATATATTAATTATCGGGGGGGGATTGTTGCTGCTCGCGAATCTGGAAGTATTTCATTTTTTTGATTTTATCGGCAATGCCATCGAATATATTTTTCCCATACTGTTGATCATACTCGGTATGGCAATTATTTATTATCGCCAATCAAATCCTGCATCTGAATCGTCGTCGGGCGATCAATTCTCTTCCGGTGGGCAACAGTCACAATCTCAATCGCAGTCGTACAGACAATTCCGTCGTTCTTTCACCGATAAAAAAATTGCCGGAGTGTGTGGAGGTTTGGCAGGTTATTTTGGTATTGATCCGAGCATTATGCGAATGTTGTATGTTATTCTTTGCCTTGCGTCTTTTGGTGCAGGACTCGTATTGTATATCATCCTTGCATTGGTCGTTCCATACGACTACGCGATAAAATCATAATAGAAAATGGATAAACAACAGATCGCCCGAATTCCGATCCTTGGGATATTTCTCGTCATCCTTGGAGTAGGATTGCTCCTTCGTCAATTGAACATCCTTAAAGTTGACGGAGAAACATTTCTCATCTTTGGACTCGTCGCATACGGCGGCGCAATGGTTGTTCGCTCTTTTACAATGAATATCCGCCAGTCACTTTTTTTCGGTAGTCTCTGTTTCTATGCAGGCGTGCTGTTACTATTGGGGAAATACGATCTGGTCGAAAATTCTCCGTACGTCTACGTGCCGGGATTCTTGATCGTTTTCGGCTTGGCATTCTTGATGTTGTTCGTCTTTAACTTCCGGGACTATCATCTTCTCGTTCCGGCGCTTATTTTCATAAGCATCGGCGTGGCATTCATGATGACCGAGATCGGATACTGGTATGTCAGTGACGTGAAGGATGCGATCAGAATGTACTGGCCCGCGGCATTGATATTGTTCGGTGGATTGATCCTGTTAAGGAGAACTTCCAAAACGCAAATACTAAATAAAGATCAAAACTCTAAACTCTAAACTCTAAACTCTAAACTATTCCTGCTTGAAACCTGAACCTTAAAGCATCTTACTTTTAATTTATCAGTGTGCTTCCAGCCAATTCTTGCCGACGCCGATCTCAACTTCGATAGGAACATTTAATTTCATAGCATTCTTCATTTCATCGGCAACCATCTTCTTCATTTTCGTTTCTTCGTTTTTCGGTATGTCAAAGACCAACTCGTCGTGTACTTGCAGTACCATCTTGCTCTCAAGTTTTTTCTTTTTCAATTCTTGGTGGATCCCGATCATCGCCAGTTTGATCATATCAGCAGCGGTCCCTTGGATCGGCATATTGATCGATTGACGTTCTGCGTTCGCACGGATATTCTGGTTCTTATTGTTGATATCAGATAGATAGCGACGCCGTCCTTTTAATGTTTCGACAAAGCCGTTTGCGTGCGCGAATGCGATCGTATCTTTAATGTATTGATTCACTTTCGGAAATCGCTCGAAATATTTCTGAATGATCTCGCGGCCTTCAGTCTGTGTAATATCAAGCCGCGATGCGAGACCGAAAGGACCGATCCCGTACATGATTCCGAAATTGACCTCTTTCGCCTTTCGCCGCATATCACGAGTAACATCTTTTTGATTCACACCGAACACTTTAGCCGCTGTTGATGCATGGATATCTTCGTGATTGTTGAATGCTTCAAGCAATCCTTTATCCCCACACACGTGCGCCATAATACGGAGTTCGATCTGTGAATAGTCGGCAGAGAGAATAAGCGAATCTTTGTCTGACGGAATGAATGCTTTCCTGATCTTCCTTCCCATATCGGTTCTGATCGGAATGTTCTGCAGATTCGGATCGCTGCTTGCCAATCTGCCGGTAGCAGCGACCGTTTGATTGAACGATGTGTGCAGTTTTCCCGTACGCGGATTGATCTGTTTCGGGAGTGCATCAACGTAGGTCGATTTCAATTTTTGCAATTGCCGATATTCGAGCATTTCTTCAACGATGGGATGCTCCTTCCGCAACGTCTCCAGTACGCCAACGTCCGTTGAATATCCTGTTTTCGTTTTTCTGACAGTCTTCAATTTCAGTTTTTCAAACAGGATCTTTGCAAGTTGTTGTGTTGAGTTGATATTAAACTGCTCGCCGGCATGTTTGTAAATCTTCTTTATGATTGCGTCGAGCGTTTCGCCGATCTCATCGGACATGGTCGCGAGGAATTTCTTGTCGATCTTTACACCGCTGATTTCCATTTGAGTGAGGACTTCGATGAGCGGAAATTCGATCTCCGTGCAGCGCGGTTTCAATCCGTTCGAGGAGATTTTATCATGCAATATGTCAACCAGTTGAAGGGTGATGTCCGCATCTTCCGCCGAATAGTTACCGACTGTGTCAACCGGAATTTCCCGGATATCTTTCTTTCCGCCGTCGGTCAGTTCTTCGAACGATACCATCTTATAATTCAACAGCTCAGCTGCCAGTGTATCTAGTGAGTGCTGCCTATCCGAGCGCAATGTGTATGCGGCGATCATCGTATCGAATGCAATACCGGCGACGCTAATTCCTTTTGTCGACAGAACTAGTGTGTCATATTTAATATTCTGCCCGTACTTCTTCACTTTTTCGTTTTCAAAAACATGTTTGAGATCCTTTACGATCCGGGCGAGATCAAATCCCTCCTGTTTTCCCCTAGATTTGCCATCACCAAACAGATCATCCTCTTTTTCATCGAACATTGTATCGACGACGGGGAGGTAGTATGCTTTTTTATGTTCGAATGCGAATGCAATCCCCACCAACTGTGCACGCAGAGTATCGGTCGAAGTCGTTTCGGTGTCGAAGACAAATGCTTTTGCCTTCTTCAATTCGGCGAGCAGGCGAAGATATTCCTTATCGGTTTTAATGACGGTGTATTGGTGCTTTACGGTGTTGATATTTTCTTGTTCGGTCGTTTCTGCAACTTCTTCTACTTTCGGCTGCGTAAGCCCGGCAACAACCCCTTGTTCTTTCAGCCGTCGCGCAAGAGTTTTAAATTCAAGACGATCGAATAATTGCAATAACGTTGGAAAATCCTTTTCTTTCGCTTTTAGGTGGTGGATGTCCGCTTTGATCGGGACGTTGACATCGATCGTGACCAACTTTTTTGAAAGGAGCGCCAAGTCTTTATTTGTGCGGAGTTTCTCCTGCAATCCCTTTTGCGGGATATCGTCAATATGGGCAAGGACATTCTCGATCGTTTTATATTTCTGGATCAGAGGAAGTGCCGTTTTTTCTCCTACGCCTTTCACACCGGGGACATTATCCGATGTGTCGCCGATCAGTCCGAGCATTTCAATAACTTGGTCAGGTCCTACGCCGAATTTTTTCATCACTCCTTCTTCGCCTACCACCTCATCCTCATTTCCGAATTTTCCCGGGCGATAAATTTTCACCCTGTTGGATACAAGCTGCATGAAATCCTTGTCAGATGTAACGAGGTACGTGTCGATCTTTTCTTTTTCGGCGCGCCGTGCCAATGTTCCCATAATGTCGTCCGCTTCAAAACCGTCTAATTCGAGGACAGGAACATTATATGCTTTTACAACATCTTTCAAATATCCCAGTGATGCAGCAAGATCGTCGGGCATTTTGTTCCGCGTTGCTTTGTATTCCTTATATGCTTTGTGCCGGAAGGTCGGCTTTTCCGTATCGAACACAGCGGCGATATAATCCGGTTTTTGTTCTTCGAGTATCTTGTTGAGATAATTCACGAAGCCGTAGATAGCGCTGGTATTTTCTCCCTTTGAATTGATGAGAGGGTTTTGGATGAACGCAAAGTAGGAACGATACGCGATTCCCATCGAGTCGATAAGGAAGAGGGTCTCTTTTCGTTTCATAATGTTGTCAATAGTCATCCTGAGCAAGCGATCGTTTTTATGAGCGCGTCGAAGGATGACGAAATGCTTCGACTTACGCAGCACACAAACAACACATCGTTCACTCAGTTTGACTGCATTAGATGTGGTAATAATTTTTTGGTATATTGTCTCGTCCAATATATCAAAACTGTTTTCGAGTTACAAAAGAAAGTATATAAGCCATCCGATTACTCAAAGCAATCGGATGGCTGAATGGTCCCATGAACATCTACATCATTATGCTGATCCAGCAACTGATCGCGAGCGGTACGCACCTGATCGCAAAAACCGTCACGCGCGAGGTCGACCCGATGGCTCTGACCTTTATCCGCGGACTGATCTCCGGCGGTGTACTGGCAGTAGTCTTTTTCATCCGCGAAAAGAGGATCCGCATCCTCAAAGAGGATTTTGGAACGCTTTTCTGGTTATCACTGCTTGCCATCTCGGTCAACCAATATTTCTATCTCTATGGAATGAAATTCACGCTGGCAGCTAACGGCGCTTTGCTCTATGCTACGACGCCTGCTTTCGTCCTTGTCTTTTCTCGATTTATGCTTGGCGAGAGACTCACAACGTGGAAAGTGACCGGAGTTGTTATCGCATTCATCGGTGTCAGTATCGTCATTTTCGAACGGGGGATCGATTTATCGTCCGATTATTTTTTCGGCAATGTGATGATCTTGTTTGCTGTAATTGCGTGGGCACTGTATGCAATCCAGGGAAAGAAATTGATTGCGAAGTATGGCTCGTTTCACGTCAGTTCGCTCACGATCATGCTCGGGGCAATAATTTTTATTCCTCCGGGTGCGGCGAGTTTAACATGGTTTGACGTTTCGACGATCTCGACCGATAACTGGTTCGGCATTTTGTATCTTGCCCTCGGAACATCAGTCATCAGTTACGTTTTGTGGTATTATGCGATAGGGAAGTTTGACACAACGAAAGTTGCCGTCTTTGCCAACGCGCAGCCCATCCTGACGACAATTCTTGCAGTGATAATTTTGGACCAACCGATTACAGGTATGTTTGTTATCGGGGGAGTGATTACTATTGCCGGGGTTTTATTGACACAGCGGAAATAAATTTATTTCTTCTGTCCATTATAAAACGCACACACACTGCTCACAACACATTCATGGCATTTCGGATTTGTCGGGCGGCAGGTTTCGCGTCCGAGATAGGTAAGAGACATCCCGAGCAGGTGCCAATTCTTTTTATCCACTTTTTCCATCAATTGCTTTTCGATCTTTTCGGGGTTTGTTCCTTGTGCAATACCAAGCCGCGGTGCAACACGGAGTGTATGGAGATCGACAATGACACCTTCCGCCGGCGCGCCCATCTGGCTCATTATAACATTTGCAGATTTTCTTCCAATACCTGAATATTGCGTCAAGCCTTCCTGAGTCAACGGAATGTTCTTATCGTCCTTTATCTCTTTTGCTGTCTTGGTCAACCATTGGGACTTGTTCCCGAAGTTTGAAACTTTGCCGATAAATGGATACAAATCCTCCGGTGTTGCTTTTGCAAGATGTTTCATCGAGGGGAATTTTGCAAACAGCGCCGGTGTCAGTGAATTAATGTTCCGGTCAGAATCCCGTGCTGAGAGTACGACCGCAACTAACAATTGATACAAGTTTTTGTACTCAAGCGGATGTTTTCGTCCGTCGTACCTTTTGAAGAGCGGTTTGAGTTCCTTGTTCCAATTGATATCGTCGTTTTGATCGAAGAGATCTTTAGCGCCGTTAGATTTTTTCTTTGCCATTGTTTCATCCCACCCTGACCTTCCCCTCAAAAGAGGGAGGGGACAGGGTTCAATTTTTAGAAATTACTTTTCTTGCCTTGCTTGCAGTCTTAATAATTCCATTCGTCTGTTCACCTACCTGCTGACGCCACATGGCGTAATATAATCCTTTTTCCTTGAGAAGTTTAGCATGCGTGCCTGATTCGGTGATCTTTCCTTTCTCGAGGACAAATATTTTATCCGCGTGCATCACGGTCGAAAGGCGATGCGCGATAAGAATGGCAATGAGATCCTTTCGTTCAGAAATATTCCGGATCGTTTCGCTGATCTCTTCCTCGGTCAGTGAATCGAGAGAGGAGGTTGCCTCGTCAAAAACAAGTAAGTTGGGATTGCGTAATAAGGCACGCGCAATGGAAAGTCTCTGTTTTTCTCCGCCCGACACTTTCACCCCACCTTCACCGATCAGAGTATCGAGTCCCTTATCAGCGCGGGCGAGGAGGGACTGGCATGCAGCTTTGTTCAAGACATCCAAACATTCCTCGTCTGTAGCGTTTGGATTAACAAAGAGAAGATTTTCTCGGATTGTTCCCGAAAAGAGTTGCGTATCCTGCGTGACAAATCCTATTCTTTCTCTCAAGGTATCAAAATCAATCTTGTCGTATGAATGATTATTATATAGGATCTTTCCGGATTGAGGTCTGTACAAACCGACCAGCAATTTCACAAGCGTTGTTTTTCCTGAACCGGAAGGACCGACAAATGCGATCGTCTCACCGAGTTTCACGTTGAATGTTATTCCATTCAGTGCGTGGCTGTTTGCTGATTGATGCTTGAATGTAACCTTATCGAACGCAAGCGTTTTAATTGTTTGAACCGCTGCGGGAGATTGCGGTCTTGGTTCTTTTGGTGTGTTGAGAATTGTCTCGAAGTTGTTCAGTGAAACCTCCGCTTCACGATATATATTGATGATGTCGCCTAGCTGCTGCAACGGTCCAAAGATAAAGAATGAATAGATCCACAACGAGAAGAACTGTCCGACCGTGATTTGTTGGGAGAAGATGAGATACAACATCGTAAAGAGTATCGATGTGCGGAGAAAATTTACCGATGTTCCCTGTATAAAACTCAATCCGCGGATATATTTCACTTTCTTCAGTTCCAAGCCTAGGATCTTTTGTGTCGTATTATTGAGTCGACCTATTTCCTGATTCGCAAGACCAAGACTTTTGACCAGTTCGATATTCCGTAACGACTCCGTTGTCGATCCGGCGAGTGCAGTCGTTTCTCCGACAATGGTCTTTTGAAGAACTTTGATTTTTTTGCTAAGCGTGGAACTGACAAATGCCAATATCGGCACCGTGGCAAAATAGAGCGGTGCAATGAGCCAATGCACAGAAAATGCATAGATCATGACAAAAATTATTCCGACCAATGTTGTAAAAAGAATATTAATCGCCGCAGATATCAGCCGCTCGACATCCGTCCGGACCTTTTGCAGCTTTCCGAGAGTTTCGCCGCTGCGTTGGTCTTCAAAAACGGAATACGGAAGATCGAGAGAATGCTGTATTCCGTCAGAATATATCTGCGCACCGAGTTTTTGGACGATGACATTGATGTAATAATCCTGAAAATTCTTTGCAACGCGTGAAACAAATGCGACACCCATCGAGGCGAACAGCAGCGTCACAACTCCCGCCAAAAACTGGTCTGTCGTATATTCCTTGAACTTCATCGCGTAATTATCGATCACGTACCGAAAGATCAGCGGATCGAGGAGAGAGAAGGTCTGGTTGATGGTTGCGAGGAACAGCGCAAGGATCACCAGTCCCCAATAATTCTTCAGGTATGAATAAAGTATTTTCATGTTTTACAGTTTATGAAGTGAGGTGTTCCAATCTACAAAATTCAGTTTCCAAAAGCGAAAAAGGAACAAAAGAAAAAATTGAGAGTCTAACTCTTAGCTGTTTATTCTTACACGAATACTGCGTATTCTTGGTATGACACCATTCTGAAAGACGAACGACCGATGCGATTTATTGTATTCTGTTCTCTGATTCCGATACTTTTATTTCCGAAGGACTCCACAACGAGTCTGGTCTTTAAGGACAAACCGAGCCGAACGATCCTTCTCAAAGTAGTCCGTTCATCGGATGTAACACCTCAATTGTGGGAAGGGTTCACACTTGTACGAAATGCAAATTCCGGTGATCCTGCAGCGCTGCACGAATTGGGTTTGAGATATCTTACTGGACAAGGTTTTACTGCAGATACAGTGAAGGCGTTTGAATTGATACAGAGAGCTGCCGAAAAGAATTATCTGCTGGCTCATTACAATATGGCTGTCTTCTATCATAACGGGTGGGGAGTGGAATGGAATCCGTTCAACGGATACAAACATTTTCAATATGCTGCAGAACAGGGATTGCGTGAAGGGACTTTTGCTTACGCTTTGCAATTCACCGACAATCTCGTCGTCCAGCGTGATTGGAAAAAGGCACTGTACTGGATACAAAAATCGGTCGATGCAGGATATGCACCTGCAAAGGAAGTGTTGCTTGAAATTGAACGGTTTGCTTCTCAGGCAAATGTCGACTCTACGATCACCCTGACAACAATAACCGCTCAAAGTGCACAACCGTCTTTGTTGATGGAACTTCCAAGCGATGAAGAAAAAATTTCTGAGAATTCTTTCTCTCTCGTTGAAATTCTCAATGCACTTGGACCATTGTGGCAAAAAAAAATAAAATCATTGGATGTCGTTACGGACAGCATTCTCTTTTTTCTTCTTGTGCGTCATGCGGAATGGGGAGTTCCCGAAGAGTTTGCCGTGATCGGAAGATGCTATGAAGATGGAATTGCTGTGCAACAGGATTCTGTCAAAGCGGTCCTGAATTACCTCAGAGCAGTGCGGCTGGAATCACGAAGGGCGCCGAATGTACTGATTCGTCTTCTGAACAACGAACCGCTGCTGAAAAGGATCCAGCAGAGATCGGCTCGCGGTGATGCAGAGGCGCAATATATAATTTCGAGTTTGTCACTGACAGAAATTTTTCCATTTCAACAAAAGGAAGATATAGTTACGACTTTTTTAAAATCCGCACAACAGAACTTTGTACCGTCGATGATTGAATTGGGAACGGCGTACTTTAACGGACAAATCGTTCCGCAACAGAAAGATCGGGCGATCGAATTTTGGACAAATGCATTGAAAGCGGGAAGTAAGGAGGGATTGGTGCGGATGGCTTCAGTAAAACTATTGACCGGATACGGTGTTCTGACAAAGGATTCTGCGTTGAACATATTAGTGACTGGTAATAAGGAAGCATCGCTTCTTGCTGAAGTCACACTTGCGTATTGTCATGAGAATGGAATCGTTGTTTCCAAAAAAACCGTTGAAGCGGTACGGATGTACCGCACCGCTGCCAATCGGGGGAGCAAGATTGCATTTGCGTCATTGAGAAGATTATACGATTCAGTCCGTCCGGACGAAGAAGAATTTCAGATAAAAGAAGAGCAGTGATTACAATCTAGCACAAATCTAGAAGGCGGAATGTATCATTTATCCTGAACCTTTTCCCGCACAAAATAAACGATTATCCCAAGCAGCGTCATCCCCAATCCTGAAAGAGCAAATCCGAATCCCGTAGAAACCATGATTGAAGCCCACAGTACAATTGCAGCGATTGCCGGAAGAGGGTACAACCACATCTTAAACGGTATGGTACCGGATCCGAGTGCTTTCCTCAGAAGCATAATTCCCACTGCACCGCCGATGAATTGAACTAGGATTCTCATCGCAAGAATTGCTTTAATCACATCTGCCATTCTAAAAAGCAGACTGAACACAAACGCCGCCGCTCCAAGCCATAAAAGTGATACATGCGGGAAATTTTTTGTCGGATGGACCTTTGCCATAATCGAAAAGAAATTACCATCCAGTGCCGCCGCGTAAGGAATTCTTGAATAACCCAACATCACCGCGAACAGTGAGGCAAACGCTATCCATAGGACGAGTACTGTCGCGATGGTTGCGGCAGTCGTTCCATATAACCGCTCGATCAATGTGCTGACGATGAACTGGGAATCTTTCGCTTCCTGCCAGGGAATTACTCCGATCACCGCGAATTGCATTGCAAGGTACAACACAGCAATGCCGATAATTGAAATGAAAATAGCGCGAGGAATATTTTTTTCCGGCTGTTTGATTTCTCCGCCAAGATGATTGACATTGTAATACCCGAGATACGAATACATCGTTTGAACGGATGCCTGTCCTAGTGCGACCCAAAACGCCCATTTGAAATCCCACGCACCTTCTGGATAATCGAATGCTAGTTTCGCATCGAAATGAGATAAACCTCCGACTATGAACCACGCCATTGTGCCAAGCACGCCGATCCACAGTGCGACAGAAATTTTTCCGACTGTTGAAATTTTTCTATATAACAGAATGGTCAACGCGATCACCAGTGTTCCCGAAGCGATTCGTCTTGTAGCATCATCAAGTGGAACGATATAAGAGAGATATTGTGCGAATCCGATCGATCCCGACGCGATGACCAGAGGTGCCTGAATCATCGTTTGCCAGATGAAAAGAAACGACATCAGTCGTCCCCATTTTTGCCCGTACGCTTCACGCAAAAAAACATAACTGCCTCCGGCTCGCGGTAATGCGGCGCCATACTCTGCCCAAATAAAACCATCGATCAGTGCAAGTGCCGCACCTGCGATCCAGGCGGATATGTGCTGCGGTCCCCCCATAATTCCGATTACGATCGGAAGAACGACAAACGGACCGATGCCGACCATGTCGATCATATTTAAAGCGACTGCCTGTGTGAGAGAGAGTTCCCGTTTCAGAGATTCTTTTTGCATTTATTGTTCTGAGATCAAATTATTGTAAACGCGATTTCCGAAAAATTTGTAGTTCTTCTCTTCATATTTCGTATTCATCAATACAGAATGAATGAAGCCGTTTCGCTCAACCAGCACCGTGTGCAAAATCAAAGTATCTGGATTCGTGTGTACAATAAACCTGGCGCGGTTCCCAATCGCTGAATATTGTATGATCGTAGAGTCTTGATGGGAAGAGACATTCGTGCGTGCGGCAAAGCTTTGCATCATACGTTGCGTTGCACGGAATGTTCCCCCGGTCGGTCCGATGATCTTTTTTCCGTTATATATAATTTCTCTATCATCGTATGCGATGACAGCAAGTGTGCGCGACGTACTTGCGTTCAACCAGTCAAATAATTTTTGACCGTGATGCAAGGAATCTTCAAAACTATAATTTGCATCGAGGTATGCGATGCGATAGATGTGTTCAGGGATCGAATCAAATGCATTTAGATACCCAGTTAAAAAACTCCCGCCCCCGCTGTGTCCGGACAGCATCACCAATTTCGGATAGTTGGTTTCAAACCGGACATATTCGACTATACGTGCGATTGCCGCAGAACTGTTTTCATGCTTCTGCCGCCATGCGGGCCAACTTTTTCCTTCACATTCCAAATAAGCGATGATAATATTTCTATCGGTCAATTCAGATCGGAGAAAACGCGTTTGTGCGGCGATATGCTGAATATCATAGTGCCAGTCCAGATCGGGTTTCATTTGTCTTCCCGCACTCATTTCAATTGAATTTCCATTGGGGAGAGCATAGAGAATAAGATGCGTTGGTTTGGAAGAATCGATTGCAGCAGGTGAATTGATCAATGCTCTCACTTCGGGTTCGAATTGGAAGAATTGATTCCGCTCAAGTTTGCCGAAATCTTTTACACTCGCACAGGAGCCAAAAAATAAAAAAGCGCAACAGAGGACTGTTACGCTTTTAATATTCGTTGATGCCTGTGGCAACATCAATTCTCCAGAATTTCAAATAGATCGGAAAGTTTGGGAATAAGGATTATTTCTGTGCGTCTGTTCTTTGCCAATGCTTCTGAGGAATTCGCCGTGTCGATCGGATAATATTCACTTCGTCCTGAAGCGGTAATGCGTTTCGGATCCATTCTTCCCTCAATAGTTAAATATCGAACTACTTCGGTTGCCCGCAGTACGCTCAGGTCCCAATTGTCTTTTATCGATCCAAGATTTTTCACAGCCTGATTATCGGTATGACCTTCAACGAGAATGGAGATATCCTCCTGCTGGTTAAGGACCGATGCAAGTTCTTTCAACGCCTCTTTTCCGCGCTTGTCGATGTCAGTCTTGCCTGTCGAAAAAAGTAATTGGTTGGACAATGAGACGTAGACGCGCCCATTGACGATATTGATCGATAAGCCGCTGTTTGTGAAACCGAGAAGAGCGGCGTTCAATCGTGTCTTCAATGCTGTCAATGCGGAATCACGCGCAAGCAATCGTTTTTGCAATTCGACCACTTTCTGTTCGCGACCGATGAGATCTTTTTGAAGTTCTACTAATGAAGAATCGCGCACGGCGAGCGCTTCTTCATAGTCCTTTAATTTTTGCTCGCGCAGTGCAACGTCTCTCTGCAAGATTTCGAGATTGTTCAGCAATTTTTTTAACTCGGCTGAATTTTTCGACTTGGATTGATCGTAATTCTGCTTCAAGACGTCGAGTTCATTTTGCAGTGCACGCGATCGCTCGGTGAGGGTATCTGTCATCAACTCCAAAGCAGCAATGCGTTTGTTCCTCGATGCTAGTTCGGAATGGAGGGATGTCGTGTCAGAAGTTAACTGATTGATCCGAACATTCATTTCAGCCACAACGTTCTTCAGTGAATCGAGTGAAACCTGCAGTGCGTCACGCTGCG